>NZ_ADEG01000118.1 GCF_000177075.1 Hoylesella buccalis ATCC 35310
GCTTTATGCCAAGAATATCAAATAATTAAAAGAGAAGTGGCAAATTAACAAATTTTATTCGTAATTTTGCAACACATTATATAATAAGAAATAAACAAAAACAACCATAAAAGATGAATTTCAATAAATTCTTAAAATCATTGTTCGGCGACAAGTCAAGCCGAGACATGCGTCTGATACAACCGCTCGTGGAGACGGTGAAGAAGGCCTATCCCGACATTCAGAAGCTAAGCAACGACGAACTGCGTGCCAAGACCAAGGAGATACAGAAGTATGTACAAGACTCCGCCAAAGAACAAAAAGACAAGATTGCCGAACTGAAGGGCAAAATTGAAGAAACGGCCATCGATGAGCGCGAACCCATCTTCGAAGAGATAGACAAGTTGGAGAAAGAGGCGCTGGAGATTTACGAGAAAGCGCTGAACGAGGTGATGCCCACTGCATTCTGCATCGTTAAGGACACGGCTCGGAGATTTGCCGAAAACGAAGAAACAATCGTTACCGCAACCGACTTCGACCGCGAGTTGGCAGCCGACCCGAGCAAGGACTTCGTGACCATCGACGGCGACAAGGCCATCTATCACAACCATTGGACGGCGGGTGGAAACGACCTGAAATGGGAAATGGTACACTACGACGTTCAGCTCTTCGGCGGTATCGCCCTGCACCAAGGCAAGATAGCCGAGATGGCTACAGGTGAGGGTAAAACGCTGGTAGCCACCCTACCCGTTTTCCTCAACGCCTTGACGGGCAACGGCGTACACGTTGTTACCGTGAACGACTATTTGGCTAAGCGTGACTCTGAGTGGATGGGACCGCTCTACGAGTTCAATGGCTTGAGCGTTGATTGCATCGACAAGCATCGCCCCAACTCACCGGAACGCCGCAAGGCTTATCTGGCCGACATCACTTTTGGTACCAACAACGAGTTTGGTTTCGACTATCTGCGCGACAACATGGCCGTTTCGCCAGATGACTTGGTGCAACGCGCGCACAACTACGCCATCGTCGATGAGGTAGACTCGGTGTTGATTGACGACGCTCGTACCCCATTGATTATCAGCGGGCCCGTTCCAAAAGGTGACGACCAGATGTTTGAAGAATATCAACCGCTGGTTGAACGACTGGTTGACGTGCAGCGAAAACTGGCCACACAGTTCTTGGCAGAGGCCAAACAGCTGATTTCAGAGGGCCAGGCAGCCAAAGACCAGAAGAAGACTGAGGAGGGATTCCTCGCCTTATACCGTTCATACAAGTCGCTTCCGAAGAACAAGCCACTTATCAAATATCTGTCGGAAGAAGGCATCAAGGCTGGCATGCTCAAGACCGAAGAGTACTACATGCAGAACAACAACCGCGAAATGCCGAAGGCCGTGGAGCCGCTGTACTTCGTGGTGGACGAGAAACTCAACAGCTGCGACCTGACGGACAAAGGCACCGAATGGCTCTCCAAACAGGTGAACGACAAAGAACTCTTCGTGCTGCCTGACATCACAGCCGAACTTTCAGCACTGGAAAATGAGACTTCACTCTCTGACCAGGAGCGATTGGACAAGAAAGACGAAATGCTGACCCACTATGGCGTGCAGAGTGAACGAGTACACACTTTGCAACAGCTGTTGAAGGCGTACACCATGTTCAACAAAGACGACGAGTATGTGGTAATTGACGGTGAGGTGAAAATCGTTGACGAGCAGACCGGTCGTATCATGGAAGGCCGCCGCTGGAGCGACGGACTGCACCAAGCCGTGGAGGCAAAGGAGCATGTGAGGGTGGAAGCTGCCACGCAGACCTTCGCCACCATCACCTTGCAGAACTACTTCCGCATGTACCACAAATTGGCTGGTATGACGGGTACTGCCTCTACCGAAGCGGGCGAGTTCTGGGACATCTACAAGTTGGACGTGGTGGAGATACCGACCAACCGTCCCGTGCAGCGCAACGACATGGACGACCGCGTATACAAGACGGCGCGTGAGAAGTATGCTGCCGTGATTGAAGAGATTGAAGAAATGCGCAATAGTGGCCGTCCGTGCTTGGTAGGTACCACGTCTGTCGAAATTTCTGAGTTGCTCAGCAAGATGCTGAACATGCGAAAAATCCCACACAACGTACTGAACGCCAAGCTACACCAAAAGGAAGCCGACATCGTGGCACAGGCTGGACAATCGGTGAACGGCCTAGGTGCGGTGACCATCGCCACCAACATGGCCGGTCGTGGTACCGACATCAAGCTGTCGCCCGAAGTGAAAGCGGCCGGAGGTTTGGCCATTATCGGTACCGAACGGCACGAAAGCCGCCGTGTAGACCGCCAGTTGCGAGGTCGTGCAGGCCGTCAAGGCGACCCAGGTAGTTCGGTATTCTACGTCAGTCTGGAAGATAAACTGATGCGATTGTTTGGTTCTGAACGCATCTCCTCGGTGATGGATCGTCTGGGATTCAAGGATGGAGAGCGCATTGAGAGCCCGATGATTTCGAAGAGCATCGAGCGCGCGCAGAAGAAAGTGGAAGAGAACAACTTCGGTATTCGTAAGCATTTGCTGGAATACGATGACGTGATGAACAAACAGCGCACCGTGATTTACGAGAAACGGCGCCACGCACTGATGGGTGAGCGTATCGGTATGGACATCGCTAACATCATTTGGGACCGATGTGTCAACATCATCAATTCGAACGATTATGTGGGTTGCAAGGAAGACTTCTTGAAGAACTTGGCGATGGAATGTCCGTTCACCGAAGAAGAATTCAACGCTGGCAATCCCGAAGATTTGGCCGAACGTGCTTTCCAAGATGCGATGGCGGCTTTCAAGCGTAAAACCGAACGGATACAAGCGGTTGCTTGGCCGGTTATCAAGCAGGTACAGGAGGAACAGGGCGATCGGTTTGAGCGCATTGCCGTGCCTATTACCGACGGAAAGCGTGTGTACCAGGTTTCTTGCAACCTCAAAGAAGCATACGACACGGAAGCCAAAGACATCGTGAAACAGTTCGAGAAGAGCATCGTTCTGCACATCATTGATGAGAATTGGAAAGAGAATCTGCGACAACTGGACGAACTTCGCCACAGTGTACAGAATGCTTCGTACGAGCAGAAAGACCCACTGCTGATCTTCAAACTGGAGAGTGCGAAGCTCTGGGACAGTATGATTAACGACATGAACAACCAAACGACGAGCATCTTGATGCGCGGTCAGATTCCTGAAATGCAGCAGGAGGAGGTTCGTGAGGCTGCCCCGGCACAGAGAAGTCAACGCTATAACGAGCAGAAAGACGACCTGACAGACCCCAATCAGGCTGCGGCTGCCCATCAAGATACGCGCGAACAGGCACAACAGGTGAACCGTACGCCGTACATCAAGGACAAGATGCCGCGTCCAAACGATCCTTGTCCCTGTGGAAGCGGCAAGAAATTCAAGAACTGCCACGGCAGAAATCTTCGATAAACATCAACGTATGAAAATGATAGATGGTTGGAATCGCTCACAAACACACCAGAAATGGGCGCACAACCGTCTATCATTTTTTTTGATTCATTTGCACCCATGAACATTCAAATCAACAACTTAAAGAAAGCTTTTGGCGAGAAAATTGCCGTTGACATCCCCAACTTCGAGATTCATGATGGGGATATTCTCGGACTGGTAGGTAACAATGGAGCCGGAAAAACCACGCTGTTCAGGCTGCTGCTCGACCTGCTGAGGGCCGATGAGGGGCGGGTATTACTCACTTTCGGACACACCGACCCGCATCAGGAGCCTGCGTCAGAAACCCCAGTGGATGGCACACCGGCTGCTGAAGTTTTCACGGTAGACCCTTCCCAATCGGAAGATTGGAAACAACATACGGGTGCCTACATCGACGAGGGATTCCTCATCGACTTTTTGACGCCAGAGGAATACTTTGAATTCATTGCCAAAGTGAATCACATTGACAAGGAACGTCTCTCCACATTCTTGGCTTCACTGTCCAAATTCATGAATGGCGAGATACTCGGTCAGAAGAAATTGATTCGCGATTTCTCAGCCGGAAACAAGCAAAAAATAGGCATCATCTCCGCTCTCATCGCACAACCAAAGCTGCTGATTCTTGATGAACCTTTCAATTTCCTGGACCCTTCTAGCCAAAACTTCTTGAAACGCCTGTTGCTGAACTATCATCAAACAACGGGAGCCACCATCCTCGTGAGCAGTCACAACCTGCAACACACGGTGGAAATATCCAATCGAGTGGCACTGATGGAGAGTGGTTCCATCATCAAGGATCTGCCCAACATACACGGACAGGCTGAAAAAGAACTGGAAGATTATTTCAATGGGACGCAGGAGGCATCCGAATGAACACGAAAAATGTTGATTACATGATGCGCGAACGAACGTATGCTTGACGTAAATAAGATGCAACCCAGCAAACACAAGCAATGATGACGTACATGAGTGCTAACTGCCAAAGATTGATGTGAATGCCTTCAACGCTCGCTCCAGGCCAGTTTGCGAGGAGCGACAGATAGTGATTCAGGACTTGGGTCATCCAAGTTAGCGCGACAGCCACGACGCTTTGCAACAACGGTGCAAAGGACAAGGCGAACAAAAGACAGGAGGTATAGAGGATGAGGACGGTCAGTGGGACGGCCAACAGGTTGGTAAGAAGGAAATAACACGAAAAACGGCCGAAATAATAGGCCACCAATGGAGCCGTACCGAGCTGTGCCGCCAACGATACAGCCATCATTCCCCACAACTTTCCCACAACGGCAGACCTGACGAGAATGGCTTCAGGCATCCAACGCTCAATGGGTCGATAAAGCAACAGAATGGCCGCAACAGCCATAAAAGACAGTTGAAAGCCTACATCCCATAAGCTCAACGGATGCAGCAGCAACATCACAATGGCCGTAAGTGAAAGGGCATTGAGCGACATCTTATCGCGGTTGAGCAGTGACACCAATGAATAAACGGTGAGCATGATGGCCGAACGCATGACACTTGATGACATTCCCGTTAAAAACACATAGACCCAAACGGTCAACACCACGAAAGCAAAACTGAAAACACGTCGCAACCCTCGCCCACCCAGCAGCAAGACGAGCAGTCCGTAGATGATGCTAAGGTGCAAACCAGACAGAGCCAAAACATGAGAAGCGCCCGAAATGGAAAAGATTTCCTTGGTCTGTTTGGATAAAAACGACTTTTCTCCCAACGTCATCGCAGCCAAGACGGCATAATCTTGATCATCAAAACCATGGGCAGCATAATGACTCAGCAGTTTTTCTCGCACCTTCTGCGCCTTCAAACGCAATCGTTCGAACCGAGGCATGCCTGTCAAATCAAGCTGACATTGCGCCCAATCACGATGATAGATGAACGTTTGCGCCCGATAACCCCGTATCGCCACCCACCGTTGATAATTGAAATGACGGGCTGAGGGATAACTCCGAATGGGCTGAAAGGCCGAACGAAACCAGATTCCATCGCCCACTTTCAACGCTTCATAACGCCTCTCAACGGTATCGCGCAATATCGATGCCCTCACTTTTTGGTTGGATAAAGGTCCCGAAAGGACATACAAATCGCACTGAACCACCTTACCTCTCACCTTTGGAGTGGTCATCACGACGGCTTCAGACACATGTTCTTCCTCGGGAATGGGTACAGTTAGACGAGCTTTCTGCATGGTCATGAGCAGCATGCCAAAACACATCACGGTGAAAAGAATGGCCACTCCCTGCGCTGTTTTCCATCGGTAGCTCGCTAATGCGATTAACAAGGCTGAAAAAGCGATGATCAACCAAAACCATGTTGGCACGACAAACCCGAAAGAGTCGCCTGCAACAAGACCTACAATCAATGCCAAGGCAACCCTGAAAAGAGGATAAAGTTGCAGCCAGTCACGCACTTTCATTCATCATCGTCCATCAAATTGATTCGTAGTTGTCGTCAGATTATTCATAATCATCAATCACACGATTGGTGAATTCCATCATGGGTTGAGCCACCTTGAATAGTTCTGTCATGGGTTCTATCCATCCATTTCCCGCAAAGAAATCATCTTCAACCCGATGCCAGCAAGCATAATCCTTCATTCGAAGATAGTCAATAAACTCATAATCGGCAGGAAAACCCTTTGGACAGGTCTTCAATCGGCTGATTCCAAAGCCCTTGTCCGATGCCTGTTCATCACTCCACGAACCCTGAGTGGCATAACCAAAGAAATGAACAAACTTGCCATTCTCCACACATTTTCGCCATTCGTCAATGTTGCCCATAATCTCATTGCGGCAAGAGGTCAAGATATGAGTGGGCAACCAATAGGATCCAGCCGACAACAGGCAATGGCCTGGTTGCACATGGATGTAGTAACCAGCATGCAACGACTTACGCCCTTTGGCGCTGATGTATGCGCCAAAATGCCTTTTATAGGGCGATTTATCAGGCGAGAAACGTGTGTCACGATTAAAACGGAAGCACGCTTCCTTGGCTGTTACATGCGATACGGAGGCATCAAACTTAGAGATGGCTGCGATAGCGCAATCCACTCCCTCCTCAAAATCGTTGCGACAAGCCAAATATTCGTCTTTATGGGCTTGATACCAATCACGATTGTTGTTCTTGGCAATGCGCTCTAAATATTTTAAAATGCGTTGGATGTTCATATAATCGATGTTTTAAAGATGGAAGATGCAAGTTACAACAATGTTTCATGCAAGTTTGGAAGATGTTAATCGCTTAGGACAAATCTGCTCAAACTGGCACTTTTCACACTTGGGACGCTGACTTTGACAGATATATCTGCCATGCAAAAGTAGCCAATGGTGTGCACTTGACACATCCTCTTCAGGGATATACTTCATCAATTCAAGCTCAACTTTCAAGGGAGTGTTAGCCTTTTGTGGCACCAACCCCATGCGATGACTCACTCTATAGACGTGAGTGTCAACAGCAATCTTTGCTTTTCCATACCAAACGGCTTGCACCACGTTGGCCGTCTTGCGTCCTACGCCAGGCAATTTCACCAAATCGGCGGTATTGTCTGGCACTTCTCCACCAAAATCGCTTACTAACATTTGCGCCATCTCCACCAAATGTCTTGATTTGGCATTAGGATAACTCACGCTGCGCACATATTCCAACACCTCTTCTGGCGTAGCCTGTGCCATCGACCGTGCGTCAGGATAACGCTGAAACAACGCCGGTGTTACCTGATTGATGCGCTTATCGGTGCATTGTGCACTTAACAATGTGGCAACCAACAGCTGAAAAGCCGACCCAAACTCAAGCTCGGTCGTAACGATAGGCGTTGTTTTTCTGAAATAATCGAGAATATATTGATATCTTTCCTTTCGTGTCATATCACAAAAATACGAAACATTTCGCAATTCACCAAGCCCTGGAAGCGTTTTCACACACCGCAACATCAAAGTTATTCGATAAAAAAAATGTGACTAAACTCAAGTCTCTCACCGAATTTAGTCACATTCTTTTATGATTTAATCAGCTTAATAAGCATCCCCATGTTTAATCTCTTCTTTCGTGATTTTCTTTCTATCCATGGCATGCCATACATAAACAATATAAGCAAGGACGAAAGGAATGAAGAGTGAAACAATGGCCATGGTGCGCAATGTAAATTCACTACTACTACTGTTCATAATGGTTAGTGAACTCTGCAGGTCAGCATTAGAAGGATAATAAGCCGTATTGTTCCAACCAGCTATGAGCAACAGAACCAAAACAACTAAGACTACGCCGATACCTGCCGGCCAAATACCTTTAATATAGGTGTTACTCAACACGGTCTTGACAATGCCGAACAGCAGCAATACCACACCAACAAGCAAGACAATAGCAAGATACCACATGTCTAACAGGTTGTATAGATACTTCATCGACTCCATAGAAATCACGCCAGTGGCTGGATCATAGGCGAAACCATCCTTCAACAAGGTTCTAATTAAGAACGGAAGGAACAGCAACAAGAATGCTCCTGTATTGTAAATAAGATGCTTACGGCTGCGAGCGCGCAGCGTATCATCGGCCACATTATTAATAATGTAAAGCAAACCCAAGATGCGAGCCAAGAAGAACACGGCCAAACCCAGTACCACATTCCATACATCCAGCAACGCATCCAAGCCATGACTGTAGTTGGCCCACCTGCTAATCACCGGTGCCATGCCGTTGGTGATGTTGATTTTATCAACCAAGAAGTTAGAACCGTTGAAGAATGTTGCAACGGCACCACCCACCAAAACGGGACCCAGAATACCATTGATGACCAAGCACCATTGGAAAGTCTTCACGCCCAGGATGTTTCCCAATTTGTTTTGAAATTCATAGCTCACCGCCTGAACAACAAACGAGAAGAGAATAATCATCCACAACCAATAAGCACCGCCGAAGCTGGTACTGTAAAACAAAGGAAAAGAAGCGAAGAAAGCACCGCCAAAGGTAACCAACGTCGTGAAAGTGGTTTCCCACTTGCGCCCCGTACTGTTGACAACCATCCTACGCTCTTGTTCGGTCTTACCCAGGTTGAACACCAAAGAGTTAGCACCCTGAACAAACATCAAGAATACCAGTAAGGCTCCTAACAAAGAAACAAGAAACCACCAGTAATGTTGTAAAAAACTATATGTAATCATTGTATTACCTTTCTTATTTATAATTCAACCTGATTTGACATTTCACTATTCTCGGGACCTTTCTTAATAGCCTTACAAAGGATGTTAATCTCGACAGCCAACATGGCGGTGAAGAGAATCAAGAATATAAAGAAGGTGACAATAACCGAACTCGGTTTAATGTCAGACACGGCAACCCATGTCGGCAACATATCCTGGATGGTCCACGGCTGACGACCAAACTCTGCCACTAACCAGCCTGATTGAGAGGCAAGGTAAGCGCATGGCAACAGCACGATGCCCGAAATCAACAACCAGCGATGCTTGATAATATCTTTCTTGTAAACGATGAACAGCGAGCAGATAAAGAACAAAATCAACAACATGCCGATGCCAACCATCACTCTGAATGCCCAGAAGTTTACTGGAATAAACGGAACGACCTGGTGGGGTGATTTTACATAGCCATAACCAAAATAAGGCATGTTGTCTTTCAGAATCTGCTTGGTAGCTTCATCCTTCTTGCCAGAACGATAATCCTGCAATGCAGCTATGGCCATCTGGCCTCGTTTCATTTTTTCTTCTACCGAGATAACCTTCGTACCGTCTGGTTTGGTATAACCATTCAGCAGGTCATTCACGCCAGGCACATATCCATTGGCGTCTAAGGTTGCCAAGAATGACAAGCCATTAGGCACAGCCATCTTCATCGGTGGCTCTTGTTGGTTTGCATAGTCGGGTTGCTTAAATGGGTTAACAGCTGCAAAGACCGTCAGTCCCTGGCCGGTTCCACCATTGTAAAGCGCTTCCATCGAAGCCAGTTTCATAGGCTGTACTTTGCCAACCTGGATAGCTGAGCTGTGTCCGGTAATCAATGTCAATGCCACAGCTGCCAAGCCAAAGATACTACCTATCTTCATACTCTCGATAGCCAACTTATGATCACGCTTCTTAAGTAAGTACCAACTACTTACGGCCACTGTAAACACAGCACCGATAATCCATGAAGAGGTCACGGTATGACAGAACTTGTCCACGGCAAAGGGCGACAAGGCCACGTCCATAAACGAGTTCATCTCAAAGCGCATGGTATCTGGATTAAACTCCTGTCCAACGGGCAACTGCATCCAAGCGTTGGCTACCAGAATCCACCAAGCAGAGATGGTAGCGCCCAACCCCGTGAGCCACGTTGAAGCCAGGTGGAAACCAGGAGACACTTTCTTCCAACCAAAGAACATCACAGCCACGAAGGTAGCCTCCATGAAGAAAGCAATGATACCCTCGATAGCCAACGGAGCACCGAAGATATCGCCTACAAACCATGAGTAGTTGCTCCAGTTGGTACCAAATTCGAATTCCAAGATGAGTCCTGTTGCCACACCCATGGCAAAATTAATACCAAACAGCTTTTGCCAAAACCGCGCCGCATCCTTCCAAAAAGGGTCACGGGTACGATAATAACGAGTTTCCATAATTCCCATAACGACGGCAAGACCAAGCGTTAATGGAACAAAAAGCCAGTGATAAATGGCTGTTAAAGCAAATTGGGCACGCGACCAGTCGATCGTTTGTGCCGAAATGTCTAATAACAGATTGTGCATAATGTAATGTATTTAATGAATGTTTCGTTTAATCATCTCGGTAGATACGAAATCTGCTTCATCGCCTTTTTGCGAGTTCTGTTTGATGAAATCAGGAAAAAAGAACACTTTCAGAATAGCGAACATGATGAAGAGTTTAATCAAAATGACAGTCCATAGTGTTTTACCTACGGTCATGTGCTTAAAGCCATCATAGTACAAATCAAAAGCTCGATAAATAAAGCTGTTTTTATTCATAGTAAAGTAGTTTTCGGGTGTAAAGGTAATAAAATATATGTAAAGTTGTACTTTTTCGTAAAAAAAATTATTCACAACGTTGGAAGAAACAAAATCAAGCCGATATGGATGCATGATTTTTCTTGACAACGAGCCTTCAAATCCCGGACGTATTTGCAAGCAACATACCTTTGGCTGGCAAATACGGCAAGTACGAGCCACTTTCGTACATCTTTGTTACACAAATACTTACACACATAATCACTCTATAACACTCCATCGTTTACACTTTCAGATGCCAACAGCATAGCTTTTAGGCAGCAATAACAATGCTCTTGGCAGTTTATCTGCATGCTTTTAGCCCGTTAAAGCATACAGATGACAAGACAAAAGGATGCTTCTGAGCGGACAAAATCAATATTTTTGTGTAAAAATACGTTTTTTCTTCCTAAATTGTTGCCTGCTTGCATCCGCTCTGCCTATTGATTTTTTCCAGATAAACAGTTTACAACAGCTGTTTTTGGGGCATAAAACGATGAAAATATCTGACAAATTCTTCTATTACGCCTCTGCATCACAGCAGTGACACAAGATTGACGCATACCTCTAAGGCTGGTTCTATAAATTAGCTTTGTTAGATTTTGAGCTTATTTTTGAGGTCAAAATGCAAGAGAGTGAAGGAGTGTAGCGAGCTACACGACTGAACAAT
>NZ_ADEG01000117.1 GCF_000177075.1 Hoylesella buccalis ATCC 35310
CTTTGTTACTTATAACGCCTCTCCTAACAACGTCGCTGATGTGCTGCCGACGATGCGCACACGCACGGTTTCACCGATATGGTGATTGACTTTATCGAACACCACCATCTTGTTTTGCTCCGTTCTGCCGCAAAGCTGCTCCCTGCTGCGTTTGCTGAAACCCTCTACCAGCACGTCGAAAGTCTTGCCTTCGTCCTTTTTGTTAGAGACGGCGCTTAGCTCTGTTTGCAGATGTATCATCTCGTTCAGGCGTCGTATCTTCTCTTCTTCCGGCACGTCGTCTGGTAAATGCTTAGACGCATAGGTGCCGGGACGCTCGGAATACTTGAACATGAAAGCCGAGTCGTAACCAACGGTGCGCATCAAAACCAGCGATTGTTGGTGGTCTTCTTCTGTTTCGCCATGATAGCCCACGAACATGTCGGTAGAAATGCCGCAATCGGGAATGATGCGGCGAATGGCATTGATGCGATCCATGTACCATTCAACGGTGTATTTGCGGTTCATCAGCTTCAATATCTTATTGCTGCCACTCTGCACCGGCAGGTGAATGTGCTTGCAAACATTAGGCTCTTCGGCAATCACGCGCAGCGTGTCATCGCTCATGTCCTTAGGATGCGACGAGGTAAAGCGAATGCGTACGCCGGGAACTTCGTGTGCCACACGGCGCAAGAGCTTTGGAAAATCAATGGTTTCTGCCGGAATTGTTTCGCCTGTTGCCGACAAATGTTCGGGAATGGTAAAACAATAAGAGTTGACGTTTTGCCCCAACAGCGTAATTTCCTTGCAGTGCTTGTCGCGCAGGTCGCGCACTTCGCGCAAGATACTCTCCACGTCTCTTGACCTTTCTCTACCTCTTGTGTAGGGTACGATGCAGTAGTGGCAGAAGTTGTTGCATCCCCTCATGATACTTACGAAGCCACCTATCTTGCCTATGAGAAGCCGTTGAGGAACCACATCCTTATAGGTTTCGGTCTTCGAGAGTTCTATATCGATTGCTTTGTTGCCCGTTTCAGCTTGTGCAATCATGTCCGGAAGATTCAAATACGAATCGGGTCCACACACCAAGTCGGTGTGATGGTTGTCCAACAAATCATCTTTCACCCGTTCGGCCATACAGCCCAACACGCCTAATATCAGGTTTCTGCCCTTCTTTCGCTCTGCGTGAAGTGAGTCAAGTCGGTTGTATATCTTGTTCTCCGCATTCTCTCTGACGCTGCAGGTGTTCAGAAAAATGGCGTCGGCCTCTTCCTCCTTGTCGCATATCTCATACCCCGCCATCTGCATGACCGATGCAACCACCTCGCTGTCGGCCACGTTCATTTGGCATCCGTATGTCTCGATGTAAAGCTTCTTCATTGTCTTTGGTTTTGGGTTACAAAGGTACAAAAAATCTTCCACATGCTGATTGAAACGCATAAAAAGCGGGACATCCACCCAATGGCATGGGTTTATGTCCCTTCCCAGCGGCATGCACGACATCCGTAAGCGTACAGATGTCATGCAGGGTGCCTTTATTCAGATGCTTTTAGTGCGTCTATCATCTGATGAATCTTCGTACTGAACACGATGGGGTCTTGGATATACTCGAAACTATTGGTTGCTTCTCCGGTTGTTACATAGACAGTACCGTAGTTGAAGATACGCCCTAACATGGTCTGTTTAATCTGCACGCCTTCGCATTTGCGGAGCATCAGCTCCAAAGAGTTGCGCTCAATGATACCTTTTTTGGCGATAATGCGCTTGTTGGTCAGTGCGTATTGCCGCCCTCCATTTGCTGATACGGAACCCAGGATGGCGAATAGCACGAGCAACAGGCAAGCTGCGATTTGAAGATGGAAAAGAGTTCCCTCCGTTGGAAAAACCAACAAGAGAATCCCAAGCACGGCCAATGATGCCGAACGCCAGTAAATTGCCGAGTGTAGTCGTGGGCGATAAACGACACGTTCGCCCTCCATCAAGCTTTTATCGATATATCCCATATTATAAAAATCAATTCTTAGCGAGGATTTTTGAGGCGTTATTAAGGAGCAAAATGATATTGAAAGCCGTTGATGCGCTTCCAAGCTCCACGCGTAAAGTCGGGTATGGCGACTGGTGCCGAATTGTTTTCGATAGATAATCTTGTGAGTTCTCCCAGACAGCACCATTCGGCTAAGTCGTACACATCCATGTCGAGCGGGAGTCCATTCTGTAGACAATAAACCAAACGATAGTCCATGATGTAGTCCATACCGCCGTGTCCACCCACCTTCTTGGCTTTCTCTTGAAGGTCTTTGACAAACTGTGGCGTGTATTGTTGCAGCAACTCGTCACGAACTTTCTCTGCTACTGCAGCATGAGCTGTGAGGTTCTCGTGACTAATCTTCTCGTTGGTCGCCAACTGTTTGGGTCTGAAAGCCAGTTCACCAATAGGATATTTGCTGGCGTAGCCATCGGTTCCAACCACCTGATACATCCGGTTGTACGGCCGTGGTGTCATCACGTTGTGCTGAATGAGCATGGTTTTCCCCTTGACAGTGCGAATCAACGTAGAGGTTTGGTCACCATTTTGGAAGTCATTACATGGTTTTCCGGTCTGTTTTTCAACGAGTTTTGGGCCAATGGTCGCTTTGGTATCCATGGCAACGAGATATTCCATGCGATCACCTCGATGAATATTCAGCACCTGACAGTCGGGGCCAATGCCGTGAGTAGGATAAACATCTCCTCGATTCTTACGATTGAAATCAAGTCGCCAGTTGTGCCAATATTCGTCCCAAAAGTCCTCTAAGTTGTGGATATAGGCACCTTCTACATGCAAAACCTCACCGAAGAGACCTTGTTGTGCCATGTTGAGGGTAGACAACTCAAAGAAGTCGTACACGCAGTTTTCCAACATCATGCAATGTTTCCGTGTGCGTTCAGCCGTATTGATCAATGCCCAAATCTCATTCATGTTGGTTGCTGCAGGCACTTCAATGGCCACATGCTTTCCATGGTTCATGGCATAAAGTGCTATCGGCACATGATGAACCCAGTCGGTTGCAATGTAGATGATGTCGATGTCCTTGCGTTCGCACATCTTCTTGTATGCATCTATACTGCCACTATAGGCCACAGCTCGGTGTCGTCCGTGCTTATCAAGCCTCTTCTGGCTAAGCTCTACGCGGTCGGCCTCTACGTCACAGAGCGCCACGATGTCCGTTCCAGGAATCTGGCTCCATCGTTCTACGGCACTAACCCCGCGCATTCCCAGGCCTACAAAGCCGACGCGAACCGTTTGTAACTTGGGAGTAGTGAGCTGTAGCACGTCCTTTTGTCCAGCAGGACGCTTGGGAATGTTGGTCTCTATGACCTTGATGTTCTTCGCATCTACATGAGTTGGTGGGACCAAGATAAGGCACAGCAACCATGCAAGCAACTGCATTGGTACTTTATTGGTGAGATTCATATCATGATTAAATTAGTTAAACAAAATTGATAAGTCTACTCTTTTCTTCGATTTGATGGAAAAATGATTAGTCGACCAGTGTGAAGTCAAGCTGTCTCTTCTCCAAGTTGGCTTGTGCCACCTTAATCCTGATGGGATCTCCCAGCTGGTATTTGTGATGGTGTCGACGGCCAACGAGACAATAGTTCTTCTCATCAAAGTCGTAATAATCATCATCCAAATCGTGCATGGGTACCATTCCCTCGCAATGATTCTCGTCGATTTCGCAATAGATGCCATAGCTTTGAATGCCACTGATGTGCGCATCAAACTCTTCACCGATGTGCTCACCCATGAATTCCACCATCTTGTACTTGATGGAGTCACGCTCGGCATTGGCTGCTACCTGCTCCATGTCAGAACTATGTTCGCACAAACGCTCGTAATAGTCCTTGTTGGCACTGCGGCCACCCTTCGCATATCGTGTCAACAGGCGGTGAACCATCATGTCTGGATAACGACGGATGGGCGATGTGAAGTGTGTGTAATAGTCGAAAGCCAAGCCAAAATGTCCTATATTATAAATGGTGTACTTCGCCTTCATCATCGCTCTGAGGGCAACAGTCTGTATGAGTTTCTGCTCATCCGTGCCGTCAACGGCTTCCATCAGACGATTAAGACTGCGGGCAGTTTGTCCCTTTGTCCCTGCCGTTTTCATCTTATAGCCGAACTTCACGATAAAATCTTTCAGGTTTTCCAGCTTCTGTGGGTCGGGATTGTCGTGTACACGGTAAGGCAAAGTCTTGGCTTTAGCACTCTTTTTCACCTTCCCCACGCTCTCAGCCACGGTGCGGTTGGCCAGCAACATGAACTCTTCTATCAGCTTGTTGGCATCTTTTGAGCGTTTAAAATAGCAGCGAATGGGCTTACCCTTCTCATCAACATCGAAATGAAGTTCTTCAGAATCAAACTTCACCGCACCGTTCTTGAAGCGTTCCTCACGCAACTTCTTGGCCAAGGTGTCCAGCATAATCAGCTCCTTAGCATGCTCTCCCTTATATCCACCCTTGTGTGGAGCCGGTGCTGGTTGCCCTGTTCCATCTACCACGCCATTGTCTTCAAGCAACTGCTGCACCTCTTCGTAGGCATATCTGCGATTACTCTTGATGACAGTATGTACGATACGCTGGCTCCGAATGAATCCATCGACATCCATCTCCACGATGACGCTGTAGCAAAGTTTCTCCTCATCGGGGCGAAGGGAGCAGATAAAGTTGCATAAACGCTCGGGCAACATCGGAATGGTGCGGTCTACCAGATACACGGATGTGGCACGCTTCTGCGCCTCTTTGTCGATGATAGATTTCTCGGTGACATAGTGTGTCACGTCAGCAATATGGATACCAACTTCCCAAATGCCCTTGCTTACCTCACGAATAGACAAGGCATCGTCGAAATCCTTGGCATCTTTGGGGTCAATCGTGCAGGTGAACACCTGTCGAAAGTCTTCTCTTTCAGCCAGATCCTGCTTGGTAATCTCGCCACTAATTCGCTCTGCAGCGTCTTCAACTGCCTTTGGATACTTGTAAGGCAAGCCGTATTGCGCCAAGATGGTGTGCATCTCCGCATCGTTATCGCCTGTTTTTCCCAGCACGTCGACAACCTCTCCTATGATGTTTTTATGATTCTCATCGGGCCATTTGCTCACTTTCACCACCACCTTGTCATTGGTTTGGCCGCCCTTCAACTTGTTTCTTGGAATCAAAATGTCGTTGGCGAACAGGTTTTCCTGTGTCACCAGGAAGGCGATGTTCTTTTCAACTCGCAGTTTACCGACGAACTGATCGCGCGAACGTTGCAGTATCTCGATAACCTGTGCCTCTTTGATGTGCTTTTGACGGCGTGCCATGAGCGACACTTTCACACGGTCACCATTGAGTGCCGACATCGAGTTGCGCTCGGAAACAAAGATGGGTTTGTCGCTTCCATCGGGGATGAATGAGTTTTTCCCATTACCTTTGCGCCGAAAAAGTCCTTCCACTACCTGTCCCATCTGGTTGAGGCGGTATGAATGGTCAGACACCTTTGTCAAGAAATCGTCCCAAGCCATCTCTTCCATCAGGTCGATGGCGAGCATCTTCAGCGGATGTGTGTTCAGTTTGAGCGTACGGAATATCTCTTTATAACTAAATGTTTTTTCCGGTTGTGTTGTAAAGAATCCTTCCAACTTTTCAGCCAATTGCTTTTTGGACATGCGTTTGCCACCTTTTTTTCCTTTTCCCATCTTGTTCCGTGTTTTATGATACTTATTGCAAATTAACAAAAAAGAATTGACACAACACCTATTTATTACGATTATTTTGCATTAAAATCATGTTTCGAAGTTATTCTAAGGTTGTCCTGTCGAAGAATCATTCGCACCTCAATTGCGCATTGATGACAAACGAACGGGGCCTGATACCCCATTGGCATCAGACCCCGTTCTAGTCTGCATTGCATGATTTTCTACTTTGTTTGGCAGTACTCTCGGTATAAACCGTCAACAATACTATCGGCCAAACTGATGTTAGGTACGTAGATGGTGTCACACTTCAAGGCCTTGGCCACCATCAGGAAGATTTCCGCAGCCGGTATGATGACATCGGCGCGATCGTCTTTCAGTCCGTACTTTTCTTTTCTTTCTTCCTCGCTGAGCTTGGAGAGAGCCTCGTATATTTCCTTCAATTCCTCCACTTTCATTTGCTTTTCGTCGTTCTTACCGTGCGTCAGTCTGAAGAGTTTGTTGATGTTGCCGCCCGAACCAATGATCTGTGTGTCAGGAAAATGCTCGGCATACTCGTCCAACATGCCCCGCATCTGATGCTTGGTTGCGTTGGTTACCTTGCCACTGAGCATGCGCAGGGTGCCCATGTCGAATGAATGACTCTCGGCCAGTGCACCATCATGCAGCAATGAAATCTCGGTACTGCCGCCTCCCACGTCGACGTATGCGAAATTGCCCGTTTGACTATTGGTTTGTTCAATGATGTTGTTGCATAGCAGTCGTGCTTCTTCCTCGCCCCGAATAATCTCAAGTTTGATGCCTGTCTCACGCTCAATCTCTTTCATTACCTTCTTCCCATTGTCTGCATCGCGCATGGCTGCGGTGGCACAGGCACGGTATTGATCCACTTGATAGAGCAGCATAAACTGTTTGAAGCCTTTCATCATGCGCATCATCATTGTGGCGCGGTCTTTCGAAATCTTGCCTAATGTAAACACGTCTTTGCCCAATCGCAGGGGAATGCGGATGAACATTACCCGCTTAAAGCGCTCAAATTGGGGCGCACTGTCATCAAAACGCTTGATTAACAGGCGCGCACCGTTCGATCCAATATCAATTGCTGCGAATGTTTTTGCTTCCATTTTTTCTTTTTGTTTAATGGGTTCTGGGGTTGTCTCTTTGTCTTTCGTCATGCTTGTTGTTCGGTTTGATACGCCTCGAACAAGGCTTGCTGTGAGCGGAAAGGTAGCTCTCCTTCTGCGATAGGTTGTATTTCGTTGGTCCCCAATCCATCGATGAGCCGCCCATTGGTCGTGTCACGCATGCCATACTCAACGGTGCGCAGCAGGTCTTGTTGCAGGTCTTGGTCGTAAACAGGTGTCATCACTTCGATGCGGTTGATGAGATTGCGTGGCATCCAGTCGGCCGATCCCAGATAATATTTTGGTTTTCCGCCGTTGCAGAATATCAAAATGCGCGAATGCTCCAGGTATCTGTCAATGATGCCCACGGCCTTGATGTTCTCGCTCATGCCCTTGACGCCAGGCACCAGTGAGCAGTTGCCGCGTAAGAGCAAGTCTATTTTCACGCCGGCTTGCGAGGCTGCGTAGAGCTTGTTGACGATATCAGGGTCGGTGATGTGGTTGATTTTAATCTTCACCCATGCCTCTTCCCCAGCCAAGGCATTCTTGATTTCGTTGTCGAGCATGCGGATGATACGTGTTTTCATTGAGTTGGGCGACACCATGAGTTCTCTGAAGCGAACTTGTGAGAAGGGTCTGTCGATGAAGTAAAACACCTTTTCCACCTCATTGACGATGCGTGGCCGCGCCGTCATCATGAGGTAGTCGGTATAGGTCTTGGCGTTTCCTTCGTGAAAGTTTCCAGTACCGACACAAGCCAGATTGCCCTTGGTGGTCGTGATGTGCAAAAGTTTGGAATGAATCTTCAGACCTTCCACGCCAAAGATAACGTTCACGCCTTCTTCCTGCATGCGCTTGCTCCACTTGATGTTGCTTTCTTCGTCGAACCGAGCCAGCAACTCGACGACGGCCGTCACCTTCTTGCCGTTTTGTGCTGCGCAAATCAAGGCCTTCACCACCTTGGAATCTTTAGCCAAGCGATAGAGCGTGGTCTTTATTTCCTTGACTTCTGGGCGTAAGGCTGCTTCTCTCAATATGCGGATGTAGCCATTGAACGAGTGGTAGGGTACGTGGATGAAACGGTCTTTCTGCCTGATGAGGTCGAAGATACTTTCTTCAGATAGGAATTCAGGCTTGAGTATTTGCGGCCATTTAGGATAACTTAACTTCTCATGACCCAGTGCAGGAAAGCCCATCAAGTCTTTATGATTCTGATATCGGCCTGCTGCCAGCAAGGTGTCAAGCTCTTTCACGTGCAGGCGCTTCATCACCTTCTTTTTCAAGTCGGCAGGCATGTCCTTGTCATATACCATGCGTATGGCCTCACCGCGTTTCCTACTGTTCACCCCTATGGCGATGCGTTCCATGGCACCATAATCAGCTTCGTTGTCAACCTCCATTTCCGCATCCTTGGTAAACTTGAAAGAATAAGCCTCGTAGGTACATTTTTTCAAACCGATGAAAATCAAGGGTAGGCAGTATCTAACGACATCATCCAGGTACATGAAGTTCTCACAATTGTCTGAAGAGGGAATCTTCAAGAAGCGTCCGTAAATCCTGTCGGGTATTTTGATGATGGCAAACTTTGTTTTGCGACTCATCTCTTCAGTTCTTTTCACGGCGAGATAGATGCGATTGTCTTCCAAAATACTGATGTCATCAATCTCTGAAAGCCAGATGGGATTGGTCGAACCGTTGAGCTTATCGTAATAAAATGCTTTTAAGAAAGCCTTCTGTTCCTCGTTAAGCTGCGTTTCGTCAAGCATTCGGATGTTGTGCTTTTCCAGTCCGGCGAACACATCCTTGATGGCATTGCCGTACTCAATGTTGTATTCTTCATTGAGTTTGTTGATGTGCTTGATGGTCTTCTTGATCATTTTCGCTGTCGCTGCCGAGACTTTCGTGCTTTCCAAAATCTTATTGAGCGATGCCATCCTTACTCGAAAGAATTCGTCTAGGTTGTTGGAGTAGATGCCCAGGAACGACAAACGCTCCAACAGAGGAACGGTGGGCTTTTGTGCTTCTTGCAAGATGCGGTGATTGAAATACATCCAGCTGACATCTCTCTCGATGTAACGATGCTTCTTTTTTGTGCTTTGTACCATTTTTCGGGGGTAGTAACTGTTATTTTGTCGATTTTGATGAAGGTGAGCGTTTGTTAGGATTGCGGCACTTGTTTCTGCTGGTCTTTTCGCTCTGTGCTTTCTATCACAATATCTTCCAGTTCCAGGGGGATATGCAACTGCTTGATGTATAGAGCCGATGAACTTTCTGGGACGATGATTTTCTTCAGAGCGTCACAATTGGAAACGGATGTGCGCGCGATGTGTTCTACGGTTCCCAAGAAGGTGAGCTTCTTCAGTCGGTCACATTCAGCGAAGGCATGTGGTTCAACCATTCTGACCGAAGCTGGAAGAGTGACCTTTTCCAAGACGTCGCAATCGGAGAAAGCGTCACTGCCAATGACCTCTACCGTGTCGGGTATGATAACTTTCTTCAACCTGCGGCGACGAGAAAAGGCAAAGTCTTGAATCTCCACCACGCCCTTTGGAATGATGACCATCGCGGCATCGGTCAGACAGGCGATGAGTTTCTTGCGGTCGGCGGTGAACATCAGTTTGTTCTCAATGACGAAATGTTCTGACTTGCACACGATATTTTCGCTGTTCAAGCCTACGAAAGGATTGTTGCCGAGGCTCTCAACAGAGGCCGGAATCACCAGCTTTTTCAAGGACATGCATCGTGAAAAAGCCTCGTTGCCAATGTGTGTGACGGTTTCCGGGATGTTTACTTGCTCCAGAAAGGCGCATCCCCAGAAGGCGTTATCATCGATTATCTCAGTCCCTTCGGGGATATCGTACGTGCCTTCCAGCGTTTTTGTGGCCATGATGACACGTTTTTGCTTCTTTGAATAGTATACGCCTTCGTCATCTTTCTTGGCTCCGGCCATCTTTTTGAGGGCAAGGTTCAAAACCAGATTCTCGAATTTGTCCTCCCGATCCAGGTGTTTCTTCAGGGCGTCTTTGATTAGTTTTTTATTCTCCTTCATACAAATAGTCAATTAGTTCAGTGCAAAAATACCATATATTAACGAAATACAGTTGTATTGTTTTTTACAATTCTGTTACATTCGTGCAACAATTATCTTTTTTTTACGTTATTTTTAAGGTCGTGAGGTTACAAATCTGTGGTACTACATCATGTAAATGTAAAAAATATGTATTGAAAATGAAACATCCGAATGATAACTTTGCATGCAAATTCACCTGCTAAACGAATGAAGAAAAATATCCAAACCCTGCTTATCGGCTTTTTCTTGATGATGTCGTCAGTCGTTATTCAGGCTCAGCAAAGTGACAATGTGGACTACAAGCCCCAAATAGACGGAACCATCCGTGGTAAATTTGAATACCAGCCCGATGACCAAAAGGGCCGTTTCCAGGTGCGTACGGCACGCTTCAGCTTGACGGGTAAGGTTGCTTCCCGAGTGTCTTACAAGGCCGAGATTGACCTCTCGGACAAAGGAAAGATCAGGATGCTGGACGCCTACACACAGCTGGGTCCTCTTGACAGCGTGCAGTTGACCATCGGACAGATGCGTGTGCCTTTCACCATTGACGCGCATCGGTCGCCTCACCAACAGTATTTTGCCAATCGTTCGTTCATCGCTAAGCAAGTTGGCGACGTGCGCGACGTGGGCCTGACGGTGGGCTATAATTTTAAGTTGGGCATCCCCATGCGTATCGAGGGTGGTGTTTTCAATGGTTCCGGACTAACCAATCAGGAAGATTTCTGGACCCGTCAAATCAATTTCTCCACCAAGTTGCAGGCTTTCATCCCAGGCGGATGGAACATCACGCTCAGCACTCAGAAAATCAACCCCGACCATCTTACCGTCATGATGTACGATGCTGGGATGTATTACCACGCAAAGGGCTGGCACGCCGAAGTGGAGTACCTCTACAAGCACTATGCCAAAGAGGCTTTCGATGCCGTGCATTCGGTCAACGCTTTCGTGAATTATGACATTCCTTTAAAGCGGTGTTTCTTCTCTAAAATATCCCCGCTGGTGCGCTTTGATTACATGACCGACCACAGTGACGGTTACCGTTATGCCAACGGCGTGAGGGACGAGACGGGCGTGTTAATCGTCAACGACTACAAACGTTCACGATTGACCGGCGGTGTGACGCTGAGTATCGACAAGCCCTTCATCTCTGACCTCCGTGTGAACTACGAAAAATATTTCTATGAGCACGATAACCTGGCCAAAGTATCGGAAAAAGACAAGTTCGTTATTGAGGTGATGACGCGCTTTTAGGCTGTTTCGTCAAAGGTGTAACCGATGCTCCTACAGGTGCGGCCGCCCAGATTGCGGATTTTTCTTGTGTCACAACGAAATGAAAGCGGCTCTTGTTGAATTTTGTGCTGTGCTAACCGTTGCGTGTACATTTATCCATCCAAGTTGACGGAGATTTCCACTTTTGATGCGCAACCCTACTGGTGTCTATCTGTTTTACATACAGTGATGCCTCTTTTGACCATTTATGTTTTGCCGGCTGCATGAAGACTTAGTGAACAAATTGTGTGAATAATCTTGACAAATCGCCTCTCCATATTTGGCGTATTTACAACCAACCCCGCCTCGGGTTGCAAATAAGCTGAAAATGAAGCGGTTTTTATAGCATGTTGATAATCAAGTTTTTGTGGATATGAGCTGTCTATTTACGGCTTGTTTTCACGTTCCAGCAAGCCAATAGCATGTCTTTTGCGGTGCAATTGCTATGCTTTTGCCGTTCAATAGCATGGTTCTAAGGTAGCAAAGTAGTGCATGTTGAAAGATAGTATCATCGTTTTTGGGACGAAAACCACTGTTTTGAGGCAAAAAAGCTCCTTGCTTTCATCCGCCAGGCCTATTATTTTTCTCCAGAATGAGAATGTTGATGGGCGGTTTTTGAGGCGTTTTATGGTAAAAAAGTTGGATATTTTCAGTCTGTATGCGACGGGCGAAGTGTATCTTTTTTTGCGTTGATGTTATTCGTTGTAAGAACCTCTGTTTTACAAAGGTGCATCGAAATGTCGCTGCGTGTTTAAAGGAAAGGATGACGAATCTAAAACAACGTTAACCTGCGTCAATCATTCCCAAATGACAGGAGATGTGATGCGTTGCTTTGAAATATTTTTATTATATTTGCAATGACAATTATTAAAAAACTTACAAAAGGGCCGAAAGGCTCCAAAACATCACAAGTATGGCAAAGATATATGAATTTTTGGCTAATGGTTTCGAAGAAGTTGAAGCCTTGGCACCCGTAGACATTTTCCGCAGAGCCGGTGTTGAAATCCAGACGGTGAGCGTTACAGGCTCCGAGTGGGTGGAGTCTTCCCATGGCGTAACCATCAAGGCCGACATGAAATTTGAAGACATGCACAATTTTGACGATGCCGACATGCTGATGCTTCCCGGCGGTATGCCCGGCGCAACCAACCTGAATGAGCATGCGGGCGTGAGAGAAGCACTGCTAGACCATAACGCCAAGGGCAAGCATATCGGTGCCATCTGTGCCGCACCGATGGTCTTAGGCAGTTTAGGACTGCTGAAAGGACGGAAGGCCACATGCTCTCCAGGCTTTGAGAAGTATCTTGAGGGTGCAGAATACACGGCCGAATTGTTCACCGTCGATGGCAACATCATCACGGGAGAGGGGCCCGCTGCAACGTTCCCATACGCATACGAAATCCTGAAGATGTTCGTGGGTGAAGCCAAGACGAAGGAGTTGCAGCAAAAAATGCAATACGCCCATTTGATGGAGCGGTGAGGAAAAACTCACCAACTCATGAACTCACAAACTTATGAACTCATGAACTACATCATCATTGTAGCCGGAGGAAAAGGTCTTCGTATGGGAAGCGACACGCCGAAACAGTTTCTGCCCATAGGAGGGAAACCTGTTTTGATGCGCACCATCGAGCGTTTTCACCAATACTGCAAGGAGCTGAACGTCATCGTGGTGTTGCCTCGCGAACAACAAGCTCAATGGAGAGCACTGTGTGAGCATCACCACTTTGGCCTTGCGCACACCATTGCCGATGGGGGAAGCACGCGCTATGAGTCGTGTCAGAGCGGTTTGGCGGCCATTCCCGATGATGCCGATGGCGTGGTAGGCTTCCATGATGGCGTTCGTCCGTTTGTGTCGGTCGAAGTTATCGAGCGTTGTTTTGAGACAGCCCGAGTCGAACAGGCCGTCATCCCCACACTACCCGTGACCGACACGCTGCGCCACATCGATGGACAAGGAGGCGGAAAGAACGTGCTGCGCAGCGAGTATCGTATCGTACAGACGCCACAAGTCTTTGATATCACATTGGCCAAGCGAGCTTTCGGGCAACCTGATCGGGAATCGTTCACAGACGATGCTTCGGTGATAGAGGCACTCGGGCACAGCGTCAGCATGGTAGACGGCAACCGGGAGAACATCAAAATCACCACTCCCTTTGATCTCGTTTTGGCTGAAGCCATGCTTCAGCACGGCCAAACGCTCCGTGCAAACGCGGGAGAAATAGGGATGTGCGGCTGCAAGCAGCTTGCACAAGAGCCAACAGAAGCTGACCAAAGAGGGTAAGTTCTTATTAAATTGAAACCATGTCATCCATACTCGAGCAAGACATCAAATACCTACCGGGGGTTGGACCCAAACGTAAGGCGATATTGGAGAAAGAAGCCAACATCGCTACCTGGGGCGATTTGCTTGAGTATTATCCTTATAAATACGTTGACAGAAGCCGCATCTACCGCATCATCGACTTGCAAGGCGACCTACCTTTCGTACAACTCAAAGGCAAGATTCTGAGCTTTGAAGAGTTCACCATGAGCCCCAGGAAGAAGCGGGTGGTGGCTCATTTCAGTGATGGGACAGGCATTGCCGACCTTGTTTGGTTTCAAGGCACACAATATGTTTACAAGAATTATAAGGTAAACGAAGAATACATCGTTTTTGGTAGGCCCACCATATATGGCGGGCGATACCAGTTTGCGCATCCTGATATCGACAAAGCGGCCGACATCCAGCTGTCAGAAATGGGCATGCAGCCTTATTACATGGCGACAGAGCGCATGAAAAAATCGGGATTGCAGTCGCATGCCATTGAGAAACTCACCAAGACGCTGGTTGATAAGCTTGGCGAAAACGACCTGTCCGAAACGCTTCCTCCGTTCATCACCGGGCCTCTGCATCTTATTTCTCGTGCCGAAGCCATGGCAAAGATTCATTATCCAAAGAGTCTTGATGACGTGCAGCGCGCCCAACTACGCCTCAAGTTTGAAGAATTGTTTTACGTTCAGCTCAACATCCTGCGCTATGCCAACGACCGCAAACGTAAGTACCAGGGCTACGTTTTCAACCATGTGGGACCGCAGTTTCATCATTTTTACAAGAACAACCTGCCTTTTGAGTTGACAAACGCACAGAAACGAGTGATGCATGAGATACGTAAGGACATGACAACCGGCCGACAAATGAACCGGTTGGTGCAGGGTGACGTGGGTTCGGGCAAGACGTTGGTGGCACTGATGTCCATGCTCATTGCCATTGACAACGGTTATCAGGCATGCATGATGGCTCCAACGGAGATTCTGGCCGAACAACATTTTGCCACCATCAAGAAGTTTTTGGGAGGAATGGACGTGCGTGTGGAATTGCTCACGGGTATGGTGAAGGGGAAAAAACGTAACGAAGTGTTCCACGGATTGCTTACCGGAGAGGTTCATATCTTGGTAGGAACGCATGCAGTTATCGAAGACAACGTGCGATTTTCACACTTAGGCATGGCCGTTGTCGACGAGCAACACAGGTTCGGCGTGGCACAAAGAGCTAAATTGTGGGGTAAGAGCGAACGACCACCCCATATCCTCGTGATGACGGCGACACCCATTCCACGCACCTTGGCCATGACCATTTATGGCGATCTGGACGTAAGTGTCATCGATGAATTGCCACCCGGACGGAAACCCATACAGACTATTCATCAGTACGACAACCAGATGACGAGTCTGTACCAAGGCATACGGAAGCAAATCCAACAGGGCAGACAGGTATATATCGTCTTTCCGCTGATTACTGAGAGCGAGAAAATTGACCTGAAGAACCTGGAAGCGGGGTTCGAATCGCTATGTACGATCTTCCCAGACTTTAAACTTAGCAAGGTGCATGGCAAGATGAAACCGAAAGAAAAGGATGCCGAAATGCAGAAGTTCAGTCGTGGAGAAACTCAAATCCTGGTGGCCACGACGGTGATAGAGGTGGGTGTTGACGTGCCAAACGCCTCGGTAATGGTGATTCTCGACGCTCATCGATTTGGCCTTTCACAGCTACACCAGCTCAGAGGACGTGTGGGACGAGGTGCTGAACAAAGTTATTGCATCTTGGTAACCAGTCACAAGTTGTCGAAAGAAACCCGCAGACGCATTGACATCATGTGCGAAACGTGCGATGGTTTTCAGATTGCAGAGGCCGATTTGAAGCTCCGTGGACCGGGAGATCTGGAGGGTACACAGCAAAGTGGCATTGCCTTCGACCTCAAGATTGCCGACATTGCACGCGATGGACAAATCATACAACTCGCTCGTGACGAAGCACAGAAGATCATAGAGGCCGACCCGCTATGCGAAAAGACAGAATATAGCATGCTTTGGAACAGGCTAAACGAGCTAAGAAAGACCAATATCAATTGGGCATCAATCTCTTAGCATCTGTTTGTAGTTATTCCAAGTTAGTTAAAACCGTTATAAATTCTGTTAATAACGTAACAACTTTGCAATATAATCGTTATATTTGCAGAGCTTTTTTTAAAAGTTGAAGGATTTCTTACAGCATCTGGTAAATCTTTAAAAAACATTTTTGATTAGCTCTTTTGGGAGACCTAAAACTAACAAAATTTGTATGGCATTTATAAACAAGATAAAAACATTTGCTTTTATTGCAGTCTTTGGGGCAATCGCACAATCAGCAACAGCGCAAGATTTACTTGCCAAACAGGCTCCCGTAGACCGGAAGATGAAAGCCGTAGATACGCTTTTGCTGCATAGCATCATTGAAAAAGAAAACACAGAGTCGCCTGCTGCCCAGCTGTATGACGAATGGGAAAACCGTTATGCACACCGTGCGACAGCTCTTCCCGATTCATTCAAGATAGATCTTCGCCACTTTCATATGCCCACACCCAGTCGGGTTGTGACGAGTAACTTCGGTTCTCGTTGGGGACGTCAGCACAAAGGTTTGGACATTAAGGTGTACATTGGAGACACAATCCGTGCTGCTTTCAGTGGCAAAGTACGCATTGTCCGCTATGAGGCACGTGGATATGGTAACTATATCGTTATCCGACACAACAACGGACTGGAGACTATCTACGGTCACTTGTCAAAACAATTGGTGCAAGAGAATCAAGAAGTACGAGCAGGCGACGTGATTGGACTGGGGGGAAACACGGGTAGAAGTACCGGATCTCACCTGCATTTTGAAACCAGATTATGCGGTGTGGCTCTGAATCCCGCACTCCTGTTTGACTTCCGAGCTCAAGATGTCACAGGCGATTTCTACACATTCAGAAACTCTTCCTATCAACGAGAGTCATCAGAAGCTACCCGTTTGCGTGGCGTAGTAAGAAATGGCAGATATACACCTGAAGAGGTTCGTGGCGAATTAGCCTACAAAAAGGACGATAATGACATGGTCAATCCCACTCAGGTACAATACCATAAGGTGATGGCAGGCGAAACACTATCCTCGATTGCGCGAAAACGCGGTGTAACGATTGAGCAGATTTGCCGATTAAGCCATATCAGTAAATCTGCGAAGCTTAAGCCAGGAAGCATCTTGAGATATTCTTAACATCGGAATACGATACAGACAAACAACAATTTAACGTTCACTTGTGCGAAAAAGGTCATATCGTTTGGCCGATATAAAAGCACAAGAAAACGTAACGAAAACAGTTCTTTCTAACAAGGAGGATCTGCTTTTTTTATTTCAACGCAGGAAACATTGCCCTCTATTCTTTAACAGATTCATCGAAAAAATACTGAA
>NZ_ADEG01000116.1 GCF_000177075.1 Hoylesella buccalis ATCC 35310
AAACCAATAATCAGTAAAAGAAGCTCGTAAGCGACTGGCCGTGAAACGTCTATTGGATGGATAGAGGCGATGGCTGGCGATGCAATAACTACCACGGCGACACCTACACGGGCAATAGCCATTTCGATTCCCATGGCCAACGCCATTTCTTTACCCTTAAACCACTTTACAATACCACGCGAAACCGTAATGCCAGCCATTTCGGCACCACAACCAAAAATCATGAATCCGATGGCAGATAGCTTGGCTGAGGCTGGCATACCATCATAAAATGGTGTAACATTCCAGGCCGAGAGCGGCAGGTTCAAATTGTTGTCAAACCATACTTTCAGACTGCTTGCTTCGAAACCTTCTGTCAGGGCGTAATAGTTGATGGAAGCACCAACCACCATGACGGCACCTGAAAGGATGGCTGTGAAACGCACACCCATCTTATCCAGGATGATACCTGCGAAAATGAGGAAGAATACAAATACGTTCAAGAATGGTTCAGAGCCCGCAAAACGGCCGTAGGCAATAGGATCCCAACCGTGTTGTGTTTGTAAAAATTCTTGTAAAGGCGACAGAATGTCAACGAAGATGTAGGCAAAGAACATTGCCGATGCCAGTAATACCAGGGCAGTCCAGCGCCATGCTGGAGAGTCACTCAGTTTCTTTTGAAATGTTTCAACCATTATCGTGAGTTTTTAAGTTATTGAGTTTTAAAGTTTTTTTTAGTTGACGAGTTGGCACAAGGGCATTATTTCTTCAGCCAGCGGTCTAACCAGTTGAAGAAAGTGCGTTGCCAAAGAATGCCATTTTGTGGTTTCAGCACCCAGTGGTTCTCATCGGGGAAGATGAGTAGTTCGGCTGGAATGCCACGCAAACGGGCAGCATTGAAGGCTCCCATGCCCTGATTGGCGTTGATACGATAATCCTTTTCACCATGAATGCAGAGAATAGGCGTGTCCCATTTGTCAACAAACTGATGAGGACTGTTCTGGTATGTGCGCTTTGCATTGGCTGTTTGGTCTTTGTTCCAGTAGGCATCTTCGTATTCCCAGTTGGAGAACCAGGCCTCTTCGGTGTCAGTATACATGCTCTCGAGGTTGAATGCGCCGTCGTGAGAGATGAAACATTTGAATCGTTTGTCATGATGACCGGCAAGATAATAAACCGAGAATCCACCGAAAGAGGCACCAACAGCTCCCAATCGGTCTTTATCAACGTAGGGAAGATTGTTAGCTGCGTCGTCGATGGCCGATAGATAATCGTTCATGCATTGTCCTGTCCAATCGCCAGAAATCTCTTCGTTCCATGCCGAACCGAAGCCCGGAAGACCACGACGGTTGGGTGCAACAACGATATAGCCGTGTGCTGCCATGATTTGTAAGTTCCATCTATAGCTCCAGAACTGACTGACTGGGCTTTGCGGACCACCTTCACAGAACAGCAGAGTAGGGTATTTCTTGTTGGCATCGAAGTGTGGAGGAAGAACGATCCAGCTGAGCATATCTTTGCCATCTGTTGTCTTTGTCCAACGCTCTTCAACTTTTCCAATGGCCAATTGATCAAAGATATGCTTGTTTTCATCTGTTATTTGTGTCACTTGTGAACGCTTCTCCTTCTTTGACGGAGTGAGAACAAACAAATCATCTGGATGTGACATCGAGTGGCGCGTTACGAGTAGCTGTCCCTTACGGCCCAACAGCTGCAAGCTACCGTAGTCGTATTGTCCGTCAGTGAGTTGTTTGATTTGGCCTTTCAGGTTGGTTTGATAGACATGTGTCTTGCCATGCCATACGCCAATGAAGTAGAATGTGTTGTTGTCATTGCCCCAGCAATATGCGTCAACATTGCTGTCAAACTGCTCGGTGACATAGTTTTTCGTTCCATTTGCAAGGGTATAAACGCACAATCGGTTGCGGTCGCTCTCATAACCATTGTGCGCCATGCTCTGCCAAGCAATGTATTTGCCATCGGAAGAGAATTGAGGATTGGTGTCGTAACCTACATTCATGTCGCCTGGTTGATGATTCACCGCTTGATTCTTCATCGATTTCGTGGCATCGATGGCAGGTTCTTTGTAGCCAGATGGCTTGCAAAGGTTTTTGGTTTTGCGTGTAGCAACATCATATAAGTAGATGTCTGTATCGGTGGAAATGGCGTATTGCACGCCTTCTTTCTTACGGCAAGTGTAGGCTATGGACTTAGAATCAGGACTCCAAGCAAGCTGTTCGGTCCCTCCGAAAGGAGCGGTTGGGCACTCGAAAGGCTCGCCTTGTAAAACGTCTACGCCTTCATTGATGCTTGAACCGTCGTAGTCTGCCACGAAAGGGTGTGCAATTGTTTCAACATAGTGGTCCCAATGGCGGTAGTTCATGTCTGTAGCAAGTCGCCCTGTAGCCAGTGGTAGGTCAGCTGGATTGGCTTGGATGGTGCCGTGATAGGGAAGTGACTTGATGAGGATGACTTTTCTTTCGTCTGGTGAAAACTTGAATCCCTCAATGTCCACGCTGCTGTTTGTGAGTTGTTTTCGGTCACTGCCATCGGCATTCATTGACCAAAGCTGGCCTCCTGTGATGAAAGCGATGCGTCGTCCCTGCTCAATCCATGCGCCGTCTGTCTCGCTTTGCTGTCCTGTTGTGAGCTGACGTTTGTTCTTTCCGTCTGCATCCATGACGAATAGCATCTGCTGACTTTTGTTTTGTTTCACACTGTAGTAGCCTACTTGGTAGACAACTTGTTTGCCATCTGGTGAAGCTGTGGCGCCACCAATGCGTCCCATGGCCCATAAGGCTTCTGGTGTCATGAGGTCACTGCCCACTTTGAATGTTGCGTTTTGATCTTTCACGGTGTTCTGTGCATTTGCAAAACTGCCGCCAAACAAGAGGGCGACAGTTGCTAAAAGGAGTGTTGTTTTTTTCATCCTTATTATAATTTACGTTTTTTTCTTTCGAGTTCTTCTCTTTTGCGTTGCATGGCTTGCTGTTGTTCCTGCATGGCTTGCAAGCGAGCCGCCATACCACTTAGCTTCTTCGGGTTCGCTTTGTTCTCTTCATATCTTGCTTCGAGAATCTTAAGCAGCTTCTCATCGTTGGTCGTCTTACGCAAAGTCCACATGATGGCTGCACTGAAGAACAGTGAAACAAAGTAATAGAAGTTAAGACCTGATGAATAGTCGTTGAACATGAAGAAGAACATTACTGGCATGAGATACATCATCCATTGCATCATCTTCATTTGTTCGGCTTGCTGTCCCACCATCTGATCGCGCTGTTGGCGCATGGTCATCCAGCTATAGAGCACGTTGGCCACACAGAAAAGAATACAGGTCAATGACAGGTGGTCACCAATGAGCCAAATGTTTCTGTTCCATTCAATCACTGGATCGTAGGTACTCAAGTCGTTAATCCAAAGGAAACTTTCTCCACGTAGTTGAATAGCGTTTGGCACAAAGTTGAACATGGCAATCCAGATAGGCATCTGAATGAGCATCGGCAGACAGCCCGAAAGTGGACTCACGCCATACTTGGAATATTCTGCCATCATGGCTTGTTGCTTCTGCATCTGGTCTTCAGGCTTGTTGTATTGTGCCGTGGCAGCCTCGAGTTTTGGTTTTAAGACACGCATCTTGGCCGAACTCATGTAGCTCTTCTTAACCATTGGGAAGGTAATGACCTTTAATAATAAGGTGATTAAGATGAGTACTACGCCCATGGGGAACCATTTAGATAGCCAATCGAATACATAGATGGTGAACCAACGGTTGATAATGCGGAACAATGGCCAACCAAGATATACCAATCTCTGCAATTCGAGGTCTTTATTGAAAGTACTCTGTTGCTCAACTCGGTTGAGTAAACGGAAATCATTTGGCCCGAAATAGAATTCAAATTCAGATGGTGTTTGCCCAGTTGGGTCAAAGAATGTCTTCAATTTCGCTTCATACTCTTTCAAGAAGCCACTGCCTTTCTGCTGAGGAATGCTGGTCAACAAGGCACCAGTATTAAAGTCGTGCTTGGCAATCATCACAGCTGAGAAGAACTGGTTCTTAAAAGCAACCCAGTCAATCTTCTTATCGATTTGCTCATCTACTTTCTCTGAAGTCTCGCTTAGCTTATCTGTGCCGCCATCTTCCTCATGATAAGTAAGGGTTGAATAGCGATTCTCAAACGTAAAACCTTTCTCCTGCTGTCTGCATTTGTCTTTCCAGTTCACGTTCATGACTTTCGTATCTGGCGCAAAAAGACCGTTCATTCCATTCACTTGCATGGACATGTGCAGAAGATAGTTTGGTCCTAATTTATAAGTCAGTACCATAGACTTTCCCTGACCCGCATTGGCGGTGAGCGTAACGGTTGAGTCTGTCTGTGCCGAAGGTTGGAAGAACAGGTCTTGAGTAGCGATGTTCGTGTCTTTGGTGGATAGGGTGAAGTTCAACTGATGAACCTTTTCATCCAGCAACGTTACATCTTTATTTCCTTCTCTGTCTTCGAATCCCTTAATCACAGCTTTGGTCACCGTTCCCCCTTTGGTGTTCAAAGTGAGTTGCAGTTTCTCGTTTTGCAAAACGATATCCTGTGCTTCACCCTGTAAGGCTTTATGGAAAAGAGCTGTGGTGTCAGCTTCTTGCTTGGCTTTCAGTTCAGCCAAATGTTTGAGTTCCGCGTTCTTTTTGTTGGTTTCTGCCTTTTGCTTCATGACCGCAGCAATGGAGTCTTGGCGCATCATTTCTGCCTTTTGTTCGGAAGAGGGTTGCGACCACCAGCTGAACCCAATCAGCAGCAGACCCATCAGCACGAGTCCGGTAATAGTATTTTTATCCATTTCTTGATTATTTCTTCTGATTTTGAATAGCTGTCTTGATGAAATCGACGAACAAAGGGTGTGGTTTGAGCACCGTACTCTGATACTCTGGGTGGAACTGTGTACCGATGTACCACTTCAAACCAGGTATTTCTACCACTTCAACGAGGTTACTTTCAGGATTCTTTCCTACGCACATCATGCCCGCCTTCTCGAATTCTTTGATGAAAGCGGTGTTGAACTCGAAACGGTGACGGTGACGTTCTTGTATGAATTCCTGTCGATAGATGTTGAACACGCGTGAATCTTGTTTCAGTTGACATTCGTAAGCACCCAGACGCATCGTACCTCCCATGTTGGTGATGTTCTTCTGTTCCTCCATGATGTCAATGACATTATGCTCTGTCTTTTCATCCATCTCTCTACTGTTGGCATCATCATAGCCCAGAACATTGCGTGCAAATTCTATCACCATCATCTGCATACCCAGACAAATGCCAAAGGTAGGGATGTCGTGTGTGCGTGTATAATGAGCCGCAACCAGCTTACCTTCTATGCCTCGCTGCCCGAATCCAGGACAAATAACAATGCCGTCTTGCCCTTTCAACATTTCTGCAACGTTGTCTTCAGTGACCTTTTCTGAGTTGATGAACGTCAATACAGTCTTGTGGTCGTTATAGGTGCCAGCCTGTGAAAGGCTCTCGCGAATACTCTTATAAGCGTCTTGAAGGTCGTATTTGCCAACCAAGCCAATGTGAACCTCTTCCTTCGCTCTGTTTCTTCGCTCCAAGAAACTCTTCCATGGACCAAGGGTTGGAGTTTCTTTTACTTCCAATCCCATCTTTTTAAGAATGGCTACATCCAGCCCCTGGTTCTGCATGTTCACCGGAACTTCGTAGATACTTGGTAAATCTTCACTCTGAATCACACAGTCAAAATCCACATTGCAGAACGAAGCCACCTTGTGTAAAACATCATCTTTCAAGTGCTTCTCGGTGCGCAACACCAGTACGTCGGGTTGTATACCAATACTTTGCAGTTCTTTCACGCTGTGCTGTGTCGGTTTAGTCTTTAATTCTCCCGCAGCTTTCAAGTAAGGAACGTATGTGAGGTGTACGCTCAAAGCGTTCTTACCCAGTTCCCATTTTAATTGACGGATAGCTTCCAGGAAAGGTGTTGACTCGATATCGCCCACTGTACCGCCAATCTCTGTGATGACAAAGTCATAGTGATACTTCTGTCCCAACAGCTTCACGTTTCGTTTGATTTCGTCTGTGATGTGCGGAACCACTTGAATGGTCTTACCTAAGTAGTCTCCTCGGCGTTCTTTGTCAATCACCGCCTTGTAGATGCGACCGGTTGTCAGCGAGTTAGCCTTGGTGGTTTGTATGCCAGTAAAGCGCTCGTAGTGGCCTAAATCCAAATCTGTTTCCATTCCATCGGTCGTCACATAGCACTCTCCATGTTCGTAAGGGTTGAGTGTACCGGGGTCGATGTTGATGTAAGGATCAAATTTTTGAATGGTAATGTTGTAACCTCTTGCTTGTAAAAGCTTACCGATAGAAGATGAAATGATACCTTTACCAAGTGATGAGACTACACCACCCGTAACGAATATATACTTTGTTTCAGCCACGATATGATATTTTATTTGTTAAATGTCACAAAAATACAAGTTGCAAAGTTAGCATAAAATTGCGAAACAAACAAGCAACTGTCATTTTTTATTATTACCTTTGCAACCATACAAAACAATTCATAAAATGAAATTTAAAAGCACAGCGTTATTGTTCTTGTCCGCTCTTGCCATGAATGCTTATGGGGAGAGTTTACGTGGTGTTATACACCATCCTGTGGATACCGTTGCTCCTATCGTAAAAACGTATACAGATTCACTGAAAAACTATAAGATGCAGCTTGATTCGCTGCAGAAGGTTAATGCGTCATTGAACAGTTTGCTCAATGACAAGAATGGCAAATACTCGAGATTGTTTTTGCCCATGACGTTTTACCATAACATCAGCCACAATCAGTTCCGGCTGTCCGAAGACCCCGTAACCAATTCTATGTTCAACGAAACGTTGGAGAGAGCTTTGCTCCGCGTTTATTTGAAGCGTCCTGATCTCGTTCGGAACACGCAGACACGTCTCGATGCGCAAGGCCTGGTCTCAACAAGTCAAGATGCAACCATCAAGACGAAGACCGCCATCGTAGAGAAAGTGGCACCCACACCCACCGAAGCTTTACCTGTTCCAGTAGACGTAGTCATCAAAAAACCTAATTTCTGGAAATTCTCCGGTGATGGCTATCTTCAATTCCTGCAAAACTATGTATCAGGCAACTGGTACAAGGCCGGCGAGAGCAACTATTCGATGCTGGGTACCGTGACGCTGAATGCCAATTACAACAACAAACAGAAAGTGAAATGGGACAATAAGCTGGAGATGAAATTAGGTTTCCAAACCTCCAAGAGTGATACTTTGCATGCGCTTAAAACTCATACTGACGATATCAGATATACGAGCAGTTTTGGTCTGCAAGCCTCCAAGAGATGGTACTATTCCTTGCAACTTATTGCCAACACTCAGTTCATGCGTGGCTATCGTAACAACGACGAGCGCGTGTACTCCGATTTCCTCTCTCCGTTGAACGTTGAATTATCCCTGGGTATGCGATACAACGTCGACTGGTTCAAGGGCAAGCTCAAGGGAAATGTCAACATAGCTCCGTTTGCCTACCATTATCGTTATGTGGGACGTGAAGATTTGGTAACAAGATTTGGTATCGAAAAAGGTAAACATTATGTAGACGACTATGGTTCGAGTTTGAACATTGATCTCACCTGGAAGTTCTCTGATATGGTTCGATGGAAGACGCGTTTGTACGGTTATACCTCCTACAAACGTACCGAAATGGAGTGGGAGAATACGCTCACGGTACAGTTTACCAAGTACCTCTCCACCAACCTGTACGTATATCCGCGGTTTGACGACAGTCGTAAGCGCGACGATCATCATGGCTACTTCATGTACAAGGAATACCTGTCTGTTGGACTTTCCTATTCTTTCTAATTCGAAAGAATTCTCCACGCACGGGTTAGCGCTTTTCTGTTGATTGCAGAACTTTCGCAAAAGCGAAACTGTTCTTGAGAAGACGTAAGGCGATAACCTAATGTGTTGCTTTCCACCAGCCTGTTTGCTGCAATCCTCGCGATGGTGCAACATGCAGGGTTGGGTCGGAAATGGTGATTCCGCTGAAGTTTTTAATCTTGATAAACTTGGGTTTTTCGTAAGGATAGATATACGAATAGATTGAATCCGTCACGCTCTTGCTGCGTACAACCTTGGCCAATTGGGCTTTGAACGTTGCTTTCATTCTTTCGTCTTGGCACAGCTTGTCCACGTAGTCGCCCAAATCAAAGAAGATGTTTGGTTTGAAACCATCCAGTACTTGGATGCTGTCTCGTTGTCTGTCGTCTAAGGTATAGGCGGCATTGATGTCTCGCATGATGTTGGCCAGACCATCTACTTCACGACAATCAATCACGGCAATGGCTCCAGAGGCCACCCGATAGTTTGAATAAAACTCATGAAACTTGTTTACTGCCGTGGCATAGTTGGGTACTGGTGTGGCCAAACTGCCCCACATGGAAGCGTAAGGCATGCCGATAGCAATGACTTCTGAGGTCGACCCAATTAAGAAATTACATACGTCTTTCAGCATGTAAGCCGTTTCGATGTTGGCCATGTAACAGTCGTCAAACAAGATATACTGCATTTTAGTACCCGTCAGGGCAATGCCCTCAGCCAGCACTTCGATGTCTGTCGCATAGTTTTCCAGGTCGTTCACGCTGCCAAAAAAGCGTGTCCGTTCCCATTGGGTCACGCGTTGCCGCGTCATGAAGTTGTATTTCTTCGCTTGGTATGGGTAGTCCTTCCAGTTGGTCTTGTAAGTCCAACCCGTTCCATGACACCCGATAATCATGGCATAGTTCAAGGCTTCAGCAGCCGACTTGGTGTCGTTGATGATTTCTGCGATACCGCTTGCTGTTGTGTATGCATTCCCCGAATAGGTCTTGATGGGTTGGTGTACAAATTCCTTGTTCTCATATTTCACCTCGTACAATTCCGATTCAGTGGCCGATTTACTGAGGAAAACAACTAGTCGTGAGCCTTTCAGCCCTTTCTTGGCTTTTATTCCCGACTCAATGCTGTCCAGGTTTTCCTTGAAAAAGTTATACAGCCCGCTGACTTTCGAATCGCCTGACCAAGGCATGTAAACCAGTATGGTCTGCTTATTAAAGTCGTCAACGTTTACAGGCTCATCCTCGTTGCACGAAGAGAGTATCATCGTGCAAGCCAGAATCACCCACCAAAACAATCGTTTCCTGCTATTCATCATCATACTTTATTCTTCAACTCTGCTATTGATTGGCGCAACGAGGCTATTTTCTCCTCCGAGTCGCTCTGTTTCTTACGCTCCAAAGCCACGACAGCTTCTGGTGCATTGGCCACGAACTTCTCGTTAGCGAGCTTTTTCTTGATACCAGCCAAGAATCCTTCAAGATGTTTGAGCTGATCTTCCTGCTTCTTCAGTTCGGCCGCTACGTCAATTAAGTTGCCCACCGGCACGGCAAATTCATCGGTACCCACCATGAACAAGGCTGCGTCTGCCGGCTTTTCTCCCGTCACCTCAATGCCTTTCAGGTTGGCCATCTTGGTGATGATGTCGTTATAGACCGCATGGTTGTTGTTGGAGATGGCGATGAGCTGCAGTTCGTCCTTAGGTGAAATGTTCTTTTGGTTGCGTACGGTGCGCACGCCACTCACGATTTGTTTTACTTTTTCGATGTCTTCTGTCAGCGTCCTGTCAGCGTCCGTAGGCTCTGCGATTTGCAACTTCTCGCGCATAATCGATGCTCCTTCAGCGCGTGTGTACAGGTGTTGCCACAGTTCTTCGGTGATGAATGGCATGAAGGGATGCAGCATCTTGAGCAGTACATCAAAGTATTTCAAGGTAGCCTCGTAGGTTGTGCGGTCAATGGGGGTGCCGTAGGCCGGCTTGACCATTTCCAGATACCAACTGGAAAACTCGTCCCAGAACAGGCGATACACCACCATGAGGGCTTCAGAGATACGATATTTAGCAAACAGGTCGTTCACTTCTTCGTTTGTGGTGCGCAGTTTTGCCTCGAACCAGGCCGTTGCCAGTTTGCAGGCATTGGGCTGTTCGCCGTCAACCACTTCCCATCCTTTTACCAATCTAAAGGCATTCCAAATCTTATTGTTGAAATTGCGACCTTGCTCGCACAGGCTTTCATCGAAGAGAATGTCGTTACCAGCCGGCGCACTGAGCATCATACCCATGCGCACACCGTCGGCTCCGTATTGGTCTATCAGCGAGATGGGGTCGGGAGAGTTGCCGAGGCTCTTGCTCATCTTACGCCCCAGTTTGTCACGAACAATGCCCGTGAAGTACACATGCTTGAAAGGCATCTGCCCCTTGTACTCGTATCCGGCCATGATCATGCGTGCCACCCAGAAGAAGATGATGTCGGGACCGGTAATCAGGTCAGCCGTGGGGTAGTAGTAGTTTATCTCCTCATTGTCGGGATGGTTGATGCCATCAAAGAGTGAGATAGGCCACAGCCATGAGGAGAACCAGGTGTCCAGACAGTCGCTGTCTTGCTCCAACTGCTCCATGGTCACCGCATTGTCCTTCTTTCGGGCCTGCTCCAGCGCTTCTTCCGCACTCTTGGCCACCACAACCTCTTGCTTGCCGTTTACCGTGAAGTAGTAGGCTGGTATGCGGTGTCCCCACCATAGCTGACGGCTGATACACCAATCCTTGATGTTCTCCAGCCAGTGGCGGTAGGTGTTCTTATACTTTGATGGGTAAAATTGTATGTCATCGTCCATCACTGGCTGCAAGGCCAGATCGGCAAAGTGCTGCATTTTGAGGAACCACTGTGTGGACAGCTTCGGCTCAATGGGCACGTTCGTGCGCTCAGAATAGCCCACCTTGTTATCATAGTCTTCCACCTTTTCCATCAATCCCGCTTTCTCCAGGTCTTTGGCAATTTGCTTGCGCACCTCCATGCGATCCATGCCCACATACAGCCCGGCCGCCTCCGAGAGGGTACCGTTGTCGTTGAAGATGTCAATGGTTTGCAGTCCGTGTTTCAAACCCAAGGCGTGGTCGTTGATATCGTGCGCTGGCGTCACCTTGAGGCAGCCCGTTCCGAACTCGATATCCACATAGTCGTCTTCTATCACTGGAATCTCCCTGCCTACGAGTGGCACGATGACGTGCTTACCCCTCAGCCATTGGTTTTTGGGGTCGTTGGGATTGATGCACATGGCCGTGTCGCCCATGATGGTTTCTGGACGCGTGGTCGCCACGACGGCATACTTGCCGGGTTCTTCCACAACGTTGTAGCGCAGGTAATACAGTTTGGAATGTTCGTCCTTGTAAATCACCTCCTCGTCACTGAGGGCCGTCTGAGCCTGTGGATCCCAGTTCACCATGCGCACGCCGCGGTAGATGAGCCCCTTGTTGTACAGGTCACAGAACACCTTGATGACGCTCTCCGAACGCTTCTCGTCCATGGTGAACGCCGTGCGATCCCAGTCGCAAGAAGCGCCCAGTCGACGCAATTGCTTCAGGATGATGCCGCCGTGTTCGTGCGTCCAGTCCCAGGCATGCTTCAAAAACTCGTCTCTTGAAAGGTCAGTCTTGTTGATGCCCTGTTCTTTGAGGCGTGCCACCACTTTGGCTTCCGTGGCAATCGACGCATGGTCTGTACCCGGTACCCAGCAGGCATTCTTGCCTTCCATGCGGGCGCGGCGCACCAAGATATCTTGAATGGTATTGTTGAGCATGTGCCCCATGTGCAAAACGCCAGTGACATTGGGTGGAGGTATGACAACCGTATAAGGTTCGCGTCCGTCAGGTTTTGAACTGAAAAGTTTGTGATTCAGCCAATACTCATACCATTTTGATTCCACTTCTTTGGGATCATACTTACTTGCTAATTCCATTTGATGTATTTCTGCTTAAATAATAAATTCGTATAAATCGTTGCAAAATTACGAAAATTCAATTGAAAATGATTACTTTTGCCGTAATAAAATACACCTATATGCACACGAAAGAAGAAAAGCTGGCGGCTTTTAGTCGTTTGCTCGATGTCCAAGAGCGATTGCGAAAAGAGTGTCCTTGGGACAGAAAGCAGACCAATGAGAGCCTCAGACCCAATACGATAGAAGAGGTTTACGAACTTTGTGACGCGCTTTTGAACGACGATAAGAAAAACATTTGCAAGGAGTTGGGCGATGTCATGGAACATGTGCTGTTCTATTCCATCTTAGGGGAGGAGACGCATGACTTCGATTTGGCGGATGTATGCAACAAGCAGGCCGACAAGCTGATGTTTCGTCATCCGTTCATCGACTGGACAGGATGGGAGGGTGATCCCAAACAGGGAAAAACGGCCGAAGAAGACGCACCGACCGACAACCCTAAAACGGAGCAACAGGTGGAACAAACCTGGGAACAGATCAAGCAAAAAGAGAAAGATGGAAACAAAACAGTGCTCTCGGGTGTGCCCGATTCGCTGCCATCACTTATCAAGGCTTACCGCATTCAGGACAAAGCCCGCAACGTTGGGTTCGACTGGAAACAGCGAGAAGACGTATGGGATAAGGTGCGTGAGGAGTTGAATGAGTTGGAGGTGGAATTGAATCAGCATAGTCAAGAGAAGGCAACGAGTGAACTCGGTGATTTTCTCTTCTCCGTCATCAACGCCGCACGCCTGTATCATCTGAATCCAGAGAACGCTTTGGAAATGACTAACCAGAAGTTTATTCGTCGTTTCAACTATGTCGAGCAGCAAACGTTGAAGAAAGGCAAACAGTTGACTGACATAAGCTTGGAAGAAATGGATAAACTATGGGTGGAAGCAAAGATGATGGAAAGGAATGCAACCCATTAGACTAAAAATAACGTATGTAAAACGACTGCAAATGAAAGTCATTGACTTTGCACTCCAAAGTCATTGAGTTTGGGCTTTAAAGTCATTGAGTTTGGGCTTCAAAGTCATTGAGTTTAGTGCCCAATAGCATAGGAATTGCAAAGTCGAATAAAACACTTCTTTGTTAATTCGTTCAACAGGTTGGAAATCAAAGAAATAGAATATATTAAAATAGATTATCATGAAAAAGAGTATGAAAGGCTTAGTGGTTGTTGCTTTGACCACGTTTTTAGTGATGGGATGTGTGGACCGTAAGCCCAAGCAAGTTGCAGATAAAGACGCTGCCTCAGTGGAAGAAACCAATAACGATTCTACTGTATATGGCGTATGCGGGGATGGTACGGCGATGCACACGCTGCAGATTATATCAGATGCCGGCGATACGCTGATGTATATGTTAAACTCCGATGGCGACGTTATCTCTGATGTTCAGGGAGGTTTGATGGTTGGCGACCGACTGGCTATCGTGGGCATTCAGGTAAACGGTGAAAGAGTGGCGCAGAAAGTCATCAATCTCACCACGCTCTTAGGCAAGTGGTCGAGTCTGGATAAGAACTTTGAGATACAAGAGGGTGGAGGCGTGCAGTCGTTCGTCAAGGCAGAAAGCAATCCATGGACAACTTGGAAGATTCTCAACGGTAAATTGTTGCTGAATAAAGACACCTTCAGCGTGAACACCTTGGGCGCCGACAGCCTCTATCTGGAGAACAATGAAGGCATCTTTGCCTACAGAAGACAACAATAATCAGAGGCATTGGAACCCTTTAGAATACATATTTTAGGTTGTGGCAGCGCGTTGCCCACGCTCAAACACAATGCCTCTTCGCAAGTGGTCGACATACGCGGGAAACTTTTCATGGTCGACTGTGGCGAAGGTACGCAAGTGCAGTTGCGCCGTTCCAGGGTGAGTTTCACCCGAGTTCAAGCGGTGTTTATCAGTCACCTGCACGGCGATCATTGTCTGGGACTGATTGGCATGATTTCCACTTTCGGCATGTTGGGTCGTACGGCTACGCTGCATGTCTATGCGCCATGCGAGTTTGAGCGGATGCTTCAGATGCAAATGGACATGTTTTGCAAGGGCCTTGAGTTTGAAGTGGTCTTCCATGCTGTTGACACCACCCAGCATCAGGTGATTTATGAGGATAAAAGTTTGACGGTAGCATCCATTCCTTTGGAGCATCGAGTGCCCTGTTGTGGGTTCCTGTTTAGGGAAAAACCGCTCTTGCCACATATCCGTCGGGATATGATTGATTGCTATCAAATCCCTATTTCGCAAATCAACAACATCAAGAATGGTGCCGATTGGACCACGGAAGAGGGCGAATTGGTGAAAAACAGTCGACTGACCTATCCAGCTGCGGCACCGCGTAGCTATGCTTATTGCAGTGACACGCGGTACATCCCAACGCTCCACCAGCTGGTAAAGGGCGTTGATGTGTTGTACCATGAGTCGACTTACGATTCGGAACATGAGGCCCGCGCCAAGCTATATTATCACAGTACGGCCGCACAGGCTGCCCAGGTGGCTCTTGATGCGGGAGTGGGAAAATTGCTGTTGGGGCATTATAGCGCGCGGTATGATGATGAGAGCGTGATTCTGCGAGAAGCGCAGAAAATATTCCCAAACAGCTTTTTGACAGCCGAAGAAATGATTTTCGATGTTAAATAGAGTTAAATGCACAATAATATTTAAGGCTCATCCTTGAAGATTGCGTATAAATAACTATCTTTGCCTTGAAGTGAACACAAATGGTAGACATAATATGGTTAAAAAGATACTTTCTATAACATTCGCTGCAGCATTGTTCATGGCGTATCCTTTGTCGGTGCAAGCTGGTCAGTCAATGGAAATCATCGAGAATGATATTCAGAGTGTTTCCATTTCTGTCTCAGGCTCTGTTTTGCATATCAGTGGTGCTAATGGACAAGTATTGCAAGTATATAATGTAACGGGAGTTTGCTTAATGAGTGTCAAGGTTGATAGTCAGGATAAGCGATACGAACTCAATGTACCCAAGGGTTGTTACATTGTCAAGGTAGGTAAAACGGTTAGAAAGATTTCTATCAGATAGTTAGACTTTGAAAGTCTTCTTCAAATTTTCACTTCTCTTTCTTCTTATCTTCCAGTTGTGTTCATGCAAGAAGAAGGAGTTGAATCCGAATCAAGCACTTCAATTAGAGGCGTTTTCCAATTTGAGAACGTCATCTTATACCATTCATCCTGGTAAAATACGTCAGCATCTTGATCGGTTGA
>NZ_ADEG01000115.1 GCF_000177075.1 Hoylesella buccalis ATCC 35310
AGACAACAGCTTTCTGCTGAGGATTTAGCGATGGGCATGAGTGAGCTTCATCGAATATGGAAAAGCATTGAGGTAAATAGACTGTACAAAAGGTTAAGATATAAATTCGGGTACATGCCACTAAGATTTTCATGGAGGATGTTCAGAATACAAGAAGAACTCTATTTTACCCTAAGGTCTATTTTTCGAAAGGGCAGGCAACAAACTAAGAATTAGTGCACTTCGTATGGCATTGACATATATAGAGTATGCAAAAGATTTGTGAATCTTCGCAGAAAAGCTGTAGTTTGTTGCTGGGAATATATTACCTTTGCATAAGATGGGCTGCGCCTCACCAAAGTAAACAAGTTTTTCTATGGCTTCGGTTTGCGCCATCTTTGCATAAGATGGGCTGCGCCTCACCAAAATAAACAAGTTTCCTTTGGCTTCAGCTTGCACCATCTTTGCAAATGGTGGGTTGCGCCTTACCAAGATAAACAAGTTTTCGCATGGCTTCGGCCTATATCCTATTCGTAAAAGATGAGAAAGATTTATTTAATGGCAGTCGCCTTGTTGGCGGTATATTCGGCAAAAGCTCAAGACACGCTAACAGTTGTGCGAGTGAACGAGCAGCGTAGTTTCCCACAGGAAATTCCGGCAGGGAATTACAGTGGCATCACCTATATTGGTGACAGTGTGTATGCAGTGGTTAGTGACAAGTCGCCACAGGATGGCTTCTTCCTTTTTAAAATAGCGCTCGACTCCATTACTGGTGACGTTCTACATGTGGAGAATCTTGGCTTTAGGGGTGACACAGACAAAAACGGGGATATGGAGGCCATTACTTATGTGCCGTCATCTAAAACTTTGTACATCACCCGTGAGACCGACAACACCATCAAAGAATATGCCCTGGATGGGCATCTGACGATCAGACAGCTGTCCGTTCCTGCCATTTACCAGCGGGATAGGGGCAATTACGGGCTGGAATCTTTGAGCTTTAACGAGCGAACACAGACTTTTTGGACGTGTAATGAAGGGACGCTTCTGGGCGATGGCGAACAGGCCACTGCGACAAATGGAGTTCGTAACAGGTTACGCTTGCAATCGTTCAGTGCTGATTTTCAGCCTTTGCACCAGTATGCCTATCTAATGGATGCACCGGAAGCAAACAAGAAAGCTTATCTCTATGGTATGGGAGTTGCGGAGGTTACGGCACTCGATGACGGCAGCGTGCTGGTTTTGGAGCGCGAATTTTATACGCCACCTTCTAAACTGGGTGCTTTTGTCAACAACAAATTGTTTTTGGTACACCCTCAAAAAGGCATTCCCATTGATGGGGAAGATGCGCTGAACGAAGCAATGCCTTATCTAAAAAAACGATTGGTGACGAAGTGGACCACCCGACTTTCCTTGTTTTGTCATGAGATAGCCAACTTCGAGGGTATGTGCCTTGGTCCTAAACTAGCAGACGGTTCCCAGGTGTTGGTCTTGGTATCTGACTCGCAAAACCAAGCGGGTGGGGTAATGAAAGACTGGTTTAAAACCATCGTCCTGTCCCTGCCAAAGCCATGAGATGGCCCATTTGCACACTGAAA
>NZ_ADEG01000114.1 GCF_000177075.1 Hoylesella buccalis ATCC 35310
AAGTCTCGTTTGCCGCTCTTTTTTCAGAGAAACATACTCATTCATGAATTTATATTTAAGATATTTTGATCGTGAGACATTAGTTTATAATGTTGAAGAAGCTTTAGAGTTTTTGCGTTCTATACCCGAGATAGTGGTAGACATGGATTTGGAATCAGACATCCGCGATTATGTTGCAAGCGACGTCTTCTATCCAAAACGTTATAAGGTACGCCCCCGAGTATATTTCATCATTATCAAGACCACGGCAGAAACGATGCTCGATTTTAAGCAAAAAAAAGCGTTACACCCATCCAATCATCCAGCGGGTCCTATTGATAAGCGGGATATTGCTGCCACAGCTATGACGCGTTTGACCGAATTTCATGAAGGCTGGTATGAGGGTTCTCTAGATTTCAAACGGGTGGTTTTGATTCCTTCCACAGGCAAGCATGAGTACAAGGATACGCAATTCATCGCACAATGCAAGGCCAATTCCGGACAAGATTGTTACAATCGTATTGTCGACTATCTCAAAGATCGTGTGGACAGTCGCTCCCAATTTCCTTCTGCAAAAGGCAAAAATTTCCGTTTCAAGTATTTAGGCATGTGGAAATAGCATATTCTTCATCAAATAGTACATTGTCATGAATAAAGTAATGCTCATCGGTAATGTTGGTAAAGACCCAGAAGTAAGATATTTTGAGGCCGATCAAGCGGTTGCCCAGTTAACGCTGGCAACAACTGAGCGCGGCTATACGTTGCAAAACGGAACTCGGGTTCCAGATCACACTGATTGGCATAACATTGTGTTTTATCGCGGTTTGGCCAAGGTTGTCGAAAAATATGTACATAAGGGTGACAAACTGTACGTTGAAGGGCGTCTGAGATATAGGACATACGATGACCAACGTGGTATCAAACGATATGTCACAGAGGTGTTGGCTGATAACATGGAACTGCTTTCCCCTAAGCGTGGCGCCTCGTCAGAAGCGGAAGATAAAACAGAGAAGAGTGGTTCTTCAGAGACAACCACTCCGACAAATGATACAACTAAACTACCCTTTTGAAATTGGATATCTCCTCTATTAGCTCTTCTTTATCAGATGTCACCTTCCAGTCTCCAACAGTAGGTGTCATCTTTGCAGCCGTTCTGGCGGCTCTTTTGTTGCTGGCCTCCGGCTTCGCAAGCGGTTCAGAAATAGCATTTTTCAGTCTTTCTCCTACCGATCTCGCTGCATTAGACGGTGAAAGAAACGTCCGTGATCGCAAAATTCAAATGCTGCGTGATGACAGTCAACGTACGCTGGCTACCATTCTGATTGCCAACAACTTTGTCAACGTCACCATCATCATGCTGTGCAACTATGTGTTTGGTTCACTATTTCATTTTGGACCAAAGGCATATTGGCTTCAATTTCTCACCATCACGGTGTTGTTGACGTTCTTGTTATTGCTGTTTGGTGAAATCATGCCCAAGGTTTACAGTCGTCAAAACCCCTTGAAGTTCTGCAGAAACAGTGTCAATGGCATCTTGTTCTTTCGAAAAATGTTTTGGCCTATCGAGAATATCTTGCTGCGAAGCGGGGTGATAGCCGAGCGGGTCATACAAAAACAAAACCATGTTCTCAGCGTTGATGATTTGGAACAGGCATTGGAATTGACAGACAAGGAAGACATTAAAGACGAACAGAGCATGCTGCAAGGCATTATTCGTTTTGGGGATGAGACGGCAAAAGAAGTGATGACGCCACGAAAGGACATAGTTGACATAGACATTCATTCTAATTTTAATGAAGTCATGCAGTGCATTATCGAAAACAACTATAGTCGTATTCCGGTGTATCAGGACAATGATGACAATATCCGTGGCGTTTTGTACATCAAGGATTTGCTCCCTCATCTCAACAAGCCTGCCGCTTTTCGTTGGCAGAGCCTCATCAGGCCAGCCTACTTTGTACCTGGTACGAAGAAGATTGATGACTTGATGACTGAGTTTCAGGAGAATAAAGTGCACATAGCCATCGTTGTTGACGAGTTTGGTGGTACGTGTGGATTGATTACCTTGGAAGACATTCTGGAAGAAATAGTCGGAGAAATCAATGATGAATATGATGAGGAAGAACGCACATTTTCTAAATTAAACGAAAATACGTACCTGTTTGAAGGCAAGACCCCATTGTCCGATTTCTTCAAAATCTTAGACATCCATGATGATGAGTTCAGTGATGTGCAGGGTGATGCCGACTCTTTAGCCGGATTGCTGTTAGAGATGAAGGGCGATTTTCTTCATCTTCACGAGAAAATCAGCTATAAGAACTATACTTTTGAGATAGTGGGAATCGAGGAGAGGCGTATCAGTCAGGTAAAATTGGTGGTCCATCCCATTGCTACGGATGAGAACGAAGTAAACGAATAGCAATGCCCGTCCTCAGTATTAGCCAGTTGACAAAGGATGTGAAACTTGGTCTGTGGAAGATTGATGAGTCCATTGATGAGTTTCTGTCTGCCTATCCACACCTTGAACAAGTTGTTTCTGGTTATCATCATTTTGAGCGCAAGCGCCAAAAAATGGCGGTCTACGCTTTGTTATATGCCATGAATGGCAACCAGCATGTCGTCATCAATCATGATTCGCATGGCAAACCTTTACTGAAAGATTTTTTTATTAGTATCAGTGATACAGCGGGATATGTAGCCATCATCTTGAGCAAAACGAAAGAAGTGGCCGTCGATATCGAGTATTACAGCAACCGAGTGGACCGCATTGCCAAGCGGTTTCTTCGTGAAGATGAAGTAGCTGGCACCACTGAGAGCCGGCTCATCCATTGGAGTGCCAAGGAAACGGTGTTCAAATACTTCTCCGCTCATCGGTTGCAATATGCAGATATGTGTCTGCATCCATTCCAAATGGGCAGCGAAGGATGTGTCAACGTCGACAATTTGAAAGCCAACCAGACGGTTCCCGTTTATTATCATCTCAACGACAGGTATGTTTTAACCTACACCTACTAACCTGAGTTAGGATAAGAATGTTCCGTTCTCGATATCTTTCCTAAGGACATAAATATATTTGAGATAGAGGTTATCAATAAATTTCCATCAAGCTCTGATATATGATTCCAATACTATGCTTTCAGAATAGATAGAACAACAGGTAGTCAATTAGGAAATTGGATGCAGCAAAGTGTAAACGGGAGTGCAGGAATAATAGGTAATAATAATAGACGATAAAGCAAAATGTTTTTAAAAATCACACTATTAGAATCTTTTAAAATTAGGAATAACATTGTTTTAAAGAATGTTATTCCTGAACTTGGTAAAAAAAAAATTCTAAATCTCCATTTGTAAACTCATGTTACGGTCTTGCTAATCCTTCGTTATACATATATGAGCTGTGTCGGTTAGTTGATTGCCAGTATATAGAATTTATTACCATATATATTAGTAAAAGGGATTCTTATATTCAAATTTATCTGAATATATTCGAATTATCTCCTAGACTAAATGATATTTACCAATTAGAGAATATTGATGGTTTAAATTTTCATTTGTTACCAAATAATAAAAAGAGAGCAAGACTTGACATGGATTTGTTACATACAATCCCTTTATTTAGTAAAAGATTTATGTTTGATTATTATAAATTGCATACAGCTTGGTCAAAAAAAGGAATGGAAAGACAAATAGAAAAACTAAAAAGAAGATTAGAAAAGGATATTTCTAATATAGAGAACTTCATTAATAAATGGCTTTCTATTTATACTGGGTCAGTCGTAAAACCCAGTAGCAACCCTCTCCCC
>NZ_ADEG01000113.1 GCF_000177075.1 Hoylesella buccalis ATCC 35310
AAAAGCGGAAATGCGATAAGTTCCTGTTTACAAATACGTTATAACTATTCAATAATTAAATTCAGTCCTTTTTTAGATAATATATGCTATTTTCTACATCATGCAGTTGATGCGGATGGATGCCTTGACAAGAGCGAGAGCGTTGACGGTACGGAAGTCAATGTCCCTGTCGGCATGATGTGGATTTTGCGACACAAGCGTGACATAAGGCTCTCCTTGAGGTGATCTGTTGATGTATTTGACCACAACGTAAGCATCCCCTTCTATGAGGTATGAAATGAGATACATTTCACCATAGAACAGGTGCTGCATGTCCACAGGCATTTCTTTGTATAGCACGATATCACCAGACTTGAGCAACGGATACATGGAATCCCCCACGATATGTATTGCCCCGTCACACTTCGGGAGATTCGGTATGCGTATGGAATCAATGACGTTCGCATGATTGTTGTCCAATAGACTTCTTAGTCCAGCGGACGCTTCGAAGTCATACAAGTTCACCATCTGCTCATCTTTTTTCACTTCTTTACTTTTTAGGTTACTTAGGGATTTAACTTCGGTAACCTCTGACACATGTGGTTCATCCTTGAGCATATTCCCCTCTCCTGTGAGAAGCCAGTCAAAAGAAAACACACCAAACGTATCACAAAATTCTTTTAGAAAACTATCTGTAAGATACCTTTCTTTACCATTAAACGCACTTGAGACATTAGTTCTTTGTCTCCCCATTTTATTAGCAACATCTACCTGTGTGTTTGCAATACCCTTGTACCTAAGGTATTCAAACGCTTTTTGCAATCTGTCAACTCTTTCCATATAATTAAATTTTGTTAAATAATACACTTTTATTTGTAAGTACTACATATTGTAGTATCTTTGCATCGCATTTGGTCAAGAGATGCGACTGGCATTGCTAAATTTTCTTTTCATACGAAATTTAGATAACTCACCTCTGCAAGGCTTGACCACTTGCGGAGGTTTTTTGTTTTATACAACCAACCTCAAACGACATAAAGGTTCAATCCGTGCAGTCCTTTTCGTCTTATCAACGATATATAAAACTGCTCTCTCAATGTGAATATACCCACACTCGCAAAATCCTGCTCCGTTTTGACCGTAACGACAGGTGCTTATGCCGAAAGGTTGTGTTTGTGGAAGAATGGCGGAAAGCATACGTTTTCACGATTGGGTTTTCATTCACTTTTCAAACTATAATTAAATATAGAGATAAAATAAAGTAAATCGTGGATGAAGCTGCTTATTATAACATAAGCATAGACGGTTGTTTGTAAGTAAGTCAAAGAACGCTTAAATATATTTTGTTATGAAAGAACTTGTAAATCTCATTTTTGCCAATACAGAGCGGCTTCTGTGGTTCAGGCACTTGTTATGGACGTTGCGAAAAACCGACAATGAACCATGCGGAATCGGCTATTATTCAAACAAGCATTTTGACGTCATCAACGAGGACACTCAAAAGTGGCTGCACCAGCACCGTAACGACTACTTGGACACAGGAAAGACAACAGGAACGGAGAACTCGACGGACGCACCCGACGAAGCATCTTGATCGATTTCTTTCACTGTTCCGACAGAAATGCTTGCTTCTTTGCTCATGGATAGGCAGTCCTTTTTATTTATGCTTCCCGATTCATTTAGCTGTTTTACAGCTTGGGCGCAATTTCCGTAAAATTCTTTCATCTTCATATTTTATTCTATGTTGAATCAAATTATTTTTACCGTTGTGGTATTTTTATCAACGTCTATCGCATCTGTTATTTGGGTTCTTTGGGTTTACAACAGAACGAAAGGCGAGGACGAACTTTACGCACTTTGCATATTGTTAATTTCTCTTCTTTATTTTGTTCCAGAGCTTGCTCTTACTTTTATCGGTGGAACGTCTGTGGTGCTATGGTTGTTACTTCCATTTCCTATCTCTTATTTGTATGATGGGATAACTTGTCTCGTGTTGGGTGGCTTTTCATTTGGTTTCTATTTTTGTTTAGAGGATATAAGGAAGAAATCACATTTTCTCTAACCAGCACTGTCAATCATTGCAATTATCTTGTCAATATCATAAGAATGATACTCATCATGATTTAATCGATATAAGGTGCTGATGTATCTTGCCTTTTCTTCCTTTTTTATTTTTGGGACAATATTCCTGCTTGAATAGAAGGCACTCATATCGGAGAGTTCGTGCAAGGATAGGTTGATTGGCTCTCTTTCATTCCCCTTTATGGATTCCTCTATTGCACTTATATAATTGTCAATAGCTATTTCTATATTTCCCATAGAGTAGCCATTTCCAGCAGACAGAAATAAAGTGTAAGCCCTCACTGTGTGCTTCATTTCTTTATTCATTCTCTCAATTACAGAACGAATCTTTATTTCCATTGAGTTCGTTTTCTTGTCAAAGTCTACTACAGTGTAGATATTCCACCCTATCAGTACCGTTACAAGCACAGAAAACGCAGAAATGATTACCTCCACGCTTTTGACAGGCTTTGAATAGAGTATTGCGCACACCAAACTCACAGCAAATGCAACAACACTCAACGCCATACTAATATTTATCTTACTCATCATTTTATTTATATAAGGTGCAATTCTTAATGTATCTTTAGCCGTGTTAAATATGTGTTAAATACTACATTTAGTAGTCTAAATATTTGCACTGTACTACTTGATGTAGTATCTTTGCAAGTGTAATCAATTAAGTACTGCGACAAAGATAAATAATTTATCTGAATCGCAAAAGAAAACAATTAAAAAACATACGACTATGGCAACAACATTTAGAAACGAATGGAGAAACGTGATGAGCCTTGCATGGCAATTTGTAAAGAGAAACGGCTACACGATGAGCGAGGCACTGAAATGCGCTTGGGCGAACATCAAGCTGCGTGCTGCATTGAACAAGCGTATCGTGAAGTTCTACTTTCAAAAGGTAAACGGTGAGATAAGAGAGGCATACGGCACACTAAAAACAGAATTGATACCCGAAACAAAAGGTGATGACAGAAAGCGCAACGACAGCGTACAAGTGTACTTCGACACAGAAAAGTCAGAGTATCGATGTTTCAAGAAAGCTAATTTGATAAGAATAGCATAACCCTTTAACACTTACTACTATGTTGACGAAAGAAGAAATATCCGCAAGCATCAATGAGGCTGCGAGAGAGATTGCAGAAACAGAAGATATAGACAACACGATTGCATTCACAAAGCAAATAGGCGGTTGCTTGATAGAAGTGTACTACAACTTGACAAGCAACTATAGAGAGATAATCATCAATCACGAAGATGATTATCATGAAAGTCCAAGGCTATCGCAATACATTGCAGAACACTTGCCAGATGACCTTTATTATGTTGTGGTAGAAGCAAGAGAAGAAAGAATACAAGCCTATAAAGACGACTTGGCTATGTACGAAAGCCTGGAAAGTCAGTTCTACCCAAGGCTGTAGAAAAATTGTGCGCCCTGCGTGCTGCAACATGGCACTGCAATCGAATTGACAGGGTGCAACCATACAAAGCGTTTTTTGACTTATTGAAACAAAGAAAATGTAAGAAAGCGAAAGGGCGAGACGAACAATCCATGACCCCTATGCGCTGGACTTACTGCGAAATAAAAAGACTGACAGTGCGAGTGTCTTCACGCATTGAGTGAATAGAAGTAAGGCATCTATTCTTCGCTAAAGTCTTATCAATATAACCGTCATTGAAGCGTGATGCAGCTGAATCGAATTAGCATGGCGGTACTTAACTATTAAAAATTAAAAGACATGACAGTATTTCAAATTTTGCTATTGATAGCAACAGTATGGGTTTGCTATGTGGCAGTAAGAGAGTGTATAAGAATGATAAAAGAAATCAATAATTAAAGTTATGGACATACAAACAAAATACAAGGTTGGTGAGCAAGTGTGGACTATCAACGACAATGGAAAGGTAGTACAATTCACGATTGACAGAATCACGGTGGACGTTTTCAATGATGGGAGCATAGAAGTGCTATATCTCGGAAAGTACGATCCACAAGAAATGCATAGCATGATAAGAGATGAGAACGCCTGCTTCAGAACAGAGACAGAGTTAATGAACATGGTTGAATTTATGCAAAAATATATTGAAGAATGAAAGAAAGAACACTAAAGCTAAGAGAGTATTCAATACGGGGTCTATTTAAGCACATCGGGGCTGGAAACAAACTGCACGTACCATTGAACTTGTATAAGAAGTTTTCTGTGCAGGTGGAATGCTCAAGGCGCAACGAAGTGGAGCGCACAGATCCGATGAACAACAAATACGCTACCTCAACGACAGAGAAAGAGGGGTATATCACAATTTTCCAAAGGTACTGAAATTATGAACATCAATATTTCTTTCAGCGAGATTGGCTCGCTGGTAGCCGATTTTACAAGGGTAGGCTATAACGCTGCTGTTGCGGATTACGACCCACCGCAAGACAAACTGAAAAAGTCGGAAGTAAAAAAATGGTTGAAATTCAGACACATTGAATACAAGACTTTTACGCTGTTGGAAAAGAACGGCTACATACACGCAAGACATACAAGTGCAGCCATAAATTCTCCAATGGTATACAGCAAGACAGAGATACAAAAGGCATTAGCCACATACAGGCTCAACAGAATAATAAACACAACAAAGGAGGACTAAGATATGAAAGAACTTAATGAGATACAAGCGAAGTTGAGTGTTCCTAAGACACTGAAAAATCTTTACGGTGGATATATGTATCGTAGTGCAGAGAAAATATTAGAAGCTCTCAAGCCTTTGCTTAATGAATCTAAATGTACACTCACCATCAACGATGACATCGTACTCATTGGCGAACGCTATTATATCAAAGCTACCGCCACAATACGTAATGAAAAGGGAGAGACGGAAACAACAACAGCTTTCGCACGTGAGGCATTGTCAAAGAAAGGCATGGACGAGGCACAGATAACAGGCTCTGCAAGCTCGTACGCACGAAAATATGCGCTCAACGGACTATTCTGCATCGACGACACGAAAGACCCAGATGCGCTAAATACAAGTGCCGAATATACACAACCTACACAACAACCGATAGATCCTAATCTGGAAGCGGTTATTGCTAATATCAAGGTAGCCACAACTGTAGCAGAGTTGACACAGATATGGAACGAGTGCACACACTGGCAGAGCAACAAGCAATTCGTGTCTGCATTAACAAGTAAGAAAAACGAATTAAAATCAAAGGAGAAATGATAACATTACAAGACAGCGGTGTGCGCCTTGACCAAGAGCAGCACCGCTACTTTATAGGAGTTGAGGAATTGAGCGGAATAACAGGCTTTTTGAAAAAACTTGTTTTCACTGATAAGTACCAAGGCATCCCACAGTGGATATTAGACCGTGCAGCATCTAATGGCACTCTTATTCATGAGAGCATAGAACTACTTGACGGTGGTTTCCCCCCTGCAGAGATGAGTGATGAACTGAAAAGCTATCAACGCATCAAAAAGGAGAACAATCTCACCACCGTGGCAAACGAGTACATCGTAACAGACAAAGAACATTTTGCAAGCGGTATCGACCTCGTATTAACAAATAACAAGGAGGAAATCATCCTTGCAGACATTAAGACGACATCGGTATTGGACAAAGAGTATGTATCGTGGCAATTGTCCATTTATGCTTATCTGTTTGAGATGCAGAACCCCAGCTTAAAAGCAGACAAACTGTTTGTCATTTGGCTTCGTGGTGACAAATCTGAGTATGCGGAGGTGAAACGTATTGACACAGAAATCATCAAAGACCTTTTGCAATGCGAGGTTGATGGCAGGGAGTTCGTCAATCCGCTTGCAAAGCCAGAGGCAGATGTGCCTGTTGCGATAAAGAATGCCGAGTACTCTGTTCATACGCTCGTAACGCAGTTAAAAGAACTCAACGAGAAGAAAAAGCAATTGTCGGAAGGGCTTTTGAAGCTCATGCAAGAGAATGACGTAAAGAGCTATAAAGGACAATACATTACACTTTCACGCAAGGCGGCATATACGAAGAAAAGCATTGATAAAAAAAAATTGGAAAAGAAATATCCCGAAGTTTATGCAGCATGTATCAAAGAAACAAAATATCCAGAAAAATTACAAATCAGATAAATTATGGCAGCAAATACAAAGACAGGCGTGGTGCTCGCAGTTGGGCAGCCACAGCAAATACAAAGTAAGAGTGGGAAAACATACACCAAGCGATCACTTTTCGTAGACGCAACCACTTTTGACCCCTATACGGGACAGCGTTCGCAGTTCGAAAACAAACTGTTGTTCGAGTTCATGGAAAAGCGTGCGTCAGTACTTGACAATGTTCACGTTGGTGATGTGGTAACGGTGTCGTTTGACATACAAGGAAGCGAGTACAAAGACCAGACAGGACAGACACGATACAGCATTAACGTCCGTCCTTACGACGTAGAGGTAAGACCTAAACAGCAGTACGCACAGCAACCACAGACAACGCTTGACCAACCTGCAAGTGCAGGTTTTCCTCCTTCTGACATGCCATTCTAACCATGGCACTGTACGACACATCGAATCCACTCGACAAAGCCAACTTCATGCTTCGTGCAAAGAAGTTGGCAGAGAGTGGGAAAATCGTTGAGCTGGCAGAGAAGAAGCCAAGGCGCAGCTTGAGCCAAAATGCCTACTGTCACTTGGCTATATCTTATTTTGCCAGCCAATATGGTTGTACTTTGGATTGGGCAAAGGCACAATACTTTAAGAAACTTGTAAACCCAGACTTATTCATAAGGGAAAAGGAGGATAGGTTTCTTGGTAAGGTGAAGTATCTGAGAAGTAGCGCAGATTTGGACGTGACTGAAATGAGTTTGGCTATTGATAGGTGGCGCAACTGGTGTTCTATACAAGCAAGCATCTATATACCTAACGTAGATGACTACTATTCAATTCAACTCATGGAGGTAGAAATAAAGAAGAACGAAAAATACTTATAGTAATGACATTAAACGAATATCAGGAAGCTGCTCTTAAAACAGCGGTGTACCCAAAAGAGTACAAAATTATATATCCTGCACTTGGTATTACTGGTGAAGCTGGAGAATGCAGTGATAAAGTAAAGAAAGTTATCCGTGATAATGATTGTAATTTCACAGATGACAAGAAACATGAGATTGCAAAGGAGATAGGAGACGTGCTTTGGTATTGCGCCACGCTCGCTAATGACTTAGGGTTCAATCTTGAAATTATAGGTGAAATGAACATAAGAAAACTCACCTCACGTCAGAAACGAGGTATGATTTCTGGTGATGGTGATAACAGATAAGCCCGTGAGGGTGTCATAGCAATGTTTAATAATTGTTTAAGTGGGGAAGCGTCCCCACACTCGGATAGGTGGCGGAATTGGTAGACGCACAGTTTGAGAGAGAAGTAATTTAGCATATTGGTAATGCGCAGCGCAGAGAATGGTAGTCAATGCATGGGCTAAATAGGTTCGATTCCTCCAATGAAAATCTTGCAAATTGATTTAGACGTAAATGCAGGTTCGAGTCCTGCCCTATCCACTAAAACAAACATAAAAAATGTATTATATCAAAAAGAAGAAATCAGATAAACCGAAAAAGCGACAGACAAGTAAAGCAACATTGATAAAGAAGCTGGATAAGGTATTCAGTCTGTATATCAGGTTGAGAGATAGTGATACAAACGGATATTGCAGGTGCATATCATGCGGTAGGATTCATTACTGGAAAGAAATTCAGAATGGGCATTACATGAGCAGGAGGTATCTATCTACACGCTTTGACGAAATGAATTGTAATGCGCAATGTGTCGCTTGCAATATTTTCAATCAAGGAAACATTCAGATGTATCGCCAAAATCTTATCAAGAAAATTAGCGAGAAGAATGTGGACTACTTGGAATATAAGGCAAAGGGTATCACGGTTCATTATTCGGCTTTTGAGCTGGAACAGTTAATCAAATACTACACTGTATTAGTGAAAAAACTAAGTGAGGAGAAAGGGATAAAGGTATGACAACCGAACAAACAGAAATTTGGAAAGATATAACTGGATATGAGGGATTATATCAAGTAAGTAATCTTGGGAGAGTTAGAAGTCTTACACGAAAAGTTTTTGTGAAAGGTAGGGAAAATGGACGTGTATTTACAGGGAGAATAAAATATGGCTGTCGTGAGAAGAAAAATGGGTATCGGGTAGTAAGCCTTTATTGTAAAGGAAAGTCCAAACGTTTCTTTGTCCATCGATTAGTCGCAAGTGCTTTTATACAAAATCATAATAACTTGCCACAAGTAAACCACAAAGATGAGGATAAGACGAATAATAAAGTTTCTAATTTGGAATGGTGCGATGCGAAATACAACACTAATTACGGAAACTGCATTGAAAAAAGGATTGCTCCCCAGCGAAAAAGAGTTTCCCAAATTACTTTAGATGGTACTTATATTCGGTCTTTTGCTTCAATGGCAGAAATCGAAAGAGAGTTAGGGTTTAATCATTCTGCAATTTGTATCTGTTGCAAAGACAACACTAAATCAGCTTATGGCTATAAATGGAAATATGCAGAATAGCAACATCAACCGCTTCGGAAAAGTGGAGGATTTAAGGCTTGTTGATACAAATGGAAAAGGAAAGTGGGCGGTGTTCAACAGAACGAAACAGTTGACAAATGTATTATTTTGAAAATGGGAAAGAAGAAAAATATTCTAAAGAACAAATGCTACGATTGTAAGCACGCATACTTGATGAGGTCAGACATATATGCCCCTATCATAGCAATGTGCGAGAAAACGAAAGAGAGGGAAGTGGCAAGCACTATATTGCATTGTCCATATTTTGATAAAAACGATCACTCTATAGAGGTTCATCCCATGATACTATGCAGGTAATTCACATACCGAAAAATTTGTATAAAAAATTCAAATCGAACAGGGTGGCACAATTCTTCTTGTATCTGCTTTTCTCTTCCGATGACAATGGGATGGTAAGAAAAACTATCAGGCAGATGGCTGCTGACAACGACATGAGTACTCGCAAAGTGCTTCAATATCTTTCCGAGATAAAAACGTTGAAAGCATGTACGACAGAGGGAAGAGGAGGTGTGGAGATATGCAACTATCCTTTCTACATAGGAGAGCAGACAAACACTTCCACAAAAACGACTCTTTCTTATGATTTTGTGGAGGACGAATACAAGGACGCTTTTTTCAAATGGCTTGAGTTTAAGCGGGGATGCAAGAAAATGTACAAGACGCAAAAATCACTACAAATATGCTACAATCATTTGAAAAAGATTAGCAAAAACAATCCACCATTGGCAATGCAAATAGTGGAAGAAAGTATAGCCAACAACTGGTCTGGACTTTATGAGAGAAAAGAAAACAAGAAAGACAATATCAACTTAAATAACATGAAATATGATAGTGAATGGTAGAGAGTTGGATTTCGCAAAGGTAGCGAACTCGCTCAAAGATACTGGCTACCGACCGCAGCCCCGAAAAGTGCAGATACACATTACTGATGCAAGGAAAAACCTAATGAATGGACTAAAGTACTTATGCGGAGAAAGAGCGAAATGGTGTGGAGAGTACGAAAAAATAGCCGAATGGCTGACAGACAACAAAGGACGTGGGCTTATGCTCGCTGGCAATTGTGGAGTTGGGAAAACACTCATCGGCATGCGCTTACTACCCATACTCATTAACCATTTTTGCGGTCGCATCGTGAATGTTTGCACGGCAATGGAACTGAACAAGAATCCTGATCTCATCATGTCGAAACATATCATCTACGTTGATGACGTGGGGACAGAGGAAGTGTCCAATATCTATGGCAATAAACGGCTTGTTTTTGCAGAACTGGTGGATGCAGCAGAGAAGAATGGGAAGCTACTCCTATTCTCCACAAATCTTGACGACAGAGCTTTTGCCGAAAAATATGGAGACAGAACCATCGACAGACTGCACGCAATCGTGAGAAAAATAAACATTCAAGGTAAATCAAACAGATCATGAGAGAAATAGAAGCAGAACTGATAAATCGCCTGGAAACGGCGATGCGTTGCCACTGCAAATTGGCGGCAAAGGCACGGATAAGGGACTTGGCGAGATTGTACGCAGAGTATGGCGTATGCTCGTACGAGGAGAAGTACAACGAACTGAAAGAAAAATACAATCTATGAAAACCATCACATTTTACGAGAACAAGTACGAGAACAATCACCTCATGCTGTGTGGTATATATGCTGGCAAGGCGATGAAGAACCTATGCCTGTCTGTGGTTGACGCAATACACTTCCTCAAGCGGCTCATCAAGCGTTATCCCTTTGCCGCATTATTCGTTGTCGTCTCCACTGCGGTGATATTCAGCTACGTGGAGATAGGAAAGGCTCGTGCTGAAAGAGACAAGCTCTCGCACGAGCTGTATGTGATGAAGCAGAAAACAGAACAATTTGAAAACATTAAAAACAGGTAAAACAATGAAAGTAAACGGAATAGAAATTACAAAGCAGGACGAAAAAGACTGCAAAAATTTACGCGAGGCATTGACGAAGGCCATGCAGGGCAACAGCGAAAATGTGAAGCTAATAGTAATTGCAAGTTCATTATCGGATTTCTTGTCAGCTGTGTCTGTGACAATGGAGCCATACGGTATCGGTAAGGATAAATTCATTGATTTAGTGATGAATAATGCCAAGCGTCTTAATAAATTGAAAGAACAGAAAAGGGATAAGTAAGATAAAACAACATACAAAAGCAAGACAATGGAAACAAATAATAAGGAATTCACAATGCAAGAGTTTAAAGACTTTAATAAATTGTATTTGAGCTTGATGAGGGTTTTTGATGATAATGACTTAGTAATGCGACTACCAGTATTTATGACTTCATTAGCGTATTTTTTGTCAGAAATGTCTGAGAGAGCAGTGAAATACGGTATCAATAAGGACGACTTTATTGACGGCTTGGCGACAGCCACTAAGAATGTTAATGAGTTAAAAGATAGGAAAAAAACAAGTAAAGCTATGGACGCAAACAAAATAGACAACGGCTGCAAAAGCCAAAACGACAATGAAATGCAAAGTACGGGTTTTGACATTAATGCAAAGGATTTGATAGAAAGAGGAAAGCTCGTCTTTTCTCCATACAAAACCACGGATGAGAAAGTGGAAATAGAAATTACTGACAATGCCATTAATATTCAAGCAGGAAACGTGAGTGTAAAAATGCCACGACACAGCACACAAGATGTCAATCTTATCAATCAACAGGTGACGCTAAAGCAAGAACCGTATAAGGAGGTTGTCAGAAAGTTATATACTAAAGAATGTGATTTAGACGCAAGTCAAAACAGTCAACAACGAAGAAAGGATGGGAAGTTAGATAACATAAATGACTATTAACTCATAAACTAACAAACAGTAATGCAAGACAATAAAATCAAGAACGAGACCGAGTTGTTAGAAATGTTTACAGCTGAAGATGGCGTTAGAGCATTTACGTATGTTCCATTTCTCCATCCAGTCTACAATGAAGTTTGGGCAACAGATGAGCATGTAATCATCAGAATCAGACCAGACAGGCTTAACAGACACTACGAGCCTATCAAGGGATGTGAAAAACTAAAACTACCCGAAGTATTAAAACCATGCCATTTATCTTGTACATATAAGGCTATCAGACAGGCGTTAGACGCATGTCCGTTAGTCAATGAAGTAGTAACGGGCGAAAACGAGGAGGATTGCAAGGAGTGTGGTGGTACTGGAGAGGTAGAATGGGAATATACAGATGATAACTTACATAAGTATTACCATGATTTCGATTGTCCGAAGTGCGGTGGCGATGGTGTGATAAAACACAAGTTGGAAACACATACTGGTAAGAAAGTTCATGATGAAAATGCTATCGTAAAGGTCGGGAATGCGACTTTTCGTTGGTATTATCTTGACATTGTGGCAAAGGCTTTAAAGCATATCGGAGCTGACGTAATAGACATTACGGCAAACGACCATTTTGGAATGACAGAATTTGTATTCGACGGTATCAAGATTGGGATGGCGAACTATCATTGTAACGAGGGAGAAGGATTCAACGAAAAAGTTGAATTAAAAGAAAATAATTAACTAAACAAGTAACAGCAATGGAAAAGAAATACAGACTATTGGAGAATGATACCATCATGGTAAATGGCACAACTTTACACAGAATAGAAGCGTTGAAAGACTTTGCAGATGTGAAGAAAGGCGACAAGGGCGGATATGTGGAAAGTGAAGAGAACTTATCCCATGAGGGTGCTTGTTGGTTTTTTGGCGATGCTTGGGTATCTGGCAATGCTCGAGTATTAGGCGATGCTCGAGTATTAGGCGATGCTTGTGTATCTGACAATGCCTGTGTATTAGGCGA
>NZ_ADEG01000112.1 GCF_000177075.1 Hoylesella buccalis ATCC 35310
AGTTTCTCACTGAACGAGTTAAATAAACTTAATGACGATTTAGGAGAAATCTATTTCAATAAAAAATCTCTAAGAGATAAATTAGGCTGGACTGCAGTAGGTATAAATCAAATGGAAAACCATGTCATTGTTTATCTAAAAGAACTCTGCCAAGAAAAAATATCTTTATTTAAGCAAGAAGTTTCTAGTTCGCCAATGATCATTTTTGAACAAATGGATGAAATAGAAGCTCTTAATACTGTACAGCCAGACAGTATAGCATTCTATACACGAGCGGCGAATGCGTTAACTAATATACCTCAAATCCGCAACTAAGCCCTTGAACGTCCTTATTGCGTTTACACGTCTTCTCAAATGTTTTCTTGCGTCAACTCCTTTATCGCTCTGAGGATAGTATCAGAGCTACAAGTGCGAAGTGTCGGATGAAGCGAGAGGTGGTTCATCAAATGAGTAGTGACATCCTGGAGTACAATAACCGCCACAGAAGTAGATACTCATGAGAGAACGGATGATTTCGCTGTACTGATAAAAGTTTAATTTATAATAGTGTTGCGGAATTAAGGTCGTACAGAAAATATCAATGATGAACAAAAAAATTAAGTCAGAAATAAGATAGATACTAATAAAAATCTTAAATTTGCCTGCAAAATACAAATGAAGTCGCAAATATAGAACCATTATATGAAAGCAATATCTGAAAACGCCACGGCTCCAACCTCATAGAATGGTGGCGTTTACAGATATCTTTCAATAATGAGAGTAAAAGATACACACGATTACGAACCTTAATGACAAACAAAGTGAATAATACAGAGGTCAAGAGAGAAACTGTCTCTACACAGGATGAATTGCCCCAACAGCAAACAACAGACAGGAGCAATGATAAGAAAAAGAGAAGAATGCCAAAGGGGATTATATGTCTGCTTATCATCACTGGACTGTTTGGAGGAATAGCAAGTATTATGGGAGTGGCTAACATGCTCAACACCATTATGCACACGGCTCACGACTTGTTGCTCAACACCTGCTTTTATCTCATGGGCATCTGTGTGTTGACAGGTGCCTTAGGGAAGCTATTTGTTGAGTTTGGAGTTGTGGACTTAATAGAACGAGTACTGAGACCATTGATGAAACCCGTGTTCAGACTGCCCGGAGTGGCTTCACTTGGAGCAGTATTAACGTTTCTCTCTGACAATCCTGCCATTATCACTTTGGCACAAGATAAGCATTTTGGTAGCTACTTCAAGAAGTTTCAGTATATTTCGCTCACCAATTTCGGCACAGCGTTTGGCATGGGGCTCATTGTCATCGTCTTCATGTTAGGCAACGGTTATTTCGTGGAACCCCTCATTGGTTTTATAGGAGCCTGCATTGGGTGCGTAGTCTCTACAAGGCTCATGCAACACTTTGTACTGAAAGCTTATCCACAATATCGTTCCGAAGAAGCTTTGGATGGAGAGAAGTTTCGCCAGCAACCCATTCGTCAGTTACACCGTGAAGAAACATCGGTGTTTCTGCGCATACTCAATTCTCTATTAGACGGAGGAAAATCGGGCGTCGACGTTGGTGTTTCCATCATTCCCGGTGTGCTTATTATTTCTACGTTAGTGATGATACTTACCTTTGGAGCCAGCGCAGAAGGCAATTTCACAGGCAAAGCTTATGAGGGAGTTGCCATTTTACCAGCCATTGCTAACAAATTAGATTGGTTACTCAATCCGCTCTTTGGGTTTTCAGACCCACACCAAATCGCCTTCCCTATCACTGCGCTCGGAGCAGTTGGTGCTGCATTGAGCTTAGTGCCCAACTTTATGTCACAAGGATGGCTGGATGGCAATGCCATAGCTGTATTCACAGGTATTGGAATGTGTTGGAGCGGTTTCCTTAGTACACATACAGCAATGCTTGATACCATTGGGTATCGGGAACTTACCTCTAAAGCCATTGTTTCTCATACTATCGGAGGCCTTGCAGCTGCACTTGCTGCACATTGGGGATATCTGCTCTATGCTGCGTTCTTCATATAAGGCTTTTTTCTCTGTATCCAAGCTATCCTTTTATTGAAAGTATGAGTTAATGGTAGTATGGCGATAAGTTGCGCTTATTCATGACAAGACAGATAAATATAAGATCAATCAAATTAATATATGGTGGAAGGATTATGAAAATCAAATTAAGTAATGTCATACGATATATTATTGTTTGCATAATATTGGCAGGATGTACAAATAACTCAATTTATCTTGATATTACCAACAAAGCGATATATACAAAACAAGGAAATGGTATTTATTATATGTTAATAGAAGAAGACGGATTAAATTACATGATGTATGATGTGAAACTTAGAAAAGATTCTGTAGCAGTTAATGTATTCTATTTCAATAGACATAATCCATCTTACAAAGTAGTTACGGCGCTACATCCCAAGGAAATGCAAATGATAAATCTCAAACCTTTTACAAGATACACAATAGAAAATCACTCAAATGGAGATAGAAATGGTGGTCGTGTTATTTTCAAAACAGATTCGTTAGGAAGACCATTAGTTAACACATACAAAGAATTGAATACTGTCGATGAAATTGTTTTGCATATGAACATGAACGGTAATTAGAAATTAGTAATGCTCCAAATCGGGAAATATCAAAATAATTAGGGTCTGCTAATCAACTATAACTGTCTGACAATTAACTATTTATGTTGTATAAAAATCGGTCAATTCGCCCAAAATGACAAGAAAGAGAGACACACACTTTCTCCTAATACCTATACTAATATTATCTATCATACGCCCGGTAAATTGCTTTTCATGCAACATATATTAAACATAACATAAAACAAATACTATATATAGTACAATAAAATATCTACCTTAATATTGACATTGAATCCATATAGACTACCTAATATAAATTTCGCCTTTCTTTTTTTTCTTATCACAAACTTCAATGTTTTTTTTATATTCTTGTATTATCGGTGTAAGGAACTTCTTCGATTTGGTTGTTATGCACATTATACCGCCAACACGAGGATAAAAATACTTTATGATATTTTTATCCTTTATGATTTTAACATCCATAATATCTTCTTTACATACGCTATCCAAACTTTGGACTTCTACTCCATCGACCAAGATTACAGGAATGTTCAGAGAATCCTGTAAAATTATTTTTTCTTGTGCACTAATTGACGAGAAAAAAAACAAAAAGGACGCTACAATAATACTCTTCTTCATATGCTTTCTATTTTGCAATTGTTAATCCATTTTAGAGAGGTAGTAATAAATTAGTATACCGAGATTCACTTCATGTTATTTACCATACAAATTTACAATGTATTTCTTAATAATACAATTTATCAAAAACTATTATGTTAATAAAAGGTATTCCACCTG
>NZ_ADEG01000111.1 GCF_000177075.1 Hoylesella buccalis ATCC 35310
TTTTTATAAAAAATAACATGAAAGCCGTTGCCATGTCACCATTCAGTCCCATGTCTATTGGGAGTTTACTTTAGCAACTAATTGAATCTAGGAAACTCCTATTACGTTCTTTCCTATAAAGGCCACTGCAAAGCCCTATCGTTACGCTTATTCATTTAAGATGCCATTTCGGTGGCCACAGGAAATTCCTTAAGCCTTTTCATGAAGATGCATCAACTGCCGAATCTCAATCCGAAACGTGGGTATCCTAATCTTTTAAGCAAGCAAGCGGTATGACTTTAACACCGTCAGGACGTGTGTAGGCCATACTGCCACCCGTCATGACAATCATCAAATCAGGCTCTCGCAGTGGCACTTGCTTTTCCGTTTTGTTATGCTCATGAACGAGTCGTTTTATTTCCAACAAATGTTTGGCTCCTTCTTCTACTTCACGACTGCCAAGCTTACACTCTATCAGCGCATATCGCCCGTCATCAAGATGAAGCACCAAGTCGGCTTCCAAACCATAGCGGTCACGGTAATATGACAAGCGGCTGTCATGAGAAGCAGAATACACCCTAAGATCACGTGCACACATTTGTTCGAAAATAAAGCCGAATGTTTTCAGTTGGGTCATCAATACATGCGGTGAAAGATTGAGCGATGCCACTGCAACTGAAGGGTCGCAGAACGATCGTTTGGGTCTGCTTTGAATTGCGGTCTTACTTCTAATGGATGGGCACCAGGCCTCAATATCCTGAATGACAAACAGCTTTTCCAATGCTTCAACGTAGCTTTCAAGAGTAGGTCTGGTGCATTCTATATCATCTGCTGCGGTAACATCAGCCAATATCGAGGTTGTTTTTGCCAATGTGGAGATATTGCGTGCGTATGATTTCATAATTGCGTGCGCCAACTTCTGATTCCTTTTCACTCCGTCTATACGTGATATGTCATTTTTATATACAGATTTCACATACTCTTTGGCAACAAGCAGTTTTGACTTATCGTCACCTAAATTCAATGTTGCAGGCCAACCACCTCTACATGCAGAAAAGATAATTTCTTCCATTTTCAGCTCTGAAGTAGCGTAAACTTCTTCTTGTGGGTTCTCAAACATCTCCATCAATGACACACTGCCATTAGATTCTCCATATTCCCACAGGCTCATGGGCAACATCTCCACTCGAGAGATGCGTCCAGTTCCACTGTGATGAATGTTTCGGTCATCTACAGCGTTAGACCCTGTCAAGATGAATTGTCCCGGCACACCACGCTCGTCGACTATTGTACGCACTGCATCCCATAACATCGGGCCATCTTGCCATTCATCAATCAAACGCGGTACTTTTCCTTCCAGCAAGAACGATGGCTTTGTCCTGGCTGTTGCCATATACTCATCGCGATGGTCTGTGTCTTGCAAACTGATAACGCTGTTGGCCAATTGTCTGGCTGTGGTTGTTTTGCCACACCATTTCGGTCCCTCTATAAGCACGGCTCCCATTGCTTTCAGATGAGCTTTAAGTTGATCATCAAAAACACGTTTTAAATATACCATCTTCTATTGTTTTTTGGCTTTTCTTATTTCTGCCTGTAAAGATACTCATTTTTATTCAATTGCCATATATATTTTAAGTTTTTGCTGCATTTTATTTTAAGTTTTTGTGCTGTTTTATTTGTAGTTTTAGATGTGATTTATTTATAGTTTTAGATGTGATTGTTTGATATTTTACCTTAGTTGTAACCTACATACGCCACATTTTTTCCCACGCGTTTTATTTTTAAACGAAGGAGCCAGGCACTTTTTATAAAAAATAACATGAAATCCGTTGTCATGTCAAAAATAATGACTTACTTTGTAGGAAGGACAAATTAAAAACCTAATATTATGTACGGTAAAATGAAAGAACATCTTAGTCAGAGCCTCGATGCACTAAGAGAAGCAGGTCTTTACAAAGAGGAAAGAATCATTGAGAGTCCGCAAGACGCAGCCATTATGGTGAAAGGGAAAGAAGTGTTGAACTTCTGTGCCAACAACTATCTGGGACTTTCCAACCATCCGCGCCTGATTGAGGCGTCTAAGAAGATGATGGATCGCCGCGGGTTCGGCATGTCTTCCGTCCGTTTTATCTGTGGCACACAAGACATTCACAAAGAGTTGGAAGCCGCCATCAGCGAATATTTCAAGACCGAGGACACCATTCTCTACGCAGCGTGCTTTGATGCCAACGGCGGATTGTTCGGTGCATTGCTCACCGACGAAGACGCTATCATCTCGGATGCGCTCAACCACGCATCCATCATCGACGGCGTCAGGCTGTGCAAGGCCAAGCGTTACCGCTATGCCAACGGCGACATGGCCGAGCTGGAGAAATGCCTGAAAGAAGCACAGGCACAGCGTTTCCGCATCATCTGCACCGACGGCGTGTTCTCGATGGATGGCAACGTGGCACCGATGGATGAGATTTGCGACCTGGCAGAGAAGTATGATGCTTTGGTGATGGTAGACGAGAGCCACTCGGCAGGTGTGGTTGGCGCAACCGGTCACGGCGTGAGTGAACTGAAAGACACCTACGGCCGCGTGGACATCTACACGGGAACGTTGGGCAAAGCCTTTGGCGGTGCCCTCGGAGGATTCACCACTGGCCGCAAGGAAATCATCGACATGCTGCGCCAGAGCAGTCGTCCGTACCTCTTCTCCAACTCGCTTGCACCGAGCATCATCGGCGCCAGTCTGGAGGTCTTCAAGATGTTGAAAGAAGGCAACAGCCTGCATGACAAACTGGTGGAGAACGTTACCTACTTCCGTGATAAGATGCTGGCAGCAGGATTTGACATCAAACCCACGCAGAGTGCCATCTGTGCCGTGATGCTTTACGATGCGCCGCTGTCACAGAAATATGCGGCTAAATTGCTCGACGAGGGCATTTACGTCACCGGCTTCTACTATCCGGTAGTGCCGAAGGGCGAGGCTCGCATCCGTGTTCAGCTCTCTGCCGCACACACGCGCGAACAACTGGACAAGTGCATCAATGCCTTTATCAAGATTGGCAAGGAGTTGGACGTACTGAAATAATGCGCGTGCGACGTCAAACGCACTTTGAAAAAAAACAAACTATTTAAAACAAATCGACGCTGTACGGCTCTGGCTGTACAGCGTTTTTTATGGTACGGGGCAGTAATCGTAAACATCTGATGATCAACGGCAAAAATCCAGCTCGGCAAAAGATATGGAATTAGGGCACAAACGATATGCCTTTGATGCTCAACCTCAATCACTTTGACGGTCAATCTCCATGCTATTGAAAACCAATTGCCACACACTAAGAAAAAACAGCAGTGGTGACGTGTCAAAAAACAGAAACTTTTTTTTGACACGCCACCACTAAAACAACATAGGAATGATGATGCAGCCTGTGGCTTTTGTGGACGCACTTACCTATCCAGTCCTCAAAAGCAATCAGGCGTCATGGTTTTCGTGGAATCTCACGAATGTAGATATCACGATAACTCACCTTGCTGCCGTGCGCCTGCAATTCTATCTGCTCGATAGAAGGGATAGGCTGTTTGCGATCCCAATAGTTTTCCATCACCACGTTGTTCACCACCAGTTCGCCATTCAGCCACACGGTGACGCGGTCGCCTATCATCTTAATTCTGAACGTATTCCACTCGCCCACTCGCTCGTCAGCCACTTTCAAAGGTTTACTTTCGTACACCTTATTATTATATAGACCACCAGATCCCACTTGCGCACCTACATGCACACGAGCCGTATCCCAAATCTGCACCTGCGGGGTGCCACGCAGATAAATGCCCGCATCGGGTTCTTTGCCATGATGCAACTTCCAGTCGATCAGCATTTCAAAGTCACCATATTGACGAACGGTGCAAAGATTGTCGCCTTTCCCCGTAAAAACAAGTACACCATTTTCTACAACCCAACTTTTCTTAGCTTGTGCATCGGCCTTCACCTGCGCGGCAGCCAGTTCCTGACTGGACATTTGAAGTCGTTTAATAGGATTGGCCACCAAGCCCTTCCAGCCTGTCAAATCCTTTCCATTGAACAGACTAACGAAGCCGGTTTTCACTTGGTGTTGCCGCGTTTGTTTGTCGACGAGCTGCCGAAGCGTTTTGGCCTTCGAACCAGATAGCAAGGCACAGGCTTTTTCCACAGCGGGTTTCGTTCCCTCATCCAAGAAGTCAGGACGACTCAACACCAACTGTGACACGGTTTGTGCAGCTGTTTTCTTGAGATACGGATGGTTCAAGAAAGAGGAGGCATACAGCAGCGCCTTGTACGAACGCGTCTTGCCCAACTCTTTCAAGATGGTTTTTTGCTGGCTACTACTCTCGGTAAACTGCATGAGTTCACGCAGATACAGTGTTTTTACCTCCCCATTCTTACTGGAGGCAACCACCAACTTGACAGCTTGTGCAGCTGCCCGATTCTGCGCCTTGGCATCCATGCCGGCTCTCATCTCATCCAACAATCGGTACACCCCATCCAAGGAGCGGTCAAGCGTCGGATGATTTACCTGAAGATTGTTTGTGCCTGGCTGGCTGATAGCGCCGGCCTGAAGGGGAGCAAAGGAAAAGGCAAAAAAGACTGCCCATACAAAATAAAAGTTTCTCTTTCTCATGTAATAGATTTTTCTAAATAATGAATGATAGGTACGGCATCAACCATACCCATGCAAAAATAAGGATTTTGTTTGTAATATCCCGCCTGCTGCGCAAAAAGTTGCATTTCTAAATTGAGCTTACCTGCACACACAAGTTCGTTACGGCTACAACCTGCCTTCCTCACGATAGCTGTAGTAGCGACCATCGGTGATGATGATGTGGTCGAGAAAGTAGATGCGCATGGTCTCAGCGGCCTGCTTCACGCGCTTGGTCAGTCGGTCATCATCGCTGCTGGGTGTGGTATTGTTGCTGGGATGGTTGTGGCACAAGGCCAAGACCGTGGCGTTGCAGAGCACCGCCTCGCGCATGATGACACGCACATCGACGGCCGTTTCGCTGATGCCACCATGACTGATGCGTACCGACTTGATAAGCTTGAAGTTTTGGTTCATCAGCAACACCCAGGCCTCCTCCACGTCCAAATCTTGCATGCGGGGGTGCATGTAGTCGTAGATGGCGGCGGCCGACCCCAAATCTTGCCGTTCTTCGGCCCGCTCCATGGCTCTGCGCTTGGCCAGTTCGCAAGCTGCCAAGATGGTGATGGCCTTGGCCGGACCGATGCCCTTGTAACGAGTGAGGTCGTGAATGGACAGTTTGCCCAGACTGTTGAGGTTGTTGTTACAGCTGCTGAGCAGGCGTTTCATCAAGTCAACGGCACTCTCATCCGTCGATCCCGACCCGATGAGAATGGCCAATAGCTCAGCGTTAGACAGCGAGGAAGCCCCCAGTCGCTCCAATTTTTCGCGCGGTCGGTCGTCTTCCGACCAATGGTTGATGGCCAGACGCGTAGGAACGTCCTGCCTGTTCTCATCCTGCAGAGAACACGGGCGACTGCTGTCCTGGGGGTGGTTCATGATGGCAATTTTATCGGTAGAACGTTTTGTCAAAAGCATGGAACTCACCCTTGCCACGCATGCATCGCTTGTACCAAGCACTGATGAAGCCAAGGCCGTAGCCAAAGAGTTGGATGAAGGCGGCCCGAATGCTGAGAAATCCTATTCTTAGGCTTTCATTGCGGTAGGAAGAGTCGATTAAAATGGCCAGACAATAGATGACAAGCGGCGACAACCCGCCCCAAAAGAGATACTTGCCAACGCTATGAGTGCTGAAATGGTTGCTGGGTCCCGACCACAAAATCAGTCCGAATATCATGAGAAAACACAGCAACGTCACGCCCAAGGTGAACACCGTGGGCAGCAGATGCACCAGCTTGAGGCTCTCGGGGTGCTTCTTATAGAGGTTGATGCGGGCAATGCCGCTGTTGAACACCTGTCGGAAAAACTTACGAAAATCAGTACGGCGCTTGTGCCACACCCACGCTTTGGGGAACAATCGGCAGGAGTAGCCGCCTTTGAAGATGCGGATGGAGAAGTCGATGTCCTCGCCAAAGCGCATTTTGCTGAATCCGCCGAGCTTCAGATAGACGTTGCGCCGAACGCCCATGTTGAACGAACGGGGGTAAAACTTGTCCAACTTCTTCTTGCCACCACGAATGCCACCCGTGGTGAAGAAGGCGGTCATGGCATACGAGATGGCCTTCTGGGTGTCGCTGAACGACGGATGTGCACGGTCAGGGCCACCGAATGCGTCGGCCGGAGCAGCCTTCAGCTCCTTTTCCACCTCATAAAAATAGTCGTGCGGCACCACCACATCGCTGTCCAGAATGATGAGGTACTCACCCGAGGCCCGCTCAGCGCCGTAGTTACGACTGTCGCCCGGGCCACCGTTTGGCTTCATGAAATACTTGATGTCCAGTAGGTTTGCATATTTCTCACACACCTTATCACAAGGACAAGATGAACCGTCTTCGACAATCAGCACCTCAAAATCGGTGAATGTTTGTCGCCGCATACTCTCCAAGAGTTCATCTATCTCATCCGGTCGGTTGTACACCGGAACTATTACGCTGTATTTCATATTTTTAGTTGACGAGTTAACGAGTTGACAAGTTGACAAGTTGATGGCTTCGTTGCAGCACATTATGGATTTCTATGCAGCGCATTATGGATTTCCATGCAGCGCACTATGGGTTTCGATGCAGCGCACTATGGATTTCCATGCAGCGCACTATGGGTTTCGATACAACGCACTATGGTTTTCGATGTTGTGCACTGCGAACGGCAGACGCGTCATCAACAATAAAGAAAAAGAGGTTACAACACCCATTCCGATGCAGTAACCTCTCGTTCTTCCCCTCTGTAAAGAGAGACTTGTATATTCTTTATAAAAGACGTTTATTCGCTCACGCGGTTCAGGTAACTGCCATCACGGGTGTCTACCTGAATCAGTTCGCCCTCGTTGACGAACAGCGGAACACGCACTTCTACGCCCGTTTCGAGCGTAGCTGGCTTGGTAGCGTTGGTGGCAGTGTTGCCCTTGATGCCCGGTTCAGAGTGGGTGATGCGCAAAACGGTCTTCACCGGCATTTCAGCCAACAGCACACTGCCGTCGCTGGTGTCAGTAACTACCTCTACTACATCGCCTTCTTTCATGAAGTCTCCACCCGTCACAGCTGACTTGGGCAAAGGAATCTGCTCGAAAGTTTCCTGATTCATGAAGATACAACCAGTAGCATCTTCATACAAATACTGATAAGGACGACGCTCAACACGCACATCTTCCAACTTGAAACCTATCTGAAAGGTACGTTCCAAGACACGGCCGTCTGAAACATTCTTCAGCTTGGTGATCATGACTGTGTTACCCTTGCCCGGCTTTCTGTGCTGAAAATCGATGCAAGTCCAAATTTTTCCGTCAAGACGGATACATGTTCCGATCTTTATTTCCTGTGAATTGATCATTTGTTTGTTTATCTTGAAAAAATTATATATATAGCTTGTAACTCATTATAAAACGGTGCAAAGTTACGAATAAATTGCAAAAAAGCATACTTTTTGAGCCGAAAAATAGTTTAATCCTTTGTTATTCCGAAAATAATGAGTACTTTTGCACCCCAAAGTAATCAGAAAACAATAATATAAATATCAATAACAATGAAGAGAACATTTCAGCCACACAACAGAAGAAGGGTGAACAAACACGGATTCCGTGAGAGAATGGCAACAAAGAATGGTCGTCGCGTACTGGCTTCGCGTCGTGCTCATGGCCGCAAGAAATTAACCGTTTCTGACGAACATCACGGCAAATAAGCAAGCATAGCTTATCGGGCGTGACGCCAAAAAGCAGCAAAGAATTAGGTCTTTGCTGCTTTTTGCATCTTTCACGGCTACGGTGTCGGCAGTTAACCCACACTCAACGCACCAGCGACAACAGTTAACCAGCGCTGAAAAAACAAGAACTTTTATTTTGTATTATCTGCGAATTGACCTATCTTTGCATAAAACAGGCAGCGCCTCGGCAATTGCAAACAAGCTTGACTGCGCTCGGCTTGCGCTGTTTTTGCAAAAGACAGGCTGCGCCTAAGCATAGTAAACAAATTTGCTTTTTGTGCAATTTGCACTATCTTTGCATAAAGATAAGCTGTCATGAATTTGGCCATGCTACATCAACAAGCCATCAAGAAAGGGAATGAAATCATCTGAATTTTTCAATAAATTTAAGAGCTTTTACCTGTGGGGGAACCTCCTGGGCATGGCCGTCGCTATTGTTTTGGTTTGTCTTGGTGTGCGGTATGGCCTCGACATCTACACACATCACGGTGAATCGATTGCCATTCCCGACGTGAAGCGAAAATCTTTCAAGGAAGCAGAGAAAATATTAAGTCAGTTAGGCTTTAAGGCTGTGGTGAGTGATACAGGATATGTGAAGACAATACCCCCCGACTGCGTGTTGGAACAAACGCCCGCAGCTGGCGACAAGGTGAAGACTGGGCGCATCATCTACCTCACCATCAACGCCTCTAAATCACCAACCATCACCCTGCCCGACGTTATTGACAACAGCTCGCTGCGTGAAGCTATGGCCAAACTCACCGCTATGGGTTTCAAAGTGGGCACACCTCAATTCATTCCAGGCGAGAAAGACTGGGTATACGGCATTCTGGTTCGAGGGAAACATGTGGTGACAGGCGACAGGATTTCCATCGAAGACACGGTGATTATCCAAGCGGGAAACGGCATGCGCGACTCCACTGACGTGATTGACTATGTAGATCCGATTTATCCTGAATATGACCCAAGCGAAGAGGATGACGTTGATGGATTTGAAGAAGTGACGGGACCAGTGACGGAAACGGAGGAAACAACAACTCATCCACAAGAGGTCAAGCCCATCAACCCAAGCAAAACGGAACCCACCGTGCCACAGAAGAAAGAACCGACGGCACCCAGGAAGACCGAACCGACCACGCCTAAATCACCCAAATCCACTCCAAAATAAGAATAGATGGCCGAAGAAGCACAGGACATGACGTTGTTGGAAGACGATGAGGAACAGCAACTTTATGAGCATTTCCGCATCGTTGTAGACAAAGGACAGGAGCCTTTGCGGGTGGACAAATACATGTTTGAACGCCTGAAACACTCCAGTCGCAACCGTATTCAAAAAGCCGCGGACGCCGGATTCGTGCATGTAAACGACCAACCCGTAAAGAGCAACTACAAAGTTCGCCCGTTAGATGTCATCACCTTGATGCTGGATGCGCCGCAACACGACCATACCATTGAGGCCGAAGACATTCCCTTGGACATCGTGTATGAAGATTCCGACCTCATGGTGGTTAACAAAGCGCCCGGCATGGTGGTGCATCCAGGTGCCGGAAACTTTCACGGAACACTGATTAACGCCGTGGCTTGGCACCTGAAAGATTTGACTTCGTTTGATGCCAACGACCCCGCAGTGGGGCTTGTTCATCGCATCGACAAAGACACCAGCGGACTGTTGGTCATCGCCAAGACACCTGTTGCCAAGACAAAGCTTGGACTTCAGTTCTTCAACAAGACCACTCACCGTAGCTACAACGCCTTGGTGTGGGGCAACTTCAACGAGGAGGAAGGGCGTATAGAGGGCAACATCGGGCGAGACCCAAGAGACAGGTTGCGCATGAACGTGTTTCCACCCGACAGTGAGATAGGCAAAAGCGCCGTTACACATTATCGCATACTCGAGCGTTTCGGCTATGTAACGCTCGTGGAATGTATCCTGGAAACGGGAAGAACGCATCAGATACGCGCCCACATGAAGCACATTGGACACCCGCTGTTTGGCGATGAGCGATATGGAGGTACCGAAATTCTGCGCGGACAACGCAGCTCAACCTACAAAGCATTCATTCAAAACTGCTTCAAAGTGTGCAACCGACAAGCCTTGCACGCCAAAACATTGGGATTTGTACACCCCACAACAGGCCGACAGATGGACTTCACCTCCGACTTGCCCAACGACATGCAGCAACTTCTCGACAAGTGGAGCACCTATGTTCACGGCACTAACAACGATACTTTTGAAGAATAAACAAAAATATACATCATCTATGAATGATCTGAAACGTAACATTGCCATCGTTTGCGGTGGCGATTCATCAGAATACGACGTATCCATACGTTCGGCACAAGGCCTCTATTCGTTTTTTGACAAAGAGCGATACAATGTCTACATCGTCACCATCAAGGGACAAGACTGGAACGTTTGCTTTGACAACGGCGACACAGCCAGCATCGATAAAAACGACTTCTCGTTCGTTAAAGAAGGCGAAGCCGTGCTTTTCGACTACGCCTACATCACCATTCACGGCACTCCAGGTGAGAATGGCATCATGCAAGGCTACTTTGAGCTGTTGCACATACCCTACTCTACCAGCGGTGTGTTGGTGGAAGCAATGACCTTCAACAAGTACGTTCTGAACAACTACCTCGCTGCATTCGGCGTCAAAGTGGCCAAAAGTATGTTGGTGAAACGTGGGGAAGAGGACAAACTCTGCGAGCAGGAGGTGCAAGATGTCCTTGGCATGCCCTGCTTTGTCAAGCCTGTTGCTGACGGTTCGAGCTTCGGAGTGACCAAAGTGAAGAACACAGACCAGCTGGCTCCGGCCTTGCGCAGGGCCTTCATGGAGAGCGACACGGCCATGATTGAGCATTTCATGGATGGAACCGAACTGTCCATTGGCTGCTACAAGACCCGCGAGAAGAGCGTAGTGTTCCCCGCAACAGAGGTGGTGAGCAGCAACGAATTCTTCGACTACGATGCCAAATACAACGGTCAGGTGCAGGAAATAACACCTGCCCGCATCTCTGAACAAACGGCCAAGGAGGTTGCTGAGCAAACAAGTAGGATTTATGACATCCTACAATGCAACGGCATCATCCGCATTGACTACATCATCACCAAAGACGAAGCGGGCCAAGACGTGGTGAACATGCTCGAGGTGAACACCACTCCGGGCATGACACCAACCAGCTTTATTCCACAACAGGTACGCGCAGCAGGCCTGAACATCACCGACGTGCTGACCGAAATCGTAGAAAACCAATTCTAACTCCCCATCATGCATATCCCATCCGAATTCGACTCCATCCGTCCTTTCGAGCCCGAAGAGCTGCCGAAAGTGTTTGATCGACTGTTGGCCGACCCACAGTTTCAGCAGGTGTTGGCCTATCTTTATCCCAACGTGCCAACGGATGCAATTGCCCAACGGCTGCATGCCTGCAAGACGAACGTTGACTTTCAGAAGGCTTTCTGCTATGAATTCTTGCAGAAGCTGTTGGCGCAGAAAGCCAAGAGTTGTGACATGGATGCCACGGCCATCAGCAATGAGCGCAACTACACGTTCATCAGCAACCACCGTGACATTGTTCTCGATTCGGGACTGTTGGCAAAACTGCTGATAGATCACAACTTTCCGACCACCTGCGAGATTGCCATTGGCGACAATCTGCTATCGCTGCCATGGGTCAAAGACCTGGTGCGGGTCAACAAGGCCTTCATCGTTGAGCGCAGTGTGTCGTTCCGAGAGATGCTCGCCACCAGCAAACGGCTCTCCGCATACATGCACTTCGCCATTGGAGAGAAGAAAGAAAACATCTGGATAGCACAGCGAGAGGGACGTGCGAAGGATTCTGACGACCGCACGGCAGAAAGCATATTGAAGATGATGGCCATGGGTGGAGAGGGCAACATCATCGACCGACTGCAACAACTGCATCTGGTTCCGCTGGCCATCTCGTACGAATACGACCCCTGCGACTACCTCAAAGCAGCCGAGTTCCAACTGAAGCGCGACAACCCCGGATGGAAGAAAGGACCGCAAGACGACATCGTGAGCATGCAAACGGGCATCATGGGCTACAAGGGGCACATCCACTATCACTGTGCACCCTGCATTGACGATTACCTCAGCACGCTGGATGCCAACATGCCAAAGGCCGATTTGTACCGCATGATAGCCGCACACATCGACCAAGAGATACACCGTAACTACCGCATCTATCCCAATAACTACGTCGCCTACGACCTGTTGGAAGGGAACAACGCCGCATCGAGCCACTACACCCCGCAAGACAAAGCAACATTTGAGCAATACTTGTCGGACCAACTCGCCAAGATAGATATCCCCAACAAGGATGAAGCCTACCTGAGAGAGCGCATGCTGACGATGTATGCTAATCCCCTGAAAAACCATTTGGCCGCATGTTGAGATTCTCCGTCCTTGCCTTGAGCGTTGTAAGTCTGTTAGCAGCCTGCACCATCGACCCCTACGAGGCAGGCGACGGACAGTACTCGTACCTCAAGGCCGAGATGGCAGACATGCACACCGCAGCCAAATGCAAGATAGATTACGCCGTGACGGACACCGATGAGAAGCTCACATTCAGTCCTCCCTTCAGCTGTCATTGGGCCACCACACCCGACAGTACCTACCGAGCCATGCTCTATTATAAAAAATCACCTGACAAAACGGAAGGTAACACATGCGTCAAGGTGTGGGTGTTGCACCCAATGAAGCCATCAAAAAACACCCCCACCGATCCCGTGAAGCTGCAAAGCAGCTGGCTAAGCCAAAACAAGAAGTACATCAACCTGCGGTTAGGCGTGATGTCTGGAAAGCCCAATGACGAGAAACAGAAGCAAAAAATTGGCATCGTGCTCAACAAGCAAGTGACACACACCAATGGCAAGAAGGCCATTGACCTACAGCTGTTGCACAACCGCAACCAGGTTCCTTCCTATTACACCAACATCCTTTACATCAGCATCCCCACGGCTTCCTACAAATCTGGCGATTCCATCCGCCTTAAAGTAAACACCTACCAGGGCATGGTGGAGAAAACATTTGTTTTGTAGGCTGTCAATGCACCTTCTTTTCAACGTAATTATAACCACTACCGCCTATCAAAGGCTTGCGGTTTTCATACATTATTTCCCCAAAATCTCATTGTCAGCCGCGAAAAGCGAACAGCCCCTTACATTCAGTCCAAGTCCGCATAGTTTCTTGTCTGGCTTGCTTTATTGTCTGCTTTACCATAATATATAGGCTATAAACAGCGTTTCCTACACCCCCTATATACGGTATAATCATGTAAGAAACGCTTTATTCTCTTTAGTGCCCCATGCGTGAGGTATCAACTTCCTTAACTTTCTTTTCCTTGTAACCACCGAACTTATAGACAACTGCAAAAGTAACGGTAGACCAACTGTTGTTGATCTTCATACGATAGTCTTGGTTGCCTTGTACGGAACGAGTGTCGTATTTGTAGTTGAAGATGTTGTTGCCATTGAGGCGCAGCCCCCATTTTCCATCGTTTGACGACCATTGCAGTTTGGCATTCATTCGGAAGATGGGACTGATGTCATAAACTCCCTGTATTGCCTTTGACTGAAAGAAAGGATTCAGAATAAGACGCAAGTCCTGTGTTTTGCAAAGTTTTACCGATGCAGTACCTCCAAATATAGCAGAAAGTTTCTTTCGATTGAATGGCAAGTCGAAGAAATGGCTGCTCTTCTCGTGCTTGTAGGTTCCTACGGCAAACACGTTTCCGTTGAACCATTTGCCCGCACTGAAGATGGCAGAGGCCTGTAGTCCGAAGTTATTTGAATAATCGAAGTTGGTTTCCTTCATGATGACAGCCACTCGGTCTGCTGTCTGATAAGGCAACTGCACGAAATAATCTGGCTTCAGACTTGCGAAAGCCATCAGCGTATAACGTCTCTTGATCTGCCACATCAGGTTGACATTATAATAGGAGTATGGTTTCAAATCGGGATTGCCATGTACCTCTGTGTAGGTGGATGAGTAAAACACATTGCTCATGGTTGACCAATAGCTCGGAAACACTGAATTGGAATTGAAGGAGAGATTGAGCAAATGGTTGTCGTTGATGCTCCACAAAGCATTGAGCGTAGGATAGATGCGCCATTTATCCCACATCGGGGAGTGGTATTGCTCGGCAGCAACGGAAGCCTCAAGACTGATTGCCTTGTTGACCTGCTTGCTGAAACCTGCATACATGTTCCATATCCGCTCATTGATGTCAACACTACTGGTCGCATCGGGTAAAATGTTTCCCTTCTTATCGAGGGTGTTCTGATAGCTCTTGTTGCTCGCAAACTGTCCTTGCACGCCATACGACAATCCCCATCCATGTGACAATGAATGGGTTTGGTCTGCCGTAAACATCCATTTATTGATGGTCTGCTCACTGCTACTCGTCAGGTTGCGTTCTGTTTCAGTCGTATTTTCATCCACCTGCAACGTGCCGTCAAGCCATTGTTGCTGCGGCGTGCGATAGTAAGTGTACGAGCCGCTAAGGATAAGTCCGAAAGGAAGTGAGTAGTTGACATCCACATTGTGCAGATACTCATGACTATCATGGTGCGTTCTGCCTACACTCAAACCAGTCGTTTGGATGTTGGAGCTGGCCTTTTCCCAATTTCCGGTATAGGCAATGTCGAGATGATGATTCTTGCTGAACGCATAATTCATACCCAATCGGTAGTCGTGTGTGATGCCAAACGACTTCTGCCAAGTTTCGTCATAATAGTTTACACGTTTGCTGCCCAAAGGATGATTGGCTATGCGTGAAGACTCACTGTATGAATTGCCGTTAACGTATTGATATTGCGCATCCAGTCCAAACTTGCCTCTTTGCATGGAAAGGTAAAGATTGCCAAAGCCAGTTGAATATTTGCTTTGCTGCAATCCGCCAACCATCTGTCCCGACAACTGATTGGTGCCAGCATAATCTTTCGTAACAATGTTGATAGCCATGCCACGAACATGATAGCGAGCTGGGGCAGACAACATCACCTCGGCCTTTGCCAACTGTGCGGCAGGCATCGCTTTCAGTCTGTCTGCCAGCTGTTCTTGCGTCAACGTAGTGGCTTGTCCATTGACAATCAGCGTCACCGCATTGCCCAAGAGGGAGATACTACCAGTGGCATCGCTGACACCGGGAATGCGTGTGAGAGCCCCATAAGCGTTGTCGGCAGGCAACTGCTTCAACAGCAGCGGCATATTGTACAATAGCATGCCACGCTCAGCCTTGACGATGGGGCGCGAGCCCTTTACCATTACTTCAGGAAGATTGTGCATCATGGATTCCATGGTGAGTGAATCCTTTGAACTTTGCACTTGTGCGTGAATGGATAAGGTGGATGCCAAGATACATCCCAAGAAAAACATTCTACATCTCATTTGCTGCTGATGTTGGTTGAGTTTGACTGATTCGACTAATGAATACAGCGCAAATTTATAAAATAAAATCATGAATCCCCAAAAAACTTGTATATAAGTGGCAATGATAGCATTACCAACAGAAGCATCAAGGAAAAGGCACAGCGCTTTGGGGGGATAATCCTATGATGAAGAAAGAGGCCTTTCCATCGATTAGCAGTGCCGATGTTCGTTCTGTGAAAGAGAGTTGGCAAGGGAAATAGGCGTTTGGCAAGCACCTATAATTCGTTGACTATTTTTACCAAATTTCCCCCTAAAAACAGCCATTCAAAACTTTCAATCTGGAAAAAATCAATAGGCTGGCAGGAGGTAAACAGGGAGTAATTGGGTCAAGAAATTCGGCTATTTACCATCAAAAGCATGCCTTAACCTGATTAAAGGTTTCACTTTGGCCTTTAATCTACAGGCTGTTGGCATGCTAAAGCATGCATATTGCTCGCTTAAAGCAATGCTTTTGTCTACAAAACGCATGAAGCATGAGAGCCAATTGTCAGTATAAACCCATAAAACCCTATTTATCAAAGAGATACAAAAGCTGTTTATCCTTAGCGTATTTTCGGTCAGACGCAAGGTTGTTTGCAAATACGCCAAGCATGAAGAGGCACGTTGTCAAGAAAAATATACATACGGACACGCATGATTCTCATTCTGTCAACGTGAACAAAGCGTAAACTTAAAAGGGGATACACCATTTGGCATATCCCCTTTGACTTGTTTTTATATCGAAGAAAGTTATTTTTCTGTCACCAATCGCATGGTGTCGCGTGCGATGACAATCTCTTCATCGGTAGGAATCACACAAACGGTGACCTTCGAGTCGGGGGCAGAGATGATGGCTTCCTTGCCACGAACCTTGTTGGCTTCGGCATCCATCTTTACACCCAAGAACTCTAATCCGCTGCAAGCCTCAAGGCGAGTACTTATCTGATTCTCGCCTACGCCAGCCGTCCACACGATGATGTCAACGCCACCCATAACAGCAGCGTAGGCACCAATGTATTTCTTGATGCGGTAGTTGTACATCTTCAGTGCCAACAGAGCCTTCTCATTGCCCTCTTCGGCTGCCGATTCTATCTCGCGCATGTCCGATGAAATGCCGGTAATACCGAGTACACCACTCTCCTTATTCAAGAAATCGGCCATCTCTTGAGGCTTCTTGCCCAACTTCTCCATGAGATAGGTAACGGCCGAAGGGTCGATGTCGCCCGAACGCGAACCCATCATCACACCAGCCAAGGGGGTCAATCCCATGGAGGTATCGATGCACTTGCCGCCCTTGATGGCTGTAACACTGGCTCCATTGCCGATGTGGCAGGTGATGATGCGCATGTCCTTGATGTCCTTACCTAAGAATTCACACACACGTTGTGACACATATTTGTGACTGGTACCATGGAAGCCGTAACGACGTACATGATATTTTTTGTACAGTTCGTATGGTACGGCATAGAGGTAAGCATAATCGGGCATGGTGCTATGGAACGCATTGTCGAACACACACACCTGTGGTGTGGTGGGCATGAGTGCATCCACGGCACGCAAGCCACGCAGATGACCGGCATTGTGTACGGGAGCCAGGTCGCACAGGCTCTCGATTCCGTCTTCCACATGCTTATCTACAATCACGCTATCCTCGAACAGGTCGCCGCCTTGCACGATGCGATGGCCTACGGCATCAATCTCGTTTAATGACTTGATAGCCCCAATCTCGGGGTCGGTGAGCAAAGAGAACACGAAGTTCACGCCTTCTTTGTGGTCGGGCATGTCGTGCATGATTTTCTTTTTCTCGCCATTGGGCAATGTTACTTTCACAAAGGCCTCATCGAGACCAATACGTTCTACACCACCTTGAGCCAACACTGACTCGTCGGTCATGTTGTAGAGTTTATACTTGATAGAGCTGCTTCCGCAGTTTAATACTAAGATGTTCATTTGTAAGTTTATGAATTAAAGAGCCTCTCCCCCTACCCCTCCCCAAAAGGGAGGGGAGTAGTTAGCTTGGCATGTATTATTTTTCTTTGTTAAAGCCTCTCCCCCTGCCCCTCCCCAAAAGGGAGGGAAGTAGATGGCTTGGCTTGTATTATTTTTCTTTGTTAAAGCCTCTCCCCCTGCCCCTCCCCAAAAGGGAGGGGAGTAGTTAGCTGTATGATGTTGAATTATGTTGTAGAACTATCAATTTGTGAGCTTATCAATTAAACCAACTATCTATTCCCCTCCCTTTCGGGGAGGGGTTAAGGGGTGGGGCTGTAACTTGTAAACTATATCACTCCTACTCCTCTTTCTTGGCATCTTGTGCCTGGCAAGCGGTGATGGCCACCATATAATAGATATCATCTACCGAGCAACCACGGCTAAGGTCGTTCACTGGGCGCGCAATACCTTGCAAGATAGGACCTATGGCAATGGCATTGCCCAAACGTTGTACCAGCTTGTAGCTAATGTTTCCTACTTCCAAATTGGGAACCACCAATACATTGGCATTGCCAGCGATAGCACTTCCCGGTGCTTTCTTTTGTCCTACCGACATCACCAAAGCGGCATCGGCTTGCAACTCGCCGTCGATTTTGAGTTGTGGAGCACGCTGTTTAGCCAATTTTGTGGCTTCTGCCACTTTCGCAACGACCTCATGAGAGGCACTGCCTTTGGTAGAGAAGCTCAACATGGCCACGCGTGGTTCCTTAAAGCCTGCCACACTCTTTGCTGTTTCAGCGGTAGTCACGGCAATTTGAGCTAACTGATCCACATCGGGAACAGGTGTAACTGCCACGTCACCCATAACCACTACTCCATTCTCGCCATACTCTTTTGCCTGCGTAATCAACAGCATGGCACCACTCACGCAAGTGACACCGGGCGCACACTTGATGATTTGCAGTGCAGGGCGCAACGTATCTCCCGTCGTACTCAGCGCTCCGCTAATCTGTCCATCGGCACCTTCGGTCTTGATAATCATGCAGCCTAAGTATAAAGGATTCTTCACCAACTCGCGTGCTTGTTCGAGTGTCATGCCCTTTTTCTTTCTAAGTTCGGCTAACAGCGTGGCATATTCCTCACTCTTGGGATTGTTTTCAGGGTCAATGATGGTAGCCTTGTCAATATTCTTCAGCGCTCGCGCTTCTGCCATTTTGTGAATCTCCGTTGGGTTACCAATCAAGATAATGTCTGCAATGTCGTCGGCCAATACACGGTCAGCGGCACGTAGCGTTCGCTCCTCCAATGCTTCGGGGAGCACAATACGTTGTTTGTCGGCTTTTGCTCGCTCAACAATTTGCTGTAATAAATCCATGATGTTGTTATTTATATTTTGATTTGTGTCATAATAGCGGCATCCACATGCCCGCAACCCACGGTAGACATCAAAGCAAAAAAGAAAGATTTAACTCGTTGACATCCACCCTGCATTGCAATTGCAAAAATAACAAATATTATTGACATGCGGAATGAAACGTCTATAAAAATACTAAACATCGCAAAAAGGACTGTATTCCACGAAAGAATACAGTCCTTTTTTTCTTCTATTTGTTAACCAATGGTTTTTACCATTTATGCTCAGGTGTGTTGCCTGTTGGTGCTACTGGAGCAGGGTTGTTGGTGCAATCTACATTATAGTTGGTTTCGGTTTGTACGATACACCAGTTCATCCATTCAGGAGTTGTTGTGGTATTCCAACGGTAGCCATCAACGTGGTTGCTCTTAGGATAACTACGGATAATGCCCTTGTTCAGGCGCTTGATATCGAATGTAGCCAATCCTTCTCCCCAGAACTCAACACGACGTTGCCACCAACATTCATTTTGGAACTTAGATGTTGATGTGTTGCCGTATGCTTCGTTGTGCTTACCATAAACATAATCAGCGTCACGCATCTTGGCAAACTTGGTCAAGAGAGCTATACCTTCTGCCTCATTCATCATACCTGCAGCTTCGGCTTCTATGAGATACATCTCCTCAACGCGCATCATTGGAACTGATACCGCAAAGCCAAGCATTTGGTTGTGACGTCCAGCTTCACCACCAGCAAGTCTAAACTTCAGTGGCAGACCGCCAACACCGACATAATTGGTTGTAGTGTTGTAGCCTGTTCTGTAAACCCAAGCAGGATAGTCGGTATATGCCTCGAGTGCTTTTAGTTTCATTGCTTTTGTTGCTTTGTCGTCAGCACCCTTCAAATCATCAATAGCAAAGTCTACAAAGCATTTTTTGCGCACATCCGTTTGTGGTATCGTTTCATAGAGATGGCGGTCGATGAGCCAGAACTGTCCATAGCTGGCAGCATAGCCACATCCTGATGTTTCAGGGTCAACCTCGAGACACATCTGTGATCCCCAGCTTGAGTCACCGTCGTTCAGTCGGATGTTGGGGTCATCAAGTTTGTAAGTAGCACAGAGCATCCATGCATCATTTGGCGTATTGAAACCTGTCATGCGGTCGGTGTATTGTTCACCTGACATGATGTTGTAACCCTTCTGTGCCATCTTCGCATACTTGCGGGCATTTGCCCAATCTTCCATGGTAAGATAAGTACGAGCTTTTAGACCATAGACTACAGAGAGGTCGGGTGTGGTCTTGGTTGTACGAGAGTAATTTGCCAAGTACTTCTCAGCCTTGTCAAGGTCAGACAGAATAAATGCATAGATTTGTTCGTTGGTTGCACGCTTATTGTGCGCAGCCTGTTCTGTCGTCATGTTTTCCTTTTGGATAGGCACCGTCTCGGCATTCTTATCTTTCGCATAAGTCTTAGGGGCGAACATACGTGCCAAGTCGAGATAGTAGAGAGCTCTCATGGCATGAGCGATACCTGCTCCTTCCACACGGTCGCCCTGTGGATTCTCGCCTGCAATGGCGATGACGTCATTACAAGATTTTATCCAACCGAAATAATAGGTCCACGGCATCTGTGGGTTAGCGTATGTAGGACCTAAGTATTGTGAAATGTAGAAACCCTCATACCAGTTGATGTGTGGCTGCAGAATGTCCTGTCCCTGAACATCGCGCATGAGATAGAATGTTGGATAACCAAAATCGTTTCCGGCCGCTCTGCCATTACCTCTATATGTGAATTGTCCAACCAAAGTAGACGTGATGCCATCTACCAAACTTTGAAAGGCTGAGGGGGCTTCCTGAACTTGTTTCTGTGCCACAGTGGAACTTTGAGGGTCATATTCTTCAATACACCCCGTCATGCTGAAAGCTAATGTCGCAACAGCAAAAGTCTTTATGATATTTTTCATTGTTGTTTCCTTATTAAGTTGTTAGAATGTCAATTGTACACCACCAGAAATATTCCTTACTGGAGAATATACGTTCACGCTTTCATTTCTATCGAATGCATAACGAGGGTCAAGTCCTTTACGCTTAGACCAGAAATAAAGGTTCTCGCCAGCAGCATAGATACGGATGTTTGAAATGTAAGGCACGAGATTCTTAGGCAAGGTATATCCCACCGTAAATGATTGGAAGTTGAGATAGCTTGCATTGGTGAGCCAACGATCTGATGCCTGTGCAGCATACTTATCTTTATATTGCCAACGTGGAATGTTGCTTGTTGTATTGGTAGCACTCCATGCCTTGATATAATCCTTGTGATAGTTGTATCCTTCAGCTTTTGAAGCCTGGGGAGTCATCAGCGTTTGGTAACGCGCATCGTAAACCTTTCCACCCAATTGATAATCGAATGACAATGACAGGTCGAAGTTACCGAAACGGAAGTTGGTACTGAAACCACCGAAAAGGTCGGGAGCATTAGAACCATGTGCGTAACGGTTTGCCTTATTAGGATCGGTTGTTTTACCCGAATACTTCTTACCAGGACGGTTGGTGATCGTAGCGTCAGCCTTACCTAACGTACTCATATCCTCGTCGTACCAATAAAGGGCTTGTCCCGTTTCGTCTACACCCGCATAAGCATAGGTCATGTAGTTCAACATTTCACCACCTTCCTCATACCAATAAGGACTTTCTAAGAATCCACCATTATCCAAAACCTTGGAAGCTGGCAACTTTAATATCTTACCCTTGTTGTGTGCAAGGTTCAGCGAAACAGTCCAATCTATATCTTTCGTGCGGATAATAGCACCTGTAAGATTTACTTCAACACCTGAGTTTCGAATGTCACCCACGTTACCGTAATATCCGCGTGAACCCATTGACTCGGGAACAGACAGCCAGAAAAGCAAATCGGTTGTCTTCTTTGAATAGAAGTCGATGTTACCTGTCAAGCGGCTTTGCCAAAGGTCGAACTCTACACCGACATTAAAGTTTGTCGTTGTTTCCCAAGTAATCTCTGGATTACCAATTCTCCAGAATTTAGGACTCATTGCAGTTTCACTTGCCTTGGAAAGTCTATAAAGATTGGTGTAAGCATAATTACCGATATTGTCGTTACCCTGCTGTCCTACAGATGCCTTGAGTTTCAGAACATTCAACCATTTCACATCCGAGAGGAAGCTTTCCTTGTTCATAATCCAGGCACCGCCCAGCGACCAGAAGCTACCCCAGCGATGTTCTTTGGCAAAGTGAGATGTTGCATCGTAGCGGTAGGAAACAGAGCCGTAATACTTTTTGTCGTAGTTATATTGTACGTTTCCGAAGTAACCCTCTACGTTATATGGTGTTTTATAAGAAGTGTTGTTCGACTTGGTTGCAAATGCTGCCAACTCCTTAATGTCTGGCGAGAAGTTACCTTTGGCTGTGCCTTCAAGGAAGTTCACTTCCTCCTTGTAGTATTCATGACCCAACATCACGTTCAAATCGTGTTTATTGAATTCTTTGAAGAACGTAAGGGTTTGAACAAAGTTGGTACGCAAAGTGTTGCTCACCGACTTGGTCAACTCACCGCCTACCGAACTCTTTGGCAATACAAATGAGCTACCATAGTCGGACAATTGCGTTTGTCCCCAGATAACGGTGTTGGTCATGTTAAACTTCAAATAGTCGGTAATGTTCACGTCCATAAAGAAGTTACCATTCAGCTGGTTGCCTATCCGTTTGTACTCATTATACTGATTGGCTCCGATAGGGTTACCCAACATAAATGCACGTGTCAAGCCACCGTTGCTACCAGACGAACCATAGTCGAAGCGTTGGTGTCCATATTTATCCACTGCAATAACAGGATTGCCTTGCTTATCAAGCGTACGCACATAAATAGGATAGATTGGTGCCATCATTGAAGTATAGTACATCAAGTTGACCTGTCCCAAATCAGCACTCATATTTGGATTAGACAACTGGTTTGAATGCACGAATGCTACATTTGCACCCAACTTAAGCCATTTCTTTGCTTGGTAGTCTGCCTTGATACGAGAGGAGAAACGGTCGTAGCTTGAATGCTCTATAATACCGTCTTCATTGAGGTAACCTGCGCTGACGTAGAACGAAGAACGATCGGTAGAACCGCTTACACTGACATTGTAATCTTGTCGCAATGCCGATTTATAAGCTGTGTCAGTCCAGTCATCTGGTGTCAAATAGTAATCCAAGCCATCTGTACCCTTGAATACACGTCCTAATTTAGCACCAGGCACCACATGTCCGTCCATACCAATAAGGTTCTGTCCCTCTGGTAGCGTGTAGACATTGTAGTTACCCAATTGCTTCATCATCATTTGATTAGCCCACAGGTTGGCGTCTGCATCATTCTTCTTCCCCGCGTTCTTGGCGTAGTTGTTGAACAGCGTATAGTAAGACTCATAGTAAGCCGCTGGTGAATCAAGCACGTCATACTCTTGTACCGCACGAGTATTGGCACCCCATTTTACATCCACATTGACAACAGCTTCACGTGATTTACCTTTTTTAGTGGTCACGATGATGACGCCAGAGGCACCACGCGCACCATACAAAGCAGCAGAGGCTGCATCTTTCAATACGCTGACAGATTCGATATCACCTTGTGGAATATTGGAAAGACTGGCTGTATAAGGCGCGCCATCGACAATAATCAATGGGTCGGTACCTGCATACAAAGATGAAATACCACGAATGTTCATGGCACCAGCACCAGCACCTGGAGCACCAGAACTGCTACGCATTTGTAAACCCGAAACGTTTCCTACCAAAGCATTGGCAACGTTTGTCGTCACATGCTTTTGCAAGTCTTTGGAGTTCATAAATGTAGCTGAACCAGTAAAGGCAGATTTTGTTTGTGTACCGAATGCTACCACAACAACTTCATCCAAGCTCTTGTTTTCGGGTTCGAGCACCACATTCATCTCGGATTTCACTGTCAATGTCTTTGACAGCATACCGATATAGGAAAACTCTAAGCGGCTACCTGCATTTGGAACATTCAGTGAGAACCGTCCATTGGTATCTGTAATGGTTCCTGTCGATGTACCGACAACCTTTACCGAAGCACCAATGATTGGCTGACCATCTTCAGAAGAAGTTACCACGCCTTTCACTGGCATTTGTGCCATTGCCATACCTATACTTAGGAACAGGCACGCGAGAAACAATGTTAGTCTTTTTTCCATAGAAATTTCTCCTTTCAATCGCTAATTTAACATATTGTTTATTATTAATGGTTTGTTCAGTAGTATTAAAGTAGCTCTTAGCGATAGATATTTATACAGGTTTCATTCCTCGCCCGCCTGTTTACATTTCAGTCTGTAAACGAAGGTCTACCCCTTTGAACCATTCGGAGATATCACATCCCTTTTTGCTAACAATTTACAAATATAGGAGATTTGTGCGAAAAGTAAACAAAAATGAGTTAATTGGTGTGCTTTTTAACATATTTTAGCGAATAAAGATTAAAATAACCTATCTCTGACACTGCCTTTACCGAGTAAGTACGGTACAGCTAAAGCGGGTGGATGTGGCATACCAGCCCCATAGGGCATGCTCAAGAAAAAGAATCTATTCCATAAAATATTCTTACATATATCAACAGATACACCCAGTTCAGGGATACATATTCATATATGAACAATATTTGTCAAGCAGATTTTCTAACGGCAAATCACCTTTTGCAAAGCGTTCTGCATCCAAAGACTGCAATCTTTCACGCACAGGCGTATTTCTTTTATATGTTGCTGTCAGAACATAAAATCCGTCTTGCTCTTCGATAGCCACATCCGAAAAACATTCAGAGATATCCTCCGAGCTATACCGAATGGAATAACTTGGACGCTTGGCACCTGGAAAATCCTCACGTAGAATGCCTTTTGCCACCAAATCCTGTATGTCACGAATGGCGGTGTCCTTAGAACATTTGGCAAGTGAAGCCCACATTTTAGAGGTTATCTTTGCTTCATAGCCATCCAAGAAAAGATTTAGCACATCCTTCTGGCGCTGACTGAACGCCACGGATGAAGCATTTTGCCAAAAAAGACTCTTGTTCAAAATCGTATTCACATTCACCTTAGCCTCGTCAAGCGCTTTAGACAGCGTGTTGGCATACCATAAAATCCACTCCGTAACATCTCCATCACCGTTCTGTGTTTTCTTCAAAATCTCATAGTACCGATTCTTATCCTTATTGATTTGAGATGATATGTTATAGAAACGAAATTCGCTCTTGTCGGCACGAGCCAACAACATGTCCGATAAAATACGAGCCAACCGCCCGTTGCCGTCTTCAAAAGGATGAATGCTGACAAACCACAGATGCGCTATGGCCGAACGAATCGTGGAACTTACTGGCTCATCTTCATTAAACCAGTGAAGAAACTTCTCCATTTCTCCCTCCACTCGCTCTGGAGCAGGAGCGACGTAATGCACTTTCTCTCTGCCAAAGATACCAGATACGATGTGTTCTTCATGGGTGCGGTATCTTCCCACTTCAATCTTAAAACCCTCACTAAAGCCTGTTGGGAAAAACGCTGCTTGCCAAGCACACAATTTTTCTTTGGTCAATGGTTGGTCAACATGATGCAAGGCATCGAGCATGACCGCCACAACAGAATCTACATAATGAGAAGGTGCCGTCTGCCTGACATTCTCCAGTCCCAGCTTTCGAGCGACAGACGAACGCACCTCGTCCGCATTCAGACGAATGCCCTCTATCTCTGAAGAAAACACCACGTCATTTGTCAAATTTTCGGCCATGGCTTTCAGTTTGCTGTCAAAGCCAAGCGAGTAAAGCCTGCCATACAGTAAACCTTGCTTTCGATTCACCTCTTCAAGGACAGCCGTAAATTTGAGTGCATCCCATCTAAACGCAGTCCAATCTTCTCTTTCGTAGATATACATATTTTATTAAGTTGTGAGTGCAACCTAAATCGCGCAATAACGTCGCAAAATTTGCGACAAATATATGTTTTTTTTGTCGCATTTACAAGTAGGGAACTCGAAATAGTACCATTTTTTTGCAGATTTTTTAGTACTATCCTGATTGGGTACAATTGGCCAACGTCGTAGAGGCGTGATTTATCACGTTCCGCACACCCGCACGTCCCGCCATTTTACCAACAACGTGGCGGAGCGTGATGAATCACGCCCCTACGATGCTACAGTACAAACACAGTGGATTTTTTTTGGGTAGCAATAGGCTGCCGGTTCAATCTCTTTGACTTTACCGTCCAAAGTCTATGCTATTGGAGGTCAAAGTCTATGCAATTGGAGGGGAAACTCAATGCTATTGCAACTGATTGAAATACAGAGAGAAACAGATGTCCAAAAACCGAAAGACGGAGAGGTCTTGACATGTTCCAAATGTAAAATGGAGTGAGGAAAGATACCCTCCCCTGGTTGGGATTCAGAAAAGGATAGTCGGCGCATGTCAAAGTTCAATTTTTGGTGGGCGAACAGGACGGGAGCCGGAAACTTTCTGGCTCATCTGCTCTACACAGTCGGCGATGTATTGCTTGAAACGCTGGTCTTGCAGAACCTCGATGTCTTGGAACAAACCCAACACAAATCGGCCGATGCCCAGATAGCTGGCCACGTCGGCTTTGAAAATCCAGTGTTTCTCATCCTTCTCAGGAGCCAGAAAAGGATGCGACTGCGGGTACTCCTCGAGCAAAAGATTGTATGCCAACTGCCCCAAACGCAGTTTCACGGGCAGCTTTTCGTCGCCACTGAACATGAAAATATCCGTGAACAGGTCGCGGTGCTTAGCCTGGTTCATCCAAAATACATCCATCACCTCAACGCTCTTGATGCGCGACACCTTGAACGTTTTGCACATGTCCGACTGCATCTCGTAACACCGCACGTCCAAATCGTCGTTCATCAGCAGGTAGGGCTCCACCACGCGGTCGGAAACGGTCTTGCTGTGGGGCGACGAATAGCCCCTGAGCACCACGACGCTCTGTGTCTCCATGGCCTCTTTCAAGGTGCGCACGTTGTTGTGGATGCGCTTCAAAGCGGCTGGTGAGAACGACCCTTCCAAACTGTAATAGCGGTCGAGTTTGGTTTTAAGGGTCGCCAGGATAAGGTCTTTCTTGTTGCTGGCCTCCAGCATTCGGCGCAGGTACGCGGCCTCTTCCTTGGTGAAAACAATGTTGTCGTGCAGTCGCCTGAAAAACTTACTATTGGGGTCCAGGCGGTAATAGGCTCCGGTCTTGATGACCTGAAACCCGCTGTTGCGAAGATAGTCGAGATAATAGTAGAGGTTGCGCCGCGTGACGTGAAGCCTGTCGGCCAACTGCTGGGCGGTGTAATTGTTATTGTCGGTGAGCAACAGCAGCAGCTTGAGCTCGTTTCCGAATTTTTCTAATCGCATGGGGAAAGAGGAATTGGTGAGTTTTTGAGTTTTTTAAGTTCTTAAGTTTTTAAGTTGGTGAGTTGACGAGGATGTGTGCATGCTGGATTCCTCCTATAGCAGCAAGCTAAGCATTCAAGCATCAGAAGCCAACGCATATCAAGCTAAAGCACGCAATCTTATAAGACAAGACTGATGCAACGTGCATCAGTTGGACAAAAGGCAGTGCATTAGAAATCTAAGGATAGCTCTGCACTGCCCAAAAGATTAAACGAACGGCGGTGATAGGGCGTGATGCCATACGCACGGATGGCCTCCCGGTGCTTTCGTGTGGGGTAGCCCATGTTCGATTGCCAGTCGTATTGCGGGTATTCTTGCGCCAGGCGGTCCATGTAATCATCCCGAAAAGTCTTGGCCAAGATGCTGGCTGCGGCGATGTCCTGGTACTTGCCGTCACCTTTTATAATAGTGGTGTAGGGCAAATCGTGATAAGGCGTAAAGCGGTTTCCGTCCACGATGATGGCCTGCGGGCGCGTGGTGAGCTGGTCCAACGCGCGGTGCATGGCCAGAAAACTGGCGCGCAGGATGTTAATTTCGTCAATCTCCTGCGGTGTTACCTCGCCCACTGCCCACGCCACGGCATCGTTGATAATGGCTTGGCGCAATGCGTCGCGCTTTTTGCGCGAGAGCTGTTTCGAATCGTTCAGGTCCGCATTGTCATAGTTGGGCGGCAGGATGACGGCGGCAGCGAACACACTTCCGGCCAAGCATCCACGCCCCGCCTCATCGCATCCAGCCTCGATGAGATTGGGGTAATAATGAGATTTCAAAGTGTTGTGCATCCTCTACATGTGAAATAAAGTTAACCTACAACAAGTATTAACAACCTTTGTTTGGTGTGGAAAAATGAGTTCCAACTCTTGTCGTACTTTTGCCGTATCAAACAGAACATGAACCATCAAATACGAACGACAATGGAAAAGAACATTCTTTTATCAGAAAGCACACCCTCGGCACGTTTCAATTATCAGCACGTCATCGGAAAATTATTGATGCCGATAGAACTTTTGCGGCGTTATTACGCCAAAGTGATGGAACGTGATGTGAACACGAGGCAGACGCTGTTGCTGCTGAATGCCCAACTGGCATTCGTGATGACCGTGTTTCCCATCGAAGCGCCGTTCGCCGTGCGCGTGGTTTGCTGCCTATGGCTGCTGAACGCCTTGTGGAAATGCAAGCAAGTGTTCTGATTAGAACATCCGACTGACGCGCTCAATGCCCGCAACCAGTTGGTCTACCTCTTCGCGTGTGTTGTACAAAGCGAAGGAGGCGCGCGCTGTTCCCAAAACACCCAACCGCTGCATCAGCGGCTGCGCGCAGTGGTGCCCCGTGCGGATGGCGATGCCGAGCCTATCCAACAAGGTGCCCATGTCCATGTGGTGAATGTGTCCAACCTGAAAGCTGATGACCGCATCACGATGGGCCGCCTCTCCGAAGATGCGCATCCCGGGAATGGTTTGCATGCGCTCAAGTGCGTAAGCGGTCAGCTCGTGTTCATGCTTGGCTATGTTGTCCATGCCTAAGGATGACAGGTAATCGAGTGCAACGGCCAACCCATGCGTGGCAATGTAGTCGGGTGTACCCGCCTCGAACTTCAATGGTGGCCGCTCGAAAGAAACCTTGTCGAACGACACATGGCTGATCATCTCGCCTCCTCCCTGATAGGGTGGCAAACGGTCGAGCCATTCTTCCTTACCATACAGCACACCAATGCCCGTGGGGCCATATGCTTTGTGGCCGCTGAAAACAAAGAAATCGCAATCAATGTCTTGCATGTCCACCTTGAAGTGGGGCGCACTCTGCGCACCGTCTATCACCACCGGCACGCCATGGGCATGCGCCGTGGCCGTCATCTGCTTTACAGGATTGACGGTACCCAGCACGTTGCTCACCTGCGTGAGGCTCACCAGTTTGGTCTTGTTGGTAAACAACTTTTCGTATTCGTCGAGCATCAGCTCCCCCGTATCGGTCATCGGAATCACTTTGAGCACGATGCCCCTTTGCTGAGCTTGCAGCTGCCACGGCACAATGTTGGAATGATGCTCCATGGCAGACACGATTACTTCATCGCCTTCGTGCATGAACGCCTGACAATAGGTGGCGGCGATGAGGTTCAAACCCTCGGTGGTGCCCCGGGTGAAAACCACCTCAGCGGCCGAGCGGGCATTGATGAAGCGGCGCACCGTCTCGCGGGCAGCCTCGTGAAGATCGGTGGCCTGCTGCGACATCCAATGCACGCCGCGGTGGACGTTGGCGTTGACGTTGAGGTATTCGTCACGCATGGCATCCAACACGCACAAGGGTTTCTGCGTGGTGGCCGCATTATCCAGGTAAATTAAAGGCTTGTCATAGACCTTTCGGGAGAGGATGGGAAAATCCTGACGGATGGAAGAAATATCGTACATAGAATGAAATTGTATGGATGGGACTGGCCGCAAGGTCGATTGGAACCCACTGTCGGTTGGGCCAGTCACGAATGATTGGTTTGAACGTTCACGAAAAAACCTCCGCCCAAGTTTGCTTTTGAAAGCACTTGGGGGAGGCAATGATGGGCTAATTAACAATTTCTACATCCCGCACACTTGTCGAGTTCGCCTCTGAAGCGCTTCTCAACCAAGTAGTGCAGACGGTCTTTCAACGGTTCGAGCTGCATGCTGTCGACCACCTCATTGATGAAAGCAAACTCCAACAACAGCTTGGCTTCCTGCTCACTGATGCCGCGCTGGCGCATGTAGAACATGGCCTGGTCGTTGAGTTGACCCACGGTAGAACCATGACCACATTTCACATCATCGGCATAAATCTCCAACTCAGGCTGCGTGTACATGCGTGCCTGCTTCGTGGTGCAGAGGTTTTGGTTGCGCATCTCCGAGTTGGTCTTCTGCGCTCCCTTCTCTACAAGCACCCTACCGGCGAAGGCTCCCGTGGCCTGCCCATCGAGAACATACTTGTACAGTTCATGACTTTCGCAGTGAGGCACGGCATGACGGATGAACGTGTTGTTGTCCACATGCTGCTTCTTGTCAGCAATGACACATCCGTTACAGCAACAAGACGCCCCTTCGCCACGGAACACCAAATTGAGTTGGTTGCGCGTAATGCCATTGTGCAAGGTTAGCACGTTGTGATTGAAGTGGCTGTTGGCCTGCTGTTCCACATACACGTTGCTCACACGGGTATTGTGTTCGTGCGTTTCCTCCATGCAATAAAGGTCGAGCGAGGCATTCTCGCCCACATAAGCCTCGATTACTTGCGTGGCCAGAAAATGCTTATCGTCCATGGTGTGGTCGCAGAAAAGGAACTTGGCCTCGGCTCCTTCATCCAGCACAATGAGCACTCGTCGGTTCACCATCAGGTCAACATCCGAGCGAAGGAGGTTCACCACCTGGACAGCACGGTCAATCTTAACCCGCTTGGGCACATAGATGAAGAGGCCATCTTGCGCCAACATGGTGTTCAGTGCCGTGATGGCATCGTCCTTTGTCTCGGCCAGTTGGGCATAATACTTGCTCACCAATTGCGGATGCGTGTTGGCCACCTTCTGCAAAGAGTCGACGATGACGCCTTCGGGCAGTGTCGCTTTGGGCAGCGCCTTGGCGTGGAAAGCGTCGTTGACGATGAAGTAAAGCGAAGTACTCAAGTTGGGTACGCTGCACTTGAAAGCCTCATAGGGTTTTACGGGGATATCCAGCCGGTTGAGGTTCAATCCATAATTGGGTTCAAACAGCGCCGCCATATCCGTATAGCGATAGCGTTCGACCTTGCGTGAGGGGAAGCCTTGGCGCTTAAAATCTTCGAAAGCAGCGTCACGAACGTCGTTCATCACGGGCGAACCATGCTGAAAGATCATGGCGCGGGCATCCGCATACAGGTCGACATATTGTTTCTCACTGTTCATCATTCTGCCTCCGCCTTAATCCAGTCGTACCCTTTGTCTTCGATTTCCCTGGCCAATTCAGGCCCTCCGGTCTTCACAATGCGTCCATTGAATAGCACATGAACGATGTCGGGCTTGATTAAATCGAGCAAACGGTCGTAATGTGTGATGACAATGGTGCTGGTATCGGGCCTCTTCAGCTTGTTGACACCTTCGGCAACTATGCGCAGCGCATCTACATCCAAGCCCGAATCCGTCTCATCGAGAATGGAGAGCGTGGGCTCGAGCATCGCCATTTGGAAGATTTCGTTACGCTTCTTCTCTCCGCCACTGAATCCCTCGTTCACACTGCGGTTGGACAGTTTACTGTCTAACTCAACCACCTTTCGCTTTTCCTTCATCAACTTGATGAAGTCGCCGGCACTCATCGGCTCCTGTCCTTGATACTTTCGCTTCTCGTTGATGGCTGCCCGCATGAAATTAGTCATGGACACACCGGGGATTTCCACGGGATATTGGAAAGAGAGAAACAATCCCTCGTGTGCGCGATCTTCTGGCGGCATGGCCAACAGGTCTTTGCCATTGAATGTCACTTCGCCCTGCGTAACCTCGTACATCGGATTGCCCACAAGCACTGCGCTCAAGGTACTCTTGCCCGAACCGTTAGGTCCCATGATGGCATGTACTTCTCCTGTCTTGATGACAAGATTGATTCCTTTCAATATTTCTTTGCCGTTGATGGTGGCATGTAAATTCTTTACCTCTAACATAATGATTCTTTTGTTATAAATCGGTTTATCCAACGGTTCCCTCCAGCGAGACGGAAAGCAACTTTTGCGCCTCGACAGCGAACTCCATCGGCAACTTGTTTAATACTTCCTTGGCATATCCATTGACAATCAGGCCAACGGCATCTTCAGTAGGAATGCCTCGTTGATTGCAATAAAACAGCTGGTCTTCACTGATTTTGCTCGTCGTAGCCTCATGCTCAACGATGGCACTGTCGTTATGAATGTCCATGTAGGGGAACGTATGGGCACCACATTCGCTTCCCAACAGCAGGCTGTCGCACGAGCTGTAGTTGCGCGCATTGTCAGCATTGGCGGTTGCACGAACCAATCCTCGATAGGAGTTCTGGCTGTGTCCGGCACTGATTCCCTTTGAAATGATGGTACTCGTGGTGTTCTTTCCCATGTGAATCATCTTCGTACCCGTGTCGGCTTCTTGATGATGATTGGTCACCGCCACCGAATAGAACTCGGCCTGCGAGCCGTCTCCACGCAAGATACAAGATGGATATTTCCATGTAATGGCGCTACCTGTTTCAACTTGCGTCCACGAGAGCTTGGAGTTGACTCCCCGACAATCGCCCCTTTTGGTGACTAAGTTGAGCACTCCGCCCTTACCATGTTCATCTCCGGGGTACCAATTCTGTACGGTTGAGTATTTTACCTCGGCATTGTTCATCACGATGATTTCCACGATTGCGGCATGAAGTTGATTCTCATCGCGCATCGGAGCGGTACATCCTTCGAGATAACTCACATACGCATCGTCTTCAGCCACTATCAACGTTCGTTCAAACTGTCCGGTATTACGCGCGTTGATGCGGAAATACGAACTTAACTCCATGGGACAGCGCACGCCTTTGGGGATGAAAACGAACGAGCCATCACTGAAAACGGCACTATTCAGGGCTGCGAAGAAATTGTCATGATAAGGAACTACCGTGCCTAAGTACTGACGCACCAAGGCAGAATGCTCCTTGATAGCCTCACCCATGGAACAGAAGATGACGCCTTTCTCCTTCAGCTTTTCCTTGAAGGTGGTCTTCACAGACACAGAGTCCATGATGGCATCAACGGCCGTTCCACTAAGTGCCAACCGTTCTTCCAATGGAATGCCCAGCTTGTCGAATGTTTTCTCCAGTTCCGGATCAAGCTCTTTGTTGGCCGGTTTCTTCGCCATTGGGTCGGCATAATAGGAGATTTCTTGGTAATTAATGTCGGGCAACGTCACATGTCCCCATGAGGGTTGTGTCATTGTCAGCCAATGTCGATACGCTTTCAGGCGAAATTCGAGCATCCATTCCGGCTCTCCTTTCTTGTCGGAAATGAGCCGAATGACATCCTCATTAAGCCCCTTCTCTATAATCTCGGTATGAACGTCAGTGGTAAAGCCAAACTCGTACTTCTGTTCGGTCAGCTTTCTGACGTATTCGTTGTTCGTGTTATTTACTTCTTCCATAAATGTAAATGCAGGAACTCCCTGATGTTTCATGGACGCCCCTGCAATAGATGATATGATTAGTTTGTTAGTTGACGAGTTTACAAGTTAACGAGTTGACGAGTTGTTGGTGCTCAAGGGTTCATAAATTGAAGTATTTACGAACTCAAAAACCTATCAACTCACAAACTTATCAACTCAAAACTCACACGCTCAAACTTACAACGTTTGCTTTACTTCTATTTCTGTAAAGGTTTCTATGATGTCACCTTCCTGGATATCATTGAAATTAACCAGACTGATACCACACTCGAAACCGGTTGCCACTTCCTTGACATCGTCCTTATACCGCTTCAACGCATTGATGGCAGCAGTGTGAACGACGATTCCGTCGCGAACAACTCGAGCTTTGTCTGAGCGGTGTACCTTTCCATCGGTCACCATGGCACCAGCTACGGTTCCCACCTTTGAAATCTTGTAAACTTGCTTCACCTCAACCTCGCCAGTGACTACCTCCTTGGTTACCTTGTCAAGCATGCCTTCCATAGCCGACTTCACGTCATCAATGGCGTCGTAGATGACGGAGTAGGTGTTGATTTCAACACCGTTCTGTTCGGCCAGTTTACGAGCAGAAGCAGACGGGCGAACCTGGAAGCCCACAATAATAGCGTCGGAAGCATCTGCCAAGGTAACGTCGCTTTCACTAATCTGACCTACCGACTTGAAGATAACATTGACGTTAATCTTCTCGGTAGACATCTTAATAAACGAGTCACTCAATGCCTCGATACTACCATCGGTGTCACCTTTCACTATAATGTTCAGTTCCTTGAATGACCCAAGAGCGATACGATGCGAGATGTCACTCAGCGTGAGGCGCTTCTGTGTACGCAAGCCTTGCTCACGCTGCAACTGCATACGCTTGTTGGCGATATCTCGAACCTCTTGCTCTGTTTCCAGCACATGGAACTGATCACCGGCCGTGGGCGCACCATTCAGTCCGAGAATGATGGCAGGTTCGGCAGGTTTGGCTGACTCAATACGCTGGTTGCGCACGTTGAACATGGCCTTGATGCGTCCCCAGCTCGTCCCGGCGATGATGTCATCACCCACACGCAGCGTACCATTGCTGACCAGAACCGTAGAAACATATCCACGTCCCTTGTCCAAACTCGACTCGATGACACTACCTGTCGCACGACGATTGGGATTGGCTTTCAAGTCAAGCATGTCGGCCTCGAGGAGAACTTTCTCCAACAATTCGTTAACACCTATACCTTTTTTAGCACTGATTTCCTGACATTGGTATTTTCCACCCCACTCTTCAACCAGCAAGTTCATCTGAGCCAAGTCTTCACGAATCTTATCTGGGTTGGCTCCTGGCTTGTCAATCTTGTTGATGGCAAACACCATGGGCACGTTGGCAGCCTGCGCATGCGCGATGGCCTCCTTGGTAGTAGGCATCACACTGTCGTCGGCAGCGATGATGATGATGGCGATATCCGTCACCTGTGTACCGCGAGCACGCATGGCAGTGAAGGCCTCATGACCAGGAGTATCCAGGAATGTGATGAATCGTCCATTCTCCAGCTGTACGTTATAAGCACCGATGTGCTGGGTAATGCCACCGGCCTCTCCTTCAATCACATTGGTGTTTCGGATGTGGTCCAACAGAGATGTCTTACCATGGTCTACGTGTCCCATCACGGTAACGATGGGTGCGCGAGGCAACAGGTCGTTCTCGTCGTCGATTTCTTCAGCGACAGCCTCTTGAACCTCTGCGCTCACATATTCGGTCTTGAAGCCAAACTCATCGGCAACCAAGTTGATGGTCTCGGCATCCAATCGTTGATTGATAGATGCCATCACACCTATGCTCATCAAGGTTCCAATCAGTTTGTTGACATCCACATCCATCATGGTAGCCAATTCGCTGACTGTCACGAATTCGGTGAGCTTCAATACCTTACTTTCCTTACGTTCTGCTCTTGCTTCCGCACTCATGCGTTCTTGCATGGCATCACGTTTTTCCTTACGGTATTTAGCACCCTTCCTGTTCTGGGTGCCCTTACTGGTGAGTCTGGCCAGCGTTTCTTTTACCTGGCGTGCCACCTCTTCCTCGTTCACCTCCAAGGGTTTCTGGTTACGTCCTCTGCCCTTTCGATTTTTCTTATTAGCATTTCGGCCGTCAGCATACGCAGACTTGTTAGCATTGCCACCGCCATTGTTTCCAATTTGTCGAGAAGCAGCATTGATATCAACCCGCTGTTGGTTAATGCGTGCGCGCTTTTTGCGTCCATCGCCTCGTTTTTCTTCACGTTCTTTGCGACGTTCTTCCTTGGTTTTCTTCTTGGGTCGAGTACTCTGGTTGATGGTGCTAAGGTCTATTTTACCCAGCACATTCACCTTCGGCGCATTTTGCAAGCGCAGCTCACCCTTGGTTTGGAAAAGTTCGGTGCCTTCCTGCTCCTTGTCACTTTCCTGTGGTTCGGCGTTTTGCTGTGGCTTTTCACTTTCCTGTGGCTTTTCACTTTCCTGTGGTTCAATACGCTCGTCAACCTTTTGTTTCTGGTCCACTTGCGCCTTCTTTACAGTTGGTGCCTCGGTCTTGACTTCCGCTTTTTGGTCGTCCTTCTTGCTTTCTTCCACCACAGTTGGTGCTGCCTTTGGTGTTTCTGCGGGCTTCTCTACTTTTTCTTTTTTAGGCTTTGGGCTGACGGCAGCAGCCTTCTTTGTCGGTTTTTCTTGTGATTCCGATGCCTTTTGATCGTCTTGAGCATCAGCGTTCTTAGCGGCAGGCTTCTTGTCGAATACGCTCAAGTCAATCTTGCCGAGCGGTTTGTATCGCTGCTGCGATGAAGCTGTCTCGACTACTTCTTCAACACGCTCTTCCTTTGCCTCCGAAGTGCGTTTCTTTTCTTTGGGCTTCTTCTGAAAGATCTTTTCCGCCTGATTGCGCACCTCTGCGTCTTGCTTGAAAGCCTCTACCAGGGCTTGGTATTGTGCGTCGCTCAACTTAAAGCTTGGCTCGCCCTTTACCTCTCCCAGCTCACTTTTCTTTTCAAGGAATTCAACTGCCGTTTGAAGTCCTATGTTTAATTCACGTAATGCTTTGTTTAATCTGATGCTCATTGATAATTATTTAACTCTTGTTCTTATTGATGTTCACACTCCCAACTGTTCTGCCCATATGCAGACGTTTTTCCACAGCGTCCTCGTTCGCAGAGGGCTGCATGCGTCACGGGGTGTTACTGTTCAAATTCTGATTTTAATACCCGAATCAGGTGATCGACGGTTTCTTCCTCCAAGTCGGCTTTCTCAATTAACATTTCACGAGGTGCGTTCAACACCTGTTTAGCTGTATCAAGACCGATGCCTTTGATGGCGTCGATAATCCATTGATCGATTTCGTCATTAAACTCTTCCAAGTAGATGTCTTCGTCAGCGTCGGCATCTGAAACTTCCCGGTACACGTCGATGGTAAATTCTGTCAGCATGGAAGCCAACTTGATATTCAGTCCTCCCCGACCAATGGCCAAGCTCACCTCTTCGGGTTGCAGGTAAACTTCGGCCTTGCGATTTTCCTCATCCAGGTTGATGCTGCTGATGCGAGCGGGACTCAACGCGCGCTGAATGAACAGTTTGATGTTTGACGTGTAGTTGATAACGTCAATATTCTCGTTGCACAGCTCGCGAACGATGCCGTGCACACGACTGCCTTTCACGCCAACACAGGCACCTACCGGGTCAATACGGTCGTCGTAGCTCTCTACAGCCACCTTCGCGCGCTCGCCCGGCATGCGGGCTATTTTCTTGATGGAGATGAGTCCGTCGTTAATCTCGGGCACCTCGGCCTCCAACAGTCGTTCCAGGAATACCGGACTGGTACGCGAGAGGATAATCTTGGGGTTGTTGTTCTCGTTGTCCACCCGCAGGATGACGGCGCGAATGGTCTCGCCCTTGCGGTATTGGTCGGCCGGAATCTGCTCTGACTTAGGCAGTATCAGCTCGTTGTTCTCATCGTCTACCAACAGCACCTCGCGCTTCCATATCTGGTAAACCTCGCCGGAGATAACCTGTCCCACACGGTCTTTATACTTATTGTACAACGAGTCGTGTTCCAGCTCCAGCACTTTTGATTTCAATGTCTGTCGAAGATTCAAAATGGCACGGCGGCCAAACTTGGCAAAGTCGATCTGTTCAGAAACCTCTTCGCCCTCTTCATAGTCGTCTTCAATCTCGCGAGCCTCTTTCAGCGATATTTCCTTATTTTCGTCCGCCACCTCGCCATCCGGCACAACGATGCGGTTACGGTATATTTCGAAGTCGCCCTTATCTGGATTTACGATAACGTCAAAATTCTCATCGCTACCATAAATCTTGGCTAGCACGTTGCGGAAACTTTCCTCCAACACGCTTACCAATGTGGCACGGTCGATGTTTTTCGTGTCTTTAAATTCACGAAAGGTGTCAATCATGCTGATGGTTTCTTCTACATTCTTTCTTGCTGCCATAGCGTTATATGTTATATATTAGTTTCATTCAATGATCAGTTTCTGCCTCATTATTTAAAGTTGATGAGGTACTTGGTATACTTCACCTTGTCCATCTGGAAAGTATGATCCACGGCTTGTAGCTCTGGGCGTTTCTTTCCTTCAACCTTCACCTTCTCGTCAACGGTCACAACAAAGTCGTTCCCATCTACCGATTTCAAGACCCCCCGGTATTTCAGTCCGTCGCCATCCAGCACCTCGACCTCTTTTCCTATGAAATTGATGTACTGCTGTGGCACCTTGAAAGGTTGACCCAATCCAGCCGAGCCAACCTCCAACTCATAATCTTCATCGTCACGGTCGAGCCGATCTTCAATGTACCGGCTCAATTCCACGCAGTCTTCAATCCATACGCCGTCTGCATGGTCGATTTCGACAACAATCTTGTCGTCTTTACTGACCTCAACATCCACCAAGAAATAGTCTTTGTCCTGAAGCCAATCTTCAACCAATCCTTTTACGACACTTTTATCAATCATATATATTTAATTAGTACTATATATTCTTACCGCTCGTGCCAAGCATCTTCCAAGCAGCGATGCCGGCCGTATTCAAAATAAAATGAGGAGCTTTCTGCGAAGCCCCTCATTCCACTGAACGGTGCAAAGATAGGTTTTTTCAACGAAATATCCAAATAAAACGGCGATTATTCACGAAATTTTCACATCGTAATAATGTGCTACGGCCAGGCGTCGCACCAAAGTGATGACACATCGCAACCATCTACGCGCGTTGAATGAGCTTCGGAAATGAACGAAGGAAGTAAATTGTTTTTATCAAAAAAGGCCTATAAAACGGCACTTGTCTACTGGCAATCTAGAAAAAATCAATAGGCCTGCGGGGAGCATCAAGGCAATGGCTGGGCAAGAAAATGCAGATTTTACGATTAGAGCATTGACTTTGCGTCCTTAGAAGTATCACTTTGATGCGTTAGAAACATGACTTTGACGGCTAAACCCATGCTTATTTCACGACAAAAGCCATGTTTTTGGCCGAAAAATGCACGAAAAAACAGAGGCTACACAGGTCACATAGGCACAAGTAATTAAATATCAAACACATATAAACTTCGCTCATTTTGAGCGTATTTTCAACCAAGAGCCAGGTTGGTTGTCCACAGGTGAAACATGAAGAGGTTGGTTGTTAAATATTTTCCTAACGTATTGACCCCATGACTTCAATTCCACCAACACGCAACGAACACGGCACAATGAAAACACAGCGACGAATTTGCACAAAAGATAGTTGACATTACCATATATTTATTGTATTTTTGCAAGGAGTGTTGAACAACCTAATCTGGATGAGAATGATGCAAAAAAAGACGATTTTCCTCACGGGTGCCACCGGACACATGGGGTCAGAGGGCTTGAAACAGCTATTGAAACGGCGTGACGAATTTGACATTCGCCTGCTGGTGTTGCCCACCGAGAACGACCGTAAGGCCATTTCGCCCTACGCTTCGCTGCCGGGCGTGGAAGTGATTTATGGCGATTTGACACATTACGACGACGTGTTGCGAGGGGTGACGGACTCCGATTATGTGCTGCATGTGGGCGGAATGGTGTCGCCGGCAGCCGATTATTTTCCGCAAAAGACCATGCAGGTTAACGTGGGGGCGGTGAAAAACATCATCCGAGCCATCAAGGCACAGCCCAATCCCGATCGGGTACATCTGGTATACATCGGAACGGTGGCGCAAACGGGCGACCGCAACGATCCCATTCACTGGGGACGCGTGGGCGACCCCATCAAGATTAGCGTCTATGACATCTACGCTTTGTCGAAAGCCTTGGCCGAAAGAGAGGTCATCGAATCGGGGTTGAAGCATTGGGTGTCGCTCCGTCAAACGGGCATCTTATACCCTTCCATTCTCAACACATTAGACCCCATCATGTTTCACCAACCTCTGAACGGCGTGTTGGAATGGGTGACGGCCAAAGATTCGGGCGTACTGCTGTCGCATGTCTGCAATCAAGACCTGCCCGAAGACTTCTGGTGCCGCATCTACAACATTGGCGGAGGAGCGGAATATCGCACCGTTAACTGGGCGTTTATGCAATACACCTTCACGGCTTTGAACTTAGGAAACCTCAAAGACCTCACCGAACCCAACTGGTTTGTGCTGCGCAACTTCCACGGACAGTGGTACACCGATTCTGATATCCTTGAATCGTACCTGCATTTCAGAAGTGGAAAGATAGACCAATTCATTCAAGAAATGGCTGAAAAAGCACCATTGAAGATGAAATTAGGAGGCTTTCTCCCTTCCTGCCTCATCAAACATCTGGTGTTGAAGCCCACCGCCAAGAAGCCCTTGGGACCGTTATATTGGACGAAGCACAACATCGAACCCCGCATCACGGCTTTCTATGGAAGCATGGACGCATGGAGAGCTATTCCGGGTTGGAACGAGTTTAAACTGTATCACCCATCGCCTCAGCCCGTGATGTTGGACCATGGATATGACGAGTCGAAACCAAAAGACGAACTGGATATAGAAGATATGCGGCAAGCGGCAGCCTTCAGGGGCGGCAAATGCCTGTCCAAGCAGATGGTGCGCGGCGACCTGTCCACACAGTTGGAATGGCAATGCGCCTTTGGGCATCGTTTCAAAGCCTCTCCCCGACTGGTACTATTAGGTGGTCACTGGTGCCCCGAGTGCTTCCCCATGCCGTGGAATTACGACGAGGAGGCCAAACGCAACCCGTTCTTTGCCCAGGTATGGAACCCTCTGCACAGCCCTGACGAGCACAACGTGTATGACGAAACTATTATCAAAGGGGTGCAAGGGTGAAAAAGGAAGAAGGTGGAAAAACTTTATGAAGGAATAACTATTTTTTTGTTGGACTTACTACCTAATATATAACCGTGGCGAGACTCTAATTTTAATTTGCGGTTTGAGCATAAGAACATTTAGCCTGCTTTTCAAAATTAGTCTTGAGAATCTGATGTTGATTGCAATTTGAGGCAGATTCGTTGAGTATCCTTGAAGCATACGATTAACGACCGAAAAAGTCTTTTAACCTTCTCTTCATATCTTCCTTACACTCCTGCCACACCTTAAGGTTTTGTGCATACTCCTCTTCCAAGCGTTTTCTCTTATCTTCCCGCTGCCACTGATTTTGCGGCGTATGCTTTCTGCCTTTTGTTGCCAAGCCAACAATTATCCAAGTAATTATCAATAAGACAAATCCCAGTGTCGTCATATCTTACCTGTTTGTAATAGTACTCTTGCAAATTTACATAAAAGCAGTGATTTACGAACCAATAGAACAAAGAAATAAAGGGTGGATGAGAGGGTAAAATAGTTTTCAAAATATTTGCAGGGATAAAATATTATCCCTATATTCGTAGTGTGATTTAAAATAATAATATGCCTACAATATTTGAAATATTTGGACTTCGTTTTTTCTTTTACTCTGACGAACATAGACCAATCCATGTTCATGTTGTAAAAGGTGACGATGATGCAAAGATACAGATAGAAGATGAAGTTAAGTTAGTATATAACCATGGATTAAAAGCCAAAGATTTGAAACGAGCTTTGGAACTTGCAGGGATGTACAAAGAGGATATCATCAATGTCTGGAACGAGTATCATTAAATGAGTATCATTATGGAAACAATAAAGAATATATGGTTTGAGAAAGGGCGTATATATATGCTGTCAAGCGAGGATAAGGTGTACAGCCGCCCTTTGGAGGCTTTTCCATTGCTCAAAGATGCAACAGAAAGGCAACGAATGGATTATACAATAGAATTACATGGAGAGGCTCTACGATGGACTGAGTTGGACGAAGATATACATATTTCAAGTTTTTATACAAAAGACGAACCGAAATATGATAATGAGATTGCCATGTTGTTTAAGCGTTTCCCACAATTAAATGTTTCGGAAGTAGCGAGAAATCTTGGCATTAACAAAAGTTTATTGTCAAAATACATCTATGGTATAAAGAATCCGAGTGCGGAAAGAGTTTGTCAAATCAAAAATGCTCTACGTGCTTTAGGAAGAGAATTGGCAGCCGTGTAAATTGAATAATAAACAAAGAAGATACACATTAAATAAAACATCTTTGCCAAATACATACTCCAATATGTTCTTGTTTTCTTCATTGACAGCCTTTTTTCTTACGAAAAAGAGCGGAAACCCCGTTCAATAGGACTTCCGCTCTCTGCGCTTCAAGATGGGCTTGAACCAACGACCCCCTGATTAACAGTCAGGTGCTCTAACCAACTGAGCTATTGAAGCAATGACAAATCAATATTCTTGATTGCGGATGCAAAGGTAGAACGTTTTTTTGAAACCTCCAAACATTTTGCAAAAAAAATAGACCGGAAAGCTAAAATACAATAAAAAAGCGAACGCACCCACCTATATTATGGTCTTAAATGTTACCTTTGCTCAACAAATTGATGTTGTGACAATGAAAAAACTACTGTTATATCTCTTGCTGTTGGGACTAATGCCTAACAGTCTATTCGCCCAAAAGGACAAAAACCACCTTTTTGAGGCGGCCAAAAACATGGAACTGTTCAACGCCGTTTATAAAAATCTGGACCTGATGTACGTAGACACCCTTGATGCCAATGACGTGATTGGCACAGGCATCAAGAGCATGCTGCGCAGTCTGGACCCCTACACAGAATATTACCCAGAGAGCGAAACGCAAGAATTGCGGCAGGCCCTGTCTGGAAAATACGGCGGCATCGGTGCGCTCATCCGCTACAACCAACAGCTGAAGAACGCCGTGATTGACGAGCCTTATGCCAACATGCCGTCGTCGGAAGTGGGGTTGAAGAAAGGGGACATCATCCTACAGATAGACGATTCGACGATGGTAGGCAAAGACACGAAGTATGTGAGTGAGCATCTGAGGGGAGAACCAGGCTCGACCTTCGTCTTAAAGATTAAGCGACCGTCAACGGGCAAGGTGATGAAATTCAAGGTGAAGCGCCGTGCCATTCAGATGCCCGCCATTCCCTACTACGGCATGGTGGCCGGAAACGTGGGCTACATCAATCTGCTTCAGTATTACGAAGGCTGTGCGAAAGAGGTGCGACAGGCTTTCATCGACCTGAAAAAGCAAGGAGCCAAAGGTCTCATCTTGGACCTGAGAAACAATGTAGGTGGCTCCGAACAGGAAGCGGTAGACCTCGTGAACATCTTCGTTCCAAAGGACATCACGGTGGTAACGAACAAAGGAAAGCTGAAACGTGCCAACATAACGTTCAAAACGCGCATGGAACCAGTCGATGCCTCCATGCCCATCGTGATTCTGGTCAACGGCATGACGGCCAGCGCCAGCGAGATTACGGCTGGGTCGCTGCAAGACTTAGACCGCGCGGTCATCATGGGAACCCGCACTTTCGGCAAGGGATTGGTGCAGATGACCACAAAGCTGCCCTACAACGCCAACATGAAAGTGACCACAGCTCATTATTACATTCCCAGCGGACGCTGCATCCAGGCCATCAATTACAAACACACGGCAGGGCGCAACAGTGCCACACAGCTGCCCGACTCGCTGACCAGCGTGTTCCACACCAAGAACGGACGCGAGGTAAGGGACGGCGGAGGCATCATGCCGGATGTGGAAATCAAGCCCGACACCATCGCCAACATCTCGGCTTATCTGCAACGCGGAGACAGCACGGAGACGATGTTCAACTATGTGGTTGACTACATCAGCAAGCACAAGACCATCGCTCCCGCCAGCGAATTTACGCTCACGGACACCGAATACAACGAGTTTAAGCGGCTGGTTTTGAAAAACAAGTTCACCTACGACCCCGGAACGGAGAAGATTTTGGCCGAATTGGAGAAGATGGCTAAATTTGAAAAGTATTATGAGGATGCCAAGCCTGAGTTTGAGGCTTTGAAGAAAAAGCTGACACACGACGTGGCAAAAGACTTGGAGCTGAACAAGGATGAACTGAAACAAATGATTGCCACAGACATTGTTACGGCTTATTATTTCCAAGCCGGGGCGGTTCAGCTTGGTTTGAGATACGACAAACAGACGAAAGAGGCCATCAAACTGCTCCAGATGCCTGAAGAATACAACAAACTTCTCATGCCCAAGAAATGAGCCACACACGATAACAGCTCACGTTTTCTGTTTTATTTTATCTCTTCGCATGCAAGATTCCTGCGAACCTGATGTTCTGTCTATAAACAAACATCATGGTTATGCGCAAAAAATTATGGAGTCTTGCACTCGTCGTGTGGCCTCTTTTCGCCACGGCAAAAGTAACATGGAACGTCAAGGGAGCATTGGGGTCCAGTGCATTCATCGCCAACAGTGGAGAATCTCCACAGCTGTCCTATCGGCTGGGCGGGGGTATGGCAGTACCCTTGGGCCGCACTTTCTACTTCCAGCCATCCCTTTATCTGGCCAATAAAGGTTTCAAGTTTAACGGATATTTCGGCAACGAGCAAATCAGTGAGGCGCACTATCATGTCAACATGCACTACGTTGAGTTGCCGTTGAACATTGTCGCCCACATTCACCTGACCGATGACCTTTACCTGAATCTCTACACAGGGCCTTACATCGCATGCGGTCTTAACAGCAAGGCCAAAGTCAGCATGGCGAATAGCGACTACAAACACACCTTCAAGGAGAATCTGTTTGAGCAAGGAAGCAAGATGCTGGGCAACAGCTATAATGAAGAAAAGAAATTGGTGGAACTACCAAAGTTCAAACGCATGGACGTAGGACTTCAATCTGGTGTGGAGCTGGACATCAATCGAATCATCATTGGGGTCGAAACAAGCTTTGGACTCACCCCCGTAACTAACCAACCCATCGTGAAGGAAGACGTTGTGTTGCAAGTGGTTCAAGCCTTACTCTTAGGAACCGCCACCCCCCATCATTTTGTGTTTCAAGCTACGGTGGGCTATCGGTTTTGAGAACGACAGAACACGGTGTAGCATTGCGACATCAAACGCATAGACTTTGAAGGACAAACCCATTGACTTTGAAGGCCAAAGTCAATGGGTTTGTGCACCAAAGGCATTGAGTTTGCAGCAGCCTGTTGTTCAGTTATATAGGAACGTAGTTTGTTACGTTCCAGACACAACGTAACAGTGCATCAAAATACTCACGCAAGGTTTTGATACATCCGCCACAAAGCGATGAAACCTAGCTTTACTTCAAGAACAACAATCGCTCTTCCAACGGCTCAAAAGTCTTCTCTCCCGGCTCGCCCGCAGGTACGCCAAAGGGCATCTGCGCACGGAGTTTCCAGTCGGCATCTATCTTAAATTCCTTGGCAACCACCTCATCAATAATCGGATTGTAGTGCTGTAAGGATGCGCCGAAACCAGCATCTTCAAGGGCTGTCCAGATGGTAAACTGGTGCATGGCGTTGGTATGTTCTGACCAAACGGGGAAATTGTCTGCGTAAGTGGGGAATTTTTCCTGCAACTGTCGCACGGGAGCTTGCGCTTCGTAATACAAAATGGTGCCATAACCACTCTGAAAAGACTCGTTGATCTTCGCCTCCGTCTTGGCGAAAGCGTCGGCAGGAACGATGGCACGCAGCACATCCTTGGTCAGCTCCCACAACTTGTGATGGTGTTCACCCAGCAACACGACGATGCGTGTCGATTGACTGTTGAACGCCGACGGCACATGCTTCACGGCCTGCGCCACCAATTCACGGAGGGCATCATCTGTGATGGGCGATTCATTTTTCAATGCATAATAACTACGGCGATGCGCAACGGCATCTAAAAAACTTCTGCTCATAATTCGTATTCTACTTTAGTTGGATGTAAAAAATAAACTTCTGACTATCAATTTCATCAGAAATCCATGTTACAAATATATCAAAAATTCCGCACACCCCCACTCGTTCGGCGAAGAAAATGTAGAAAAAATGGGGTGACACCTTATTTAATATAACCTACATGCGAATATAACCTACCGGGAAATGATGTTTGAATGGGGCAGAACAAAATGAAACTCCCTCCATCTGTCATAAACATTACAGAGCTACTATTGGGCATTCTCTATCTTCATATCCTGTAGGCATACTCTGATTTGGGACGCCCGCTGTTGAGATTTCTGCAATGAGAGACATAAAAGAGACATAACGGCAACGCCTCACAGACACGATTTTTTTTGTTTTAATATTTGGTTATTTTAAATAAAAAATTTAAATTTGCCCAGTACAAGTAACAACCTAAAACCAAACATACTGAAAAACATTTCTGCGTACCATTTTTGACTGGTCGATGATTCGTCATGCTCCAGAAAAAAAATAATACGAATTGAAACGATAACCTAAATATCAAATATACGAGTCTATGAAAAAAACCTTTTACCTATCCTTATTATTAGGATGTCTGTGTATGGTAGGCTGTAAAGACGACAGCACGGATAGTGGTCAGCCTTATGACCCCAACCGACCGGCTACCTTTACGGAATTCACGCCCACAGAAGGTGCCGTGCGCACACGCATGTACATCAAAGGCAGCAACTTTGGTACAGATGAATCCAAAATTCATGTAAACATCGGTGGCAAACGCGCCAAGGTCATTGGAACCGACGGCAACACTATCTATTGTATGGTGCCAAGTCGGGCCTACAGCGGAGAAGTTGTAGTAATGATGGAAGGCGAGAAGGGCGATACGGCGCAGACCTACACGTTTGACCAGAAATTTACCTACAACACAAGAACGGTCGTAGGCACCTTGCTTCGTAAAGTGGATGAGAACAACGAGTCGGGTTTCTCGGACGGCAGTTTTGACGGAGAGGCATCGGTTCCATCAAACGACTGGTTGGTATTCGACCCCAAACCACAAAACGGTGGGGATAAACTATTGTTCTCAAGTAACTATTACGATGGGCTGCGGGTACTGAACCTTACCCAGCGAACCGTCACTCGACTGTTCCCAAGGTCGCAATATAAAAGCATGCACTCCTTTACTTTCTCTGTGGACGGTGACACGCTGTTCTTCCCAGATGACAACGGACAAGCTACCAGTTCACAGCTGGCCAATATCTATTATGCGCTTCGGTCTGAAAATTTCCGCAAGATACGTCCATACAACTATGCCCCTTGCAGCTACGCCATGGTATGCATGCCTGATGGTTACAAATTTTATTGCTGTTGGAAAAATGCAGCCGTCTATCGCATGGGTGATAACTCTGGTGGAATACCACATGTAGATAATGACCGCGTATTATGCTTCAAGCTAGATCAGCTGGTTGCAACAGGTGGGGAACAAACGGTGATGATCCTCCATCCATCGGGTAAATACATGTATATGTTCAGTAAAAAGCGTGGAGCTATTTTACGTTCTAACTATAACCCAACAACCCACATGTTCGAGGGCCTGACCATCATAGCAGGCTCACTGACCCAAAGGGGAGCACAGGAAGGTATTGGTTCAACCGCTCGATTCCACACAACCTGGGCGGGTGTATTTGTTAAGAACCGAGAGTATGTAAATAATCCTCGTCCAGACGGCGAGTTATATGACTTCTATTTTACTGATAGTGGCAATCACTGTATCTGGAAACTCACGCCTGACGGCGTTGCCAGCATTGCGGTGGGCCGAAGCAATTATACGGCTGACCACCAGTACTCGGGCTATGTA
>NZ_ADEG01000110.1 GCF_000177075.1 Hoylesella buccalis ATCC 35310
TTCTTTAATATATTAACTTGTTGCATTCTCTTTGTATCTTGTACTCCGAAGAAAAACCATAATATAACAATATCTAAAGAGAGGTTGTATGGGGAATGGGTGTTAATGAGAGGCGAAAAACAGGTAAATTATCCTTATATTGAATTTTTTGACAATGATAGTGCTGTTTTCCATTCACGCGCAGATACAATATATCAATTTACATTTTCCATAAGAAAAGACTCATTATATCTTGTAGATATTTATGGGAAGAAATATGTAAATAAAATCATGGAACTAAATGACAGGAGTGTAATATTTGAAGGTATTGCGGATGTCACTAAGACTCAAGTATATGAAAAATGAATGATTATATTTCAGATTAGGTAATGTCCCAAATCGGGCGTTGTCAAAATAAAAAGAACAACAAACGTGGCACACAAACGACAATGCACGACAGCGATAAGAAACATTAAAGAAATTTGAATGGAATCCTTAAAAAAAATAGAAGCGGCTTGCAGGAGATTTGAAGAAGCTGCGATAAAGCATGCTGAAGCAACAGAAACAGGTAATTATGCACAAGCAAACAAAAGCTATCAGGTAATAGCTAAAAGTGCTCGTTATTTAAAAGAGACAAATAGCCTAAAGCAATTGTCTAAACTTCTATATAGCGAATCTGTTGGTGTTCGCATGTGGGCTGCAACATATCTTTTGCCTATTTTTGAACGCAATGCTATGCAAATATTGCAAAGTATTGCAAGTGGCAATAATATTCATTCGCTAACAGCTAAAATGACTATAGATGAGTGGGAAAAAGGGACCCTAATATTATAACTCAGTAATGCTACAAACGGGAGTTATCAAAATAACCATCTGATTATCATTTTAATTTTTAAAAGATTAAGCATAAAAGCAGGGATAGATTCTCTGCCTTTTGCTATATTTGTAGTCCAAAACAAAGAAAAATGAATATACGAGAACGCATTGGTACTTTGCGCTCCAGGTTGGGAGTAAAAAACTCAAGTTTTCAACACCAAACAAGAGTTTTATAAAAGGATTGACTAATTTTTTCACGGTTAGCGGTTGCGCTTGGAGGTAACACGGCCCGACTTTGTCAATGTTAACGTCACATTCTGCAACTTGCGGTTCGGGATGTCGAATATCACGTTCGGATTCATTCGCCTTCCCCTGAACTTCACTTCCAAGTGCAAATGCTCTGTGGTGGCTCGGCCCGTACGCCCCGTAAGGCCAATCACATCACCAGCCTTCACGCGCTGTCCCACCTTGACGAGGTTTTTGTACTGATGACTGTACAGTGTTTCAAAGCCATACCGGTGCTTGATGGTGATACAATTTCCGTAACCATAATGCGGCCCGGAAAGGGTCACCACGCCATCAAAGGCGGCCAAGATTTTATCTTTCGGCTTGGTCTTGAGGTCTGATCCGCTATGACCTCGTCTGCCTCCGTATGGACTAATGAGCTTGGCACCTGGCAAGGGAAATGCCCAATTACCAGATTTTTCCACCTCAGCCAAATCCAACTGGAACGAGTTACCTTGAGCAAAGGGATTGTCGGGATCGACACCCAGTCGTCGTTCCTGTTCGGACACCACGGCAACATCCACATGACGGCCCTTTTTTGTGCATTGGATCATTCGACGTCTGAGCTGATGACTGTTGCTCTCGATGATGATTTCGGGACGGATGCGCTTGCCGTCCACCATGATGGCAAAGGTGCAAAAAGCCCTGCCAGCCCGCTCACCCACGATGGCGAGGGTTTGTCCCGCCTTGACCGTTTCGCCAACCTTGACCAGATTTTGCGCATTGTTGCCATAAACGGTTTCCAAACCATTGGGATGTCGAACCACCACCACATGGCCGTATTCGGGAAACTTGCGTGACAAGCGAACCACACCGCCGAACATGGCCTTCACGGCATCGCCCTTCTTGGTTGCTATCTCCATGTAGAGATTGGGCAAGGTTTTGGGCTTTCCAACGGGAAGCGGAAACGAATATTCGTTGTCCTTAAGCTGTGTGAAGTCGATTGAAAACGATTTTTCCTTGTCAAACAGATGGGGTGTGGAGATGCTGATTTGCTGTTGTTCGGCCGCTGTGAATTGGTTAACCACGGGTGCAAACGCAGACAGCGTCACAACGGTGGTTGCAGCCAAGAGTATATTTCTTAATTGTAGTTTCATTCATCAACAAAAATAATGTGCAGACAAGGCACTACTCCCCGTTGCCGGGGGCGGTGCTGCCTGCATAGTTTACAACAAAATGATGCCGTTATAGATTCTCCCCGACTGGATGCCTAACCGCCGAGCCGAGAAATACGCATCCACCTGCTCGTACGTACAGATGCCGGTGGATAGGATTCGGTCATCACTTACGCCCACCTCAAGCAGCTGCAAGCGGTTGCATTCGGGCAGGTTGATATGCCATTTGTCCATGTGTTGGCTGATGGCAGGCATGTTGAAGCCGGCTTGTGCAAAGGCCTGATACACCTCGTCCCCTACTTCAAAATGGCGCAACGAGATGCCCGGTCCGATACAAGCATGCAGATGAGCGGGCTGCGTGTGGTAGGACTGCTGCATCGCCGCAACGGTTTTTTGCACGATACGCGCCACCGTTCCGCGCCAACCGGCGTGCACGGCAGCAGCGGCATGGTGCTCTTCATCGTACAACAGCACGGGGATACAGTCGGCTGTTGACACGCCAATACAAACATGGGGGATGGCCGTGATGAGTGCGTCAACGCCTTCGAGCAACCGCTGACGTGTAGACGGCGAGAGGGAGAAGAACTCTTCTGCGATGATTCGGGCCTCGGTGCCATGAACCTGGTGCGCCATCAACAAATGGGCATCGTCTATTTGCAGCTCGGCACACAGGGCCTTGCGGTTCATCATGACCGCATCGGGAGCGTCTCCGCAATAAGGATTGATGTTAAATTCACCATACTGACCGCCACTCACTCCACCTTTCCGCATGGAAGAGAATGCTCTTACACGCGGGTGCAGGGAATGATATGTGAGTTGTGGGTTGGTCAAAATATCGTTGTTTGGTAGAACTAAAGGACTTGTCAATCGTCTAGGTCCTCGTATTCAAAATCTTCCAGGTCGGCAACATCGTCGAGTTCATCATCGTTGACGTATTCTATCTCGGCAAACTCTCCCTCATCTGCCAACTCTGCGGCAAACTTGTCAGGATCTTTGTCACGGTGTACCAGATTGTCCTCGGCAATGATTCCCTTGAGTTTGTTGCTCTCACTGTTAAGTTCTTGCCACAGAATGTCCTTCAGTTCGTTGAGTCCTTTTCCCGTCACAGCAGAGATGAAGACCACGGGAAGGTCGGTAGGCAGGGTTTCATGGAGCATCTCAATGAGTTCGTCATCCAGCAAATCGCACTTCGTTACCGCCAAGACACGATGCTTGTCCATCATGTCGGGGTTAAACGTTCGCAACTCGTTGAGCAAGATGTCGTATTCCCGCTTGATGTCATCGGTATCGCCCGGCACCATGAAGAGCAGCAGCGAGTTGCGCTCGATGTGCCGTAAGAAACGAAGTCCAAGCCCCTTTCCCTCACTCGCCCCTTCGATGATGCCCGGGATGTCGGCCATGACAAACGATTTGTGGTCACGGTATTCCACGATGCCCAAGGAGGGTTCGAGCGTGGTGAACGGATAGTTGGCTATCTTGGGGCGTGCGCTGGATATGGCTGACACCAAGGTAGACTTGCCCGCATTGGGGAATCCAACCAAGCCAACATCGGCCAGCAGCTTCAGTTCGAGTATGATGGTGAGTTCCTGCATGGGCTCACCGGGTTGCGCATAGCGCGGAGCCTGATTGGTAGCTGTGCGGAATTGGAAGTTGCCCAGTCCGCCTCTGCCGCCTTTGAGCAACAGCACCTCTTGTCCATCCTCGGTGACATCACAAATATACTTGCCCGTCTCGGCATTGTACACCACCGTTCCGCAAGGCACGTCGATATAAACATCCTTGCCGTCGGCTCCGCTTCGTTTGTCGCGACCACCATCTCCACCATGCTCGGCAAAGATGTGTCGATCGTATCTGAGGTGCAACAGCGTCCAGTAGTTATGGTTTCCACGGAGATAGATGCTGCCACCTTTTCCGCCGTCACCACCGTCGGGTCCGCCGTTGTAGTTGTACTTCACATGCCGAAGGTGCATGGATCCCCGGCCGCCCTTACCGGAACGGCAGCAAATCTTTACATAGTCTACGAAATTGGAAGCCATAATTACTTTAAATCTTAACCTGTTATAAATATATGATTAGCAAACAAGAACCCATTGGCCACCAACAGCCAAGATTGCCTTCCTTATGAATCTGTCTATTTATATACTAAAAATAAAATAAACAGAACGAATAATGAACAAGCGTAATGTTTAACAAATAAAGCATTGGTTTTTTACGCTTCATGTCAAACTTCACTTAAAGCTCTGGCATGAAGCGTAAACGAATGCTTAAAGTTTATCAACTTCAGAAGTAATATCTTTCGTGATTCTTTCTAATTCACCCAAGCCGTTGATGTGATGATGAATACCCTCTTTTTTATACCATTCAATCAAAGGAGCAGTTTGAGAGTGATAAACATTCAAACGTTTCTTGATGGTTTCCTCGTTATCATCGGTACGGCCGCTCTCCTGTCCGCGGAGAATGAGGCGCTTCATCAGTTCATCTTCAGGCACATCCAACTCAATCATTGCTGCTACACAGTGACCGCGGTCGGCCAACATCTGCTTCAGAGCTTCGGCTTGAGGGATGGTACGTGGGAAACCATCGAAGATGACTCCCTTGTGATCCTTGCCGAAACTATCGTACACACTGGCCAGGATGTCAATCATGAGCTCGTCGGGAATCAACTGTCCCTTGTCGATATAGGCCTTGGCAGTCTTGCCCAATTCCGTACCGTTCTTAATTTCACTTCGCAACACGTCACCCGTGGAGATGTGTCCCAAACCATACTTTGCAATCAAGCGATCGCTCTGGGTGCCCTTTCCTGATCCAGGCGCACCGAATATTACAATATTTTTCATTCTTCTACTAATGTATAAATGTCTCTTAAATTTCTTCCTTGTTGTTCGTAATCAAGTCCATAACCCACGATGAAGTCGTTTGGAATCTCCATGGCCACATATTTGATGTCCAAAGGAACGCTCAACTTGCCGGGCTTCAGTAGCAAAGTACAAATGTCTATCGATGCCGGACCGCGCGTACCTAACGTTTCGATCATGCGACGCATCGTAGCTCCTGTGTCTACGATATCCTCAACAATGACCACATGTCGGTTGGTGATGTCCTCATTGAGCCCTATCACTTCCTTGATGACACCCGTGGAGGCGATGCCCTGATACGAAGCCAACTTGACAAACGATATCTCGCTGGGAATCGTGATGTATCGCATCAGGTCGGCCGCAAACACGAAAGAGCCGTTCAACACGGCGAGAAACAGCGGCTCTTTGCCTGCCAAGTCGGTATTGATTTGCTCGGCAACCGCTTTCACCCGCTCCAAGATATCAGCTTCCGGGATGAACGTTCTGAACGTTTTGTCCTTGATCGTTACTTTACTCATGGAATCTAAATTTGATGATTATCAATCGCAAAGTTACGAAAAATATCATAAACATGCGACAACACGCCGATGAAAGTAACAGGACGGAGGTAAAAATCGGCCAATACAGAGTCAACCAGCAATACAAATAAATAAAAGAGAGACTGCAGTATCCGAAAGATTAACTAACTTTGTATTGTGAAATATCATCAATTACCTCGGAACAAAGGTCACAAATTTTTGCCTTACTCCAAAAAAAAGACAGCGAGACAAGTAAATTGTTGACTCTGCGCTTCTATTTCAACGTCAATTTCCTTGTAAAAGTCGTCTGCAGTACCAAACTCTCTGTAATTTTTTCTTTGGCACTATAATATTCACACCTAATTAATAACCAAATAAAAAGATACACAAATATAGCAAGATTATCAACTTCTTCCATCACTTTCTTATCTCGAGCTCAGGTGTTGCGGTATTTCATTTTCTCAATCATAGTCCTATAGATCAAGTCAAATACGCGCTAATTTAATTCAACCAACGAGTAAGACAACAGAAGAAGCAACGAAGGTATTTAACATCTTTTAATCATTAAAATTTTGCACTTATAAATTTTAAAAACTATATTTGCAGCATCTATTTGTCAGACAAATAATACAAATGACCAATTGAATACCTAAACATGAAGATTAATACCGATACCGTAACATTAGTAGACCAGGTAGAACACAGTTTATTGAACTATTTCAAAGACAACGATTTACGATGTGGTGACCCGATTCCGAACGAACATCAGTTGGCCGACGAGTTTGGTGTAGGGCGAAGTGTGGTGCGCGAGGCATTGAGTGGATTGAAGATGATGGGAATGATCAACTCTCGGCCACGCAAGGGGATGGTACTATCCGAGCCTCCTGTTCTCAAAGGACTAAGGAGAGTTGTGGTCCCACGCATACTCAGTGACAAGACCATCTGGAACCTTCTGAATTTCCGTATTGCGCTGGAAATCGGAATCTCCAACGACATTTTCAGAAAGATTACCGACGAAGAAATCAAGGAACTCGATGAAATCGTCAAAATAGGCATCGCTTCGGAGAACAATGAATATGCACTGGTCAGTGAGTTCTCATTCCACGTAAAGTTGTACAATATCACCCGAAACGCCATTATCTCCGAATTTCAAGAAATCATCCATCCTGTATTGACCTATATACGTGAGAATTATACCAAAGAACTGCGCAAAATCAACATCGAACTGAAACAACGGAATCGGCTCGTTACGCACACCGATCTGCTGGAATGTATCAAGAACCGCGATGAAAAGGGCTATCGTGATAAAATAGAACAACACTTCGAGGTTTACAGGATATTGATGAAAGAACAAGGAAATCTGTAATGATGAAACGTAACCTACATACACGAGTATTGACTGTAGCAATGATTACCCAAATGATTGTTTCAACTTCCTTGTGTGCAGGCAACGGAAAAATAGCAAAAAGCACTATGATAATAGACTGGAAAACAATTCAGTCGCTGAAAAGCCTCGGACAGTCACCACACTCCAGGGGGCTTGCGGGCGCATTCTCAGGACGTATAGGGAAAGACCTCTATATCATTGGGGGTGCCAACTTTGATAAAGCCTACCCCTGGGAAGGCGGAAAGAAACGATGGTACAAGGAAATTCTACGGTATGGGCTGTCAAGCGACCGCTGGAACTGCTGTGAGGAAACACTGCCAGGCGAACTGGCTTACGGTGCATCCATCCAGCTTCGAGACGGATTTCTGTGCATCGGCGGATGCAATAAGACGGCATGCAGTGACCTTGTGTTCTATCTGACAATGGACAACGACAGGATTGTAGTCGACTCAACCCGCTTTCCACGCTTACCGGTCAAACTGGCCAACATGGCAGCAACCAAAATCAAAAACTGCATATACATTCTCGGTGGACAGACCTCCATGACCGATGACGCATCTACTAACCTATTCTACTGCCTTGACCTTAACAATCCGAAAGCGGGTTGGCAGCAATTGCCATCCTGGCCGGGGCCTTCCAGAGGCTATGCCGTCTGTGCCGGTCAGGGAAGAAGTCTATATCTGTTCAGTGGCAGGAGCTATTCAGGCAACCAACCCACCACGATGCACGAAGACGGCTATGTATTTGATACCCAAAAGCAAACATGGCGAAGGCTAAAGGGGCATTTCCCTGTCATGGCTGGAACGGCCATCGCCCAAGGGGAGAAGCTGGTATTCCTCGGAGGAGTGGAACAATTGCTCCCAACCACGCCCAACCATCCTGGATTCAGCAGGCTGGTCAGAGTTTACGACACCAGGAAAGAAGCCTTCGACCCGCCCATCCTGTCTCCCTACCCTCTGGCCGTGACAACCAATATCGTCGTCATCGGCAACACCTTCTACATCATGAGCGGCGAGATTCAACCAGGCATACGAACGCCCGAAATAATTACTGGAACCCTGAAACGAAAATAATAACTAAAAACAAAAATATGATTACCCACACACGTTTAGAAGGCATGATTGCTGCCGTATTTACTCCTTTTACTAAAGAAGATGAAGTAAACCTCGAAATGATTGACCGCTATGCCGACTGGATTGCGTCAACAACCATCCAAGGCGTATTTGTATGCGGTACTACCGGCGAATTCTCATCACTCACCATTGAGGAGAGACAACAGATTTTAGCACGGTGGATAGAAGCCTCCAAGCACAGATTCAAGGTCATTGCGCACGTAGGATCCAATTGCCAGAAAGACTCTGCTCAACTGGCTCGCCATGCTGCAGCCTGTCATGCCGACGCCATTGCCTCGATAGCGCCCAGCTTCTTCAAGCCAGGCACAGTCAACGACCTGGTGAACTACTTCAAACCCGTCTGCGAAGCAGCCCCCGAAACGCCATTCTACTACTACAATATGCCCTCGATCACCGGAGTGGACCTGCCGGTAAATGAATTTCTGACCGAAGGAAGCAAGGTAATTCCCAACCTTGTGGGCGTGAAGTTCACCCACAACAACCTCATGGAGATGCAGCAGTGCATAAATCTGGAAAATCATTTGTTTGAGATTTTAAACGGATTCGACGAGATTCTGATTGCTGGAATCTCCATCGGAGCAGTCGCAGGAGTGGGAAGCACCTACAACTATATCCCATCTGTCTACCAGCATGTATTCGATGCCATGCGCAAGAACAACATGGCAGAGGCCCGACAATGGCAACTGAAATCAGTGGAGATGGTGAAACTCATCATCAGATACGGCGGTGGTGTGCGCGGTGGGAAGGCCATCATGAGCCTCATCGGTATTGATTGCGGCAACTGCCGACTCCCCTTGCCAGCCTATACCGAAGACGAACTGGCCTGCATCCGCAAGGATTGGGAATACCTGGGTATCAGACCCTAAAACCATTGTCAGGAAAGAGACTGCCGAGAAATATTACTAACCATCAACAATAGATTTTTGCACAAATGAAGAAGATGTATTATATCCTCTTTATGCTCGTATTGGCCTTTTCCGAAAGCGCATTTTCACAAAAAATACGGCTCACAATAGAATCTCCCACCATACCGGTTTTGGTTAAAAAAGAGATCAATCCGACCATCAAGTTGAACTTCATTCAGCATGGCCAACGCCCCTATACCATCCAGAAGATAATAGTGGACGCATTGAAGAGCACCGACCCGAACGACATCCTGTCTGTCGGAGTCTATGGCTCCAGCAAGAAAGGTATGGTTGACACGCTTCAAATTTTCAATAAGCCACAGGCGCCGAAAGGCAGGATTGTTTTCACCAACCCCATCAACGTGGCAACCGACACCTTCTCACTTTGGATAGCAGTAAAACTAAGGGAAAAGGTCAGTCTCGACCATAAAGTCGTCATACAGTGCAAAGAGGTGATAACCAATAGAGGAAAACTCACCTTCCGCAGCGCCACAGCCAACATCAATCCACTGCGCATAGGCGTTGCGGTAAGACAGAAGGGACAAGATGGTGTCAACACCTCGCGCATTCCAGGCATTGCGACGGCCAATGACGGCACCCTCATGGCTATTTTCGATGCCCGATATCAATCGTCGAGAGACTTGCAAGGCGACATAGACATTGCCATGCACCGCAGCTTTGACAAGGGACTGACATGGGGACCCATGCAAAAGGTCATCGACATGGGGACATGGGGCGATCTGCCGCAGAAATACAACGGTGTAAGCGATGCCTGCATTCTGGTAGACCGCTCGAACGGCGACATTTACGTGGCCGGTCTATGGATGCACGGACTGCTGGACAAGCAGGGGAAATGGATGCAGGGACTGACCGAAAGTAACAACGAATGGGAACACCAATGGCGCAACAAAGGCTCACAGCGTGGGTTTGGACTGAGGGAAACTTCGCAATTCCTGATCACCAAGAGCACCGACAATGGTGCCACATGGGGCTATCCCGACAACATCACGCCCAAGGTAAAGAAAGAAGACTGGTGGCTCTTAGCTCCCGCACCCGGCCAGGGACTGTGTACGAGCGACGGGAAACTAATCTTCCCAACCGATGGACGCGACTCTACCGGCATGCCTTTTTCTAACATCACGTACAGCCTGGACCATGGTAGGACGTGGAAAACAAGCAATCCGGCCTATCATAACGCCACCGAAAGCAACGCGGTGGAGCTGACCGACGGAAGCATTATGCTCAATATGCGCGACAACACCAACAAGGGCAACACTCAAACCAACGGACGAAGAATATCGACCACTGACGACCTTGGACAGACATGGACCGAGCATCCCACTTCCAAGAAAGCACTCGTGGAGCCTACCTGCATGGGAAGCCTCTACCGTCATTACTACACCGAGAACGGAGAACGGAAGAGCATCTTGCTGTTTGTCAATCCCAGCGACACATCTATCAGAGACAAGATTACGCTGAAGGTAAGCTTTGACGACGGAATGAGCTGGCCGGAGAAATACTGGATTATGCTCGACCAGTTCAGAAGTCCCGCCTACTCCAGTATCACGTCGATAGATGAACAGTCGGTCGGCATCCTTTTCGAGAGTAGTCAGGCCCAACTGGTATTCCTTAAACTAAGTCTGAAAGAAATATTGAAACGATGAAACAGACACAACAACATAGCAAAGCCTATCCCTGGGTGGTGGTAGGACTGCTCTGGGGAGTTGGATTCCTCAACTACATGGACCGGCAGATGCTATCTACCATGCGTGTTCCGATGATGCAAGACATCAGTGAGTTGCAACAGGCCGTCAACTTCGGTCACCTCATGGCCATCTTCCTATGGGTTTATGGTTTGATGAGCCCGGTATCGGGCTTGATTGGTGACCGATTCAGCCGAAAGCGTCTCATTGTGGGAAGTTTGTGCGTGTGGTCGTCCGTCACGTTGCTGATGGGCTATGCCACCTCTTTCAACCAGCTGCTTGTGCTCCGTGGCATCATGGGATTGAGCGAGGCCCTGTATCTGCCTGCAGCTCTCTCATTGATAGCCGACTACCACAAAGACCGAACCCGCTCTCTGGCGATTGGTATTCACATGACCGGCCTCTACTTCGGCCAGTCGATTGGTGGATTCGGCGCCACACTGTCGATGATGTACTCTTGGCAGACCACCTTCCATTGGTTTGGCATCATTGGAATTGCTTACGGTCTGATGCTCAGTATCTTCCTGAAAGACGCACCAGTGAGCGAGACTGAGGCCGTTTCCAACCAGACTCAGCCATCCGTGACGCAGAGTCTGAAGAAGCTGCTCACCAACAAGTTCTTCCTCATCATCCTCATTTATTTCTGCATTCCCGGCACACCCGGCTGGGCCATTAAGAATTGGCTGCCAACGCTCTATGCCAACGACCTGGCACTGTCACCATCTGTTGCTGGTCCGTTGTCTACCTTATCCATCGCATTGTCATCGCTCTTAGGAGTTATTCTTGGCGGTTACATTTCCGACCGCTGGGTACACCGCAATATCAGGGGGCGTATCTTCACAGGCGTACTGGGACTAGGCATGATTTCTCCTGCGCTGCTACTCATCGGCAATGGCTCGTCCATGTTCACCATCATGCTGGGAACAGTCTTATTCGGAATAGGCTTCGGCTTCTTCGATGCTAATAACATGCCGATTCTCTGCCAGTTTGTTTCTACCAAATACCGATCTACGGCATACGGACTGATGAATATGTGCGGCGTGTTTGCTGGTGCAGGTATCACCAGCATCATCGGAAAGTCGCTCGACTCGGGACACGTAACCCGTGATTTCAATATCATGGCCCTGACTGTGCTCATCGCCATGTTTGCCGTTGGCTATCTGCTTCGTCCCAAGACAATCGACAAGCAGTAGACCTCACCAACCTTCTCATCCCTCTCGTTCTATCCAGCTGTCCATAAAAGCAGCGAATAAGAATGAAGAACAACATAAATTCTTTTACACGAATACTAACAATTTATAACCACCTTATTATGATAATTGAACCTAAAACTACAAGAGAAAGTCATTCTGTCGTGAGAATGCTCCTCTTTCTTTGCGTCTGTTTCCTCTTTGTTCCAGAAGTGAGATCGGGAACAACCGATTTTCAGCAAAGCAATACAGAGAAACGCATTACGGTGACGGGGACTATTCTTGATGAAAACCAGGAACCACTCGTGGGCGTTACAGTCTCAACCAAGGATGGGAAAGGTAACACCGTTACAAACATAGATGGAAAATTCACCATTCAAACAGCTTCCAACGCCGTACTGGTGATGACCTATCTCGGTATGGACAAGATGGAAGTTCCGGTCAAAGGTCGCACACATTTGACAACTGTGATGAAAAGCAATCAGATAGCATTGTCGGACGTGGTAGTCATTGGCTACGGTAAGCAGTCGAAGGCAACCCTAACCAGTGCTATCACCAAGGTCGATTCGAAGGATATGGCCATCTCTCCGTCGGGCAACCCCATGTCGATGCTTCAGGGAAAAGTACCTGGTATGCAGATTAGAGTCAATTCCGGGCAGCCGGGCAGCAATCCACAGATCATCGTCAGAGGAGGAACTACGACCAGTCCTGAATCAGATGCGCCGCTGGTTATCATCGATGGTGTCATCCGAATGGTGAAGGACATCAACTACTCTGACATCGAAACCATTCAGGTATTGAAGGATGCCGCCTCAACAGCCATCTACGGATCGAAAGCCTCAAGAGGTATCATCATGATTACCACCAAGCAGGGAAAGGTAGGCAAGGGAACTCTTTCTTTCAAATATGGTCTGTCAATTGACAACCAGCCTAAGCTGATGCCACTGTCCAACGCACGTGAATATCTCACCGCTACCCGATTCGCAGCCTTGCACGCCAACAATCCCGGAAAATATCTCAACGGAACATTCGGCATGAGCACCAATAATGCGCGCAACACACTGACAACCACAGCTTTCCTCGACGACTATATCACCAAATACGGACAGGATTATGTGGAAAACCTACTCACCAATCAGGGATGGGAAATCATGGAAGATCCCGCTACACCAGGTAAGATGCTCATATTCAAAGACACCGATTTCCAGAAAAACCTATTCCGGACGGCCGTGAATCACGACTACAACCTGACCTTCAGTGGAGGAAACGACCGCTCTACGTTCTACACGAGCCTCGGCTATCTCACGCAAGATGGCATCGTTGTAGGATCTAACTACGACCGATGGAGCTTCCTGACCAATGCTTCCTATAAGATTTTCGACAACTTGAAGGTGAAAGCTATGCTAAACTACTCCATTCACAACTCAAGAGGCATCAACGAGAAAAATGTTATGTCACGTGCATCTAAGATGCCTCCAACCATCAGACAGTGGTACGAAGACGGAACGCCGGCACCGGGAGAGCTCACCAGCTCGTTTCGAACACGACAGCATGAAATCTATTATCAGGAGCAGGAAAACAAGGTGAGTCGACTGAATCTGTCCGTAGAGCTGGACTGGGAACTCTTGCCGAGCCTGCATCTCAAGCCGATGTTCTCGTTCACCAATAACGAAGGAAAGGATCACAATTTTGAGCGTTACAACGAGGTGGTAAAAAACCGCCCTGTTTACGAGGCTCACAACATGGATCTGCATTACCAGTATGACCTGGTGCTCAACTATAACAAGTCCTTCGCTCAGAAACATAACTTCGATTTCATGCTCGGAGGCAACTACATATACGACAGCTGGTACCGTTTCAACGGATCGGGCTATGGAGGTACATCCGACTATATCGAAACCCTGAACGGTATTGCGGCCGAGACCGCCAAGACAACCTCTAAGCAGACCTACAAGAAGATGAGCAGCTACTTCGGCCGTGTGAACTATAACTACGACATGAAATATCTCTTCTCGGCCAGTCTCCGTTATGACGGATCCTCTCACTTCGCCGCCAACCACAAGTATGCCATGTTCCCAGGAATATCGGCAGGATGGAACATCCACCGCGAGAATTTCTTCAAGCCTTACACCAACGTCATCAACAACCTGAAGCTGAGGGCAAGCTGGGGTAAGACCGGTTACGACAATCTGTCGCTGAGCGACACAGAAGGATCTTATGCCGCAGGACACAACTATGGAGGTGAGGCAGGTATTCTGAACGATGTACTGATGAACCGCGACCTGCTGTGGGAAGAGACCATATCGACCAACTTGGGCTTCGACCTGGGTCTGTTCAATAACCGGTTAATGTTCTCGGCTGATGCCTATACAAAGACTACCAACAACCGACTGATTGATGAGAAACTATGGTCGGAAACCGGTTTTTCCTCCATCAAGTCAAACTTTGGCTCGCTCAACACGAAGGGGCTTGAGTTTACCCTGAGCGCAGTGCCGGTTCAGACACACGACTTCAACTGGACCATCGATGCCAACTTCACCATTTTCAGAACTGTCATCAGCAAGCTGCCCAACAATGGAGCCGACAAGAACCGCACAGGCGGAGGAATCATCTTCGACCCAACACTTGGCAAATATATTGAAGTAGGAGGCTTTGCCGAAGGAGAGCGTTTCGGTGCACGGTTTGCCTATCAGCTCGACGGCGTATATGCCACCGACGAAGACGCTGCCAACGCCCCTTATGACGAAGGTGTGTCGTCAGACTGGCTGGGCAAGGGCAAGAAGGCAGGTGACGCCATCTGGCGAGACGTTGACCACAACGGCATCATCAACTCAAAGGACATGGTATTCGTTGGATACCTGCATCCCGACAAGCTGGGCGGACTCTCACAGACTTTCAGCTACAAGAAATTCAGGCTGCGATTCGTGACCGACTTCTCTATGGGCAATGTCATCGATAACCAATTCAGGGCACAGGCCAACGCCAATTCGCGCAACAACTACGCCACTATTCATGACGTAGTCAGCGACAAGATGTGGCATAAGCCGGGCGACATCGCTACCATTCCAAGATACGACGTTGAATCTGACTGGGACAACGGCAAGCGAAACCACGGACGTCCCAACTCTGCTACCATCGGATTCAAAGGAGGAAGCGTGAACACGCTCTACATCAAGAAGGGCGACTATCTGGCTTTCAGAGAGCTGTCGCTTTCCTATCTATTGGAAACCAACTGGCTGAAGGCAATCAAGATTAGTCGCATGGATCTTTCAGCCGCCGTATACAACCTAGGATACTGGACTGCCTACGACGGACTCACACCTGAAGTTATCGGTGCCGATGCGGGTAAATACGCACGTCCGAGACAATTCTTATTCACAGTCAATTTTACATTTTAATAACTGAGACCGAAATGAAAAGATATATTTTAAGCATTTTCGCTCTAACCTCAATATTCATCCTCTCCGGTTGTGAATCTATTTTGGAGGTAGACCCCATTTCAGAAATTACCAACAGTAACTATTGGAAATCAGAATCAGACGTGAAGGGCTATCTTGTCGGAGCCTACAGCTTCAACCGTACGCTGACTAACAAAACCCTCTATGGTGAAGACCGCGGCGACGCAATGGTATCAGGCGTAATTGGCGGCGTGAGCCGAGCACATCAGCATGAGCTGAATGAGGAATACGGCTACGACTGGGTTGACTTCTACAAGATGCTCCACCACTGTAACATGCTCATCAAGCATGCACCCAAAATCTCATTCGGCCAGCCGAAAGATCGCGACCGAATCCTGGCGCAGGCCTATACACTCAGGGCAAAAACCTATCTCACGTTGATTGAGTCGTGGGGTGACGTTCCATTGGTTCTCGAACCCACCGAGACTTATAACAAGGATGCACGTCCTGCCCGCTCATCGCAGCAGGAAGTGATGAATCAAATTCTCGAAGATACCAACAAGGCCATCGAACTGTATCCAGAGTCATCGATTCCCGACAAAAACAAAATGTCGAAGCCTGCTGCTCTCTGTGTCAAGGCAGAGGCACTGGCCTGGAAATACACTGTGCAGAAAAGCAACGACAGACAGAATCTCATCGATGCCATCGCAGCCATTGAGGAAGTGGAGAACAGCGGTGTGAGCCTGATGGACAACTATGCCGACATATTCGATGTGAATCATGAGAAGAACAGTGAGATTATCTTCTCGATCTATCTCAAGCTGGATGAATACAATGATATGTATATGTCGCGCCTATCGATGTCGGCTGCTGCCGGAACACTGTCGGCCGACGTGGTGAACAAGGAAGATATTCCGTACACCAATTCCACTATTGCGCGCCACGTGTACGCACCCTCACCTCGTCTGAGGTCGCTTTTCGATGTCAAAGATAAACGGGCTGCCTCAGCCTATATCGATGCCGTGACAAAAGACGGACAAGTGAAATTCACCTCACAGAACAAGTATCGCGGAGCCGTCTATTCTGACGACCGCCACTTCGACAACGATATCGTGGTATATCGTTTGGGCGGAATATTACTGCTCAAGGCCGAGCTGCTCTGCTATCTCGGTGGAGAAAATGTACAGAAAGCTATCGACATTCTAAACGTGACACGCAATAGGGCCGGCGTAAGCAATTACATGGGTGCGACCGACCAGCTGTCGGTCCAGAAGGAAGCGCTGAACGAGAGAGGACGTGAACTATGCTTCGAGCTGAAGAGATGGCCCGACCTGATGCGTGCCCATGCCGCAGGGACCATTGATATCTATAATTATGTTCCCAATCTGGTGGGCAAGTCAACCCCGTTATACTTTCCTATACTGCGGAAGATGATTGACCAGAATCCAAATCTTACTCAAACCCAAGGCTATTAAAACTCTATGAAAATGAAAACTATTAAAATCATAATTACAAGCTTGGTATACCTCTGCCTCACAACATCTTGCTACAACGAGGATCCTAGTATTGCCGACCTGCCAGTCATGACCGGCAAGCCATATTCCATCCATAGTGACGGCTACGCTTTTTTCAGAATACCGAGCATGGTGATTACCAAGAACGGAACCATTCTGGCCTTTGCCGAAGGCAGGGTAAACAGCGTGGCCGATCAGGGCGACATCGATATCGTGCTGAAACGGTCAACCGACAGGGGAAAAACTTGGAGCAACATCATCAAGGTGAAGGACGACGGTAAGAATAGATGCCGCAACCAGGTGCCTATTTACCTGCCCGAAAGCAACCGCATATTGTTAGTTTCGTGCTGGGACTCTGAAGATGTGAAGGGTATACAGATCTGTGTTACCCATTCTGACGATGAGGGGCTGACCTGGTCGGCCGAGAAGAAAATCACCTCAAGCGTGATGTTCGACAACGACCGATGGTATGCCACCGGTCCCTGCCACGGTATCGTGAAACAGTTTGAGCCACACAAGGGACGCATCATCGTGCCCTGCAACCACCATCTGAAAAATCAGCCACAAGGACGTTCGCACGTCATCTATTCGGATGATGGCGGTGAAACCTGGCATATAGGAGGTATTGTAGACAAGTTCAACACCAATGAAAGTTCAGTGACCGAGCTGAGCAACGGAAATCTACTGCTTGACATGCGTAATCAGGACGCCAAGTCGCAGAACAACAAGCGCTACCGCATTCATGCCATCAGCACCGACGGTGGAGAAAGTTGGGGACCTTCCTATCAGTCTACACTCCTCGACCCCATTTGTCAGGGTTCAATCCTCTATGCCGGCACGGGAGACAACGGAATGGGACGCATCCTCTTCTCAAATCCCAACAGCATAACCAGACGCAACAACAACACATTGCAGATGAGCGAGGATGATGGAAAGACTTGGACAAAATCGTTTTCATATACAGGCTCAGATTTCGGAGGCTATTCAGACATCTCCATGTTTCCCGAAGGAACGGTCGGCGTACTCTATGAATTTGGCTTTAAGAACATCGGAGGCATTGCCTTCCAGGAAGTAAATCTGTCACAACTGAAATAATTTTGCAACAACTTTTAATGACGATAATATGAAAATATCAATAAAAACAGCAATCGGCCTGTTTGTCGCTCTCACGATGTTTGCCTCGTGTAAAGATGAGGAGCAGACAATACTCAATGCCGACTTCAGTGCCAGCAAGTTAGAAGTGGCAGCGGGTGAGAAAGTAATGTTCAAGGACCAGTCGACTGGCAATCCTGCCCGATGGAACTGGGTGTTCGAAGGAGGAACACCAGCCATATCGCAGTTGTTCAGTCCGGAAATCATCTACGAAAAACCTGGCGTATATACGGTGACTCTCACCGTAGGTCGCTCTGACGACAGCAGCATGGTTGAACGGAAGCAATACATTACCGTGGACTATCCCAAGCAAATGACGGCCGACTTCACAGCCGACAAGACCATTGCTATGAATGATGAAATGATTCAGTTCACCGACCTCACTACAGGTTATCCCTCGGCTTGGAAATGGACCTTCATGTCCGACAAGGGAACAGTGGTGACATCAGCAGAACAAAACCCGCTACTGAAATTCGAGCCTGGGCTCTATACCGTAAAACTGGAGGCAAGCAACCCAAAGGCTTCCAACTCAATAGAGAAAACCGATTTTCTGAATGTCATCGACAAAAATGCCGTATCAGCTAATTTCACCGCCGACCACAGAATGATAGTGGAGGGCAACAGTGTAAAATTCACTGACAGCAGCCTCGGAAGGGCAACGCAGTGGAACTGGACCTTTGAGGGAGGAAGTCCGGCAACCTCGTCGGCACAGTCGCCTACTGTTACCTTCAAGAACGCTGGACGATACAAAGTTCAGCTCACAGCATCGAATGAGGTAAACTCATCAACAGCAACCCAAGAAGGCTATATCGTCGTGCTTCCAGCCAAGGATCTCGTAGCCTTCTATCCTTTCGATGGTGACGGCAAGGACGTGGGTCCAAACGGCATTCATTCGCAGATTCTGAAAAAGGGTGACAATATCAATGTCAATTTCAATGCGCCATCAAGAAAGGAAGGAACGAATTCGGCTGAATTCCAGAGCGTGAGCAATGATCGCTTTGCCATTCTCACACTGCCCGACAATAGTTTACTAAACTTCCAGGCCAAACCAGTTACAACTGCTTTCTGGGTGAAGACTTCCAACAAAACAGCCTCCAAAATGGGTGTATTCCAACAGGGTTCAGGACCAAACGCAAGTCCGGACGGCAAGAACAAGCAGACCTGGTTCAGATTCCAGAAGGGCAGCCCTTATCTGAGATATGTCGTTGAGTACAGCAAAAAGTCAGGCAACTGGACCGATTACAAGGCTCATCCAATGACAGACGGGCAGTGGCATCATTACGTCTGTGTACACAGTAATGGCAGTACCTATCTCTATATAGACGGCGTAAAAGTATCTGAGGCACTAAATAAGGGTTTGAAGGAAATCGATGCCAAGCCTTACTACATTGGTGCGATGTATCGTGGAGCAGAAACAAACCGATCGTACGAAAACTTCTTAGACGGATGTATTGACGACTATGTCATCTACAGTCGCGCCCTGAGTGCTGCTGAGATAAAGGCCTTGTACGATTCTATGAAATAAAGCAAATAGCAAACTAAAAAATAGGCAAATAATTTTTTTAGTCAGCCATTACACTGGGTATGCCTGCAAACTGTCAGGCATACCTCTTTTTAATGTAAGCATCCAATAGGCAATTTAGCACAATAGTTAGTTAAACTTTGAGATAATGGTTACGCATCTTTGTAAGCATCCAATATTAACCGCCTTTGTAAGCTTTTCCTTCTTTACTACCTTTGCCCGAAAAACTTATATTTGTACTCAACGAAACAAATGTTTTTCGAGGCTATTGCACTCCTGTAGACATACGTCAAGGAATTCTTCGCCTGTCTCAATTGGTACGCAGCAATGATTTCAATTCTTCTGATGCTATTGTCTACGTTTTCTACTATCGATCCGTAACCGAATCAAGTTGATTCACTGGAAGCGCTGTGGTTTTGCCATCTATCACAAGCAGATGGAACAGGGCTGCTTGAGTCCTAATATCAAACGAGCGAGAGTTTGATTTTATGAACTTCGCTGGGACGAATTGGTACTCTATATAGAAGGAATAAACCCTATTTGTATGTGCAGGACGGACGCTTCAACATAGACAACAACCTCATGGAATAGGCCATCAGGGCCATCACGCTTGGAAGAAAAAACTACCTGTTCTGCGGTAACAAAGAGGGAGCAGAGAACAAATCTATCTTCTTTACCTTCATGGTGTGTTGCAGGGAAGTAAACATAGAGCCATACAGGTGGATGAAGGAAGTTCTTTCAAAGCCCCTGCCAGACATGACGGAGGGTGAACTCACGAAATGGCTACCTTCAAACTTCAAATAACAAATAACCCTTATATGCTGCCAGACATATAAGGGTTATTTGTTAGTGTGAAAGTTGGCAAATATTGGATTATTACGAAAAACAGAACTGAATGTCCAAAAGCGAATCCTTACAACATGCCAATCTACACTTTAACAACACTAAAAGAACGCTAAAGAGAGATATAGAGATAAATTAACAAAAAAACACTACCCACTTATAGGTATTCAAAATAAAAAAACGTATCTTTGCATGGTTAAAAGTAGGTATCTACCAAGACAATTATACAAAAACATTATTGAATACTTAAAAGTTAAAATCTATGGCTTACGTAATTGGAAACGATTGTATCGCATGCGGTACATGTATCGATGAGTGCCCAGTAGGCGCCATCTCTGAAGGCGACATTTATTCTATTGATCCTGAAGCTTGCACAGAGTGCGGAACTTGTGCAGAGGTATGCCCTAATGAGGCTATCTCACTTCCGGAATAAAAACATGGAATGAACGAAAGTCACAACCCGGTGACACATGAAAGGTAAATCTGAAAAAGATTGAACAACTCACTAGGGTTGAAAGTTTAAGAGGCTGTTTTGCGAGTCAAAACAGCCTCTTATTATTTGATATTCGCCGCACTATGTCCGCATCGTGAATCAACAAATGAAGGAGCATATATATGAAAAGAGGATGAAATGTGATTTCACCCTCCTTAACTTATTCTTTTTTTATTGATTATTTCATATTCAAAGCTTGCTTGGCTGTTTCGTTCTCTGGATCCAACTCCAAAACTTTCTTCCAATAGCCGTCGGCTGTTGATTTATCTTCCTTGAGCAAGTAGTAGTAACCCAAGTATCTGTAAGCCTCGATTAAACGAGTATTATCCACATTATCACGATCAGTCTTTTGGCTCAAAGAGTTAGCCAGTGCCTCATAGAATGGTTTGGCCAATCCTTCCTTTGTTTCGGGATCCAGATTAGAATTTACACGTGCTCGCAAGAAATTAGCGAAATCAATGTTGGCTGGGAATTTCTCACCCAACTGCTTGTACACCTCATCAGCTTTCAGATAGGTAGCTTTCTGCTCTTCACCAGTCTGACTTGCTGCCATGGTCGTGTAGATTGAGCCTAGTCCTGCCAAATCTGTTGCAGTAGGTTCTTTGACATTAATCAGATATTCTTCGTAATAAGTAATGGCATTGGCATAGTCGCCCTTAGCCAAATAAGCATCAGAGAGACTTTTCTTGTTGCTGTTGGCCAAATCCTTATTGTCAGCATTGGCGCTCATAGCTTTCTTGAACATATCAATGGCATTGTCATTCTGCTTATTGGCTAAATATGCCTGACCATAGTATGTATAGTCGTATCCAGAAATCTTCGCACTGTCAGAAGCGTTGAAAAGGCGGTCAGCATATTTCAGAGCCTCTTCAACTTTACCTTCGTCAGTGTAGTTATAGAATGCCAAACGGTTCCAAGCTGCGTTGCGTGGATTCTTATTGAGTCCATAAAGCGCCATATCCAAACTCTTCTGACGCTTCTGCGACAGGTAACCTGCCATGGCGTAATTGGTGATATCTACATCTTCGAGCTTGTTCTTGTCTACTTTCTCGTATGCTTGCATACTCTTGTCAAGCATATTGGAGTTGTAATAAATTCGGCCAGCGAGCGCATCAACCGCAATGTCAGGACGCTGTGCACGAAGTTCATTGAGATTTGCTACAGCCTCTTCGGGGCTACGACCACGGAGGATATTGGCATACTTGAAGTAGGCATCTGGGTTTTTGGGATCAAAATATTTTGCCTGCTGATACCATCCTGCTGCGGCACCGCCATCGTCTTTGGCTACTTCAACATCACCAGCCAAAATGTAAGCAGGAGCATATTTCTTATCACGAGCCATGGCCAATTCAGCATACTTCATTGCCAATTCCGTATTTTTCTGATCCAAAAACGCATGGCCAATGCCCACTAGCACTGCTGGATTCTTTTTGTTTGCTTTGACGATATCCTTCAGTGCCTTTTCGACAGTCTGAGGACTTGTTGACTTGATAATCTGAGTCGCTTGTTTGATGGCTACATCATTCTGCGCCATTGATGGAGCTGAAAAACCTAGTAACAATGCTCCAATCAGTAAATATTTAATTGCCTTCATAATCTTCTACTTTCTTTGGTTTTGTTGATAATTCAACGCTCCTCACGTTTTGTTTGTCAGTTTTTTCGTGCCAAAAGTACATTTTTATTCTGAAACGCGGACGTTTCGTATAGTTAAATTTCCATAAGCGGGCAGCAATCCTGACCTTAGAATTATTTTCTGGCCCTTGTCTTGCGAAATAATGAAATTGGAAAATCCTGTGGGTAGGCCCATGTGAGTATCATTCAATAGAATGTATAAAGTACGCACCAAAGGATAATTGGCATTGTAGAAGTAATACTGATAAGGCTTCCAACTGTTTTGCACATTGGCCACCGGAATTGAAGAAACAGCCATCGGGCGTATTTCTTTCTTGAAAGTAAGGTTGGTGCTATCACGCTTATCATTGAGCCAATTGCTGCCAATGATACCAATGGCTCCCTTGTTTTCTTCTACATATTTAATAACCTCTTCTGTCTTTTTGACTGCGGCTACATTTTTATTCGCGATAGGCTTTCCTCCGAGGATGGAATCTTCAACATAGTGCACGGCTGAAGAGTTAGGATTGTCAAATACTACCGTGATGTCTCCAATCTTGGAATGGGGATAGATTTGACTCCATTTAGTGATTTCTCCGTTAAATATTTTTCTTATATTGTCAACACTGATACAAGAATCCGTGTTGTTTATATTCTGAACCAAAGCAAGTCCATCATAAGCGAACTTGATAGAGCGAGGGAACTGTTTGTTTGCTTTCAAACTTTCCAACTCGTCTTTTGTAAAATCACGCGACGTTATTGCCATGAACACTTCTCCCTTGAGAAGTTTGTTAATGGCGTCCGACTCGTTCGTATAGATGGGAGTCAGCTTAGCCTCTGGATAAGTAAACTCGAAGAGTTCGCGCTCCTCTTCGATAACAGGGCTAAAACTTTCGTCAGAAGCAAAAGTTATTGCTCCTGACGAATAAGTATCTGTTCTGCCATCTTTTGACTTCTTGTTTTGGCAAGAAGCCAAAAGAGAAGCAGAGAGTGTTAATCCTACGATGATGTAAGATAATTTACAATTCATATTATTGCAATTTGAACGAAACAGGCACGTTGTATTTCACACGTACGGCTGAGCCATTTTGCTTACCAGGAATCCAACTAGGCATGCTCTTTACAACACGAGCTGCTTCCTTATCCAATGATGGGTCTACTGAACGAACTACTTTAACGTCTGTGATATGTCCATCTTTCTCTACAACGAAAGAAACAACCACACGTCCCTGCACACCATTTTCTTGTGCCACTACAGGATACTTAACGTTTTCGCTCAAATACTTCATCAAGGCAGAAGGACCACCAGGGAATGATGGCATCTGCTCAACGACATCGAATACCTTGTTCTCAACTTCCGGTTTTGGCTCTGGCTGAGCCACTGCTTCTTTAAGTTTCAATACTTCACCACCCTTGTCGTCATTACCTTTAACGTCAATGGCGCCGATAGCGGTTTTCGTATTCATCAATTCATCTTGAGTTTTCAATTCTTCTTCAGGTTTCACCTCGTTGTCCTTCTTGATGACAGGTGCGGTAAACTTGATAGAACTCTTTACTCGCTCAACAACCTTTTCAGGTTCAACTTGAATCTTCTTTTGTTGTTTTACTTCGGCCTTTTTCTTAGGCTGTTCCAACTTAGAAAGTTCAACTACCTCTGTCATGGCTGCTCTCTTTCTAGCTTCTGCGTCAGCGGCCTTCTTTAAAGAAAGACCGATTTGACACAACAACACTAATGCGACTACAGCAATGATAGAGATAACATTTCTCTTACCAGTACCTTTCCTTAACTGATAGGCACCGTAAGCCTGGTTACGACCGGCAAAAACGAGGTCGGTCCATTCACCAGAGATCAAATCAATTTTTGACATTGTTTCTCTTTTTTAATAGTTAATACTTTGTTCTCTTACTCAACGCCCTTTGCTTTCAACAACTTTTCGTCGTCAGGGGAAATCTTGTCGAGAACGTATTTAGCTATGCTGCAAATCTGCATCTCGTCGAGAGCATCAATAACATTCTGTGCTAACGCTTTATCCGTTGCCTTGATAATGACCGTCATTGTCTGAATCTTCTGACCACCAATTTCACCGGCTTTGATTTTAGACAATTCCGCCTTATATACGGAGTCGGGCATTTGATCTTTCTTCTGGTCGAGTTCGGCCTTGGCCTTCATCACCTGTAGCACGGGTTGCGTGTTGTCCTCGGTCACGTGCTGCATAAAGACCTTGCGGATTCCATCTTTACCCCAAGTAGTCTCCTTGAGGGTTGAAGGATCGTCGTACTTAGGCAAACCTGCCGTGTAGAAGATCTTGTTGTTCCCTGCCACATAAACGGTAATCGTATATGAAGCCTTTGTTACCGACTTGTCTTGATCAGTAATGTTCTTATCGTTACTAGGCATACTCAACTCCATCGTTTGTGGTTTGGCCAATGAAGTACAGAGCATGAAGAAAGTAATAAGAAGCATCATCATATCCACCATAGGCGTAAAGTCTACGCGAACATTGATTTTCTTCTGCTTACTTGTATCTTTTGATTTTGCCATACTTATTTATCCTCCCCCGTTTTTAATGTAGTGATAAGGTAATAACGGTTCTGATTCATATCCTGAAGTTCAGACATCACCTTCTTCATATTAGCATAAGGTGTCTTCGCATCAACTTTAATAGCTATCTTGATATCTTCATTGACATTCAGAGCTTCGGTTACCCAGTGTTGGAATTCACTTTTTCCACCATCGATAGAATCCAAAGGAACGCCAGCTTCAGCGCTGGTAATTACCTCAGTCATCTTCTCAGTAGGCAAACCCAAATAGCCTTTCAAGTTGTCCAAAGGAACGCCCCACATTGGGTCGGTCTGGAACTTCTTCATTTCAGCATCAGTCAGTCCGAGGCTGCCTGTCTCATTCATTCCCTGAATGAGCGAAAGCAAGTCGTTCTGATTATCCATACTCATAAACACCCTGCCCTTGTCATTGACAAGAATGTTTAGCACGTCGTTTTCTGGAACCTTGATCTCAGAGACAGACGATGGCTGGTTTACTTTCACTGGTTCGTTCTTAACGAATGTTGAGGTCAACATAAAGAACGTCAGCAACAGCACCATCACGTCCGACATAGGAGTCATGTCGATCCAGATGTCATGTTTCTTAATTTTTAACTTACCCATAACTGAATAATTTTAAAAGGGTTAGCTAAAATTAAGCTTCTGGATGCTTTTCTTCGAATGTGTGAGCGATTGTGTAACCAATCTCGTCCATTGCAAATGTTAACTTGTCAATCTTGTTGGTGAAGTAGTTGTAAGAAACTACAGAGAACCAAGATGTAGCAATACCAGAAGCTGTATTAACCAAGGCCTCAGAAATACCAGTAGAAAGTGCCATAGAGTCAGCACCACCACCAGCTGCCAAAGCTGCGAACGAACGAATCATACCAAGCACGGTTCCGAACAAAGCAGTAAGTGTACCCAATGTTACAATCGTAGCGATAATCGGCAAGTTCATCGTCATGGTAGGCATTTCAAGTGCGGTAGCCTCATCATGTGAGTTCTGAATGGTAGCCACTTTCTCCTTCAACTTGATATTTGTTGTTTCCATCTCTCTGTAAGACTTCAAGTCAGCTAATACCACGTTAGCTACAGAACCACCCTGCTTGTGGCAAAGTTCTTCTGCCTTGGCGATGTCACCATTTCTCAGAGCTGCCTTTACGTTTTCTGTGAATTTGATCACGCTACCCTTACCTGAGCAAGCGCTGATAGCAATCCAACGCTCAACAGACATAGCAATTACGGTACACAACAAACCAAAGATAATAGGTACAACCCATCCACCTTTGTACACGGTGCCCAACATATTCAAAGGATGACCTTCACGATCGCCGTTAGCGAAGTTAGCTGGATCACCAAGAATAAAGTTATAGAATCCCCATCCTACAACGAATGCCAAGATAATGATAATAAACGCATGTCTAACGCCCTGAAAGCCCTTAGACTTCTTTTGAGGGGCTGCTTTTGTTGTTGCCATAATTTAAAATTTTAATTTTTGGTTATTAATAATTTAAGTTGTTAATATGCTTAATCGTTTTTCAAGATTCTCGCTATTCTTATTTCAAAAAGGAGAATTTTTTGGGTTTAACATCGCAAAGATATATAAATTATAGATAAATCTTTGTGAAATTAAGAAGTTTTAACGAGTGATTTTATGCTTTTTCTTGCAATTTATCTCCGTTTGCGACTTCATTATTTCAATTTTGCGAGAGCATCTTTCATTCTCTTGAGTGCTTCCCGAATGTTTTCATCGCTGGTGGCATAGCTCATGCGTATGCACTCGGAATCGCCAAAGGCATCACCACCAACTGTTGCAACGTGCGCGGTTTCAAGCAGATACATAGCCAGGTCGGTGGCACTGTTGATGGTATGCTGACCGTCACTCTTCCCAAAATAACTGCTGCACTTGGGGAACAGATAGAAGGCTCCTTGTGGCTCATTCACCTCAAAACCACCAATCTCTTTTGCCAACCGCACAATCAAATCTCTTCTGCGTTGAAAAGCCTGACGCATTTCCTCCACACATGCTTGCTCTGTGACATAAGCTGCAAGCGCGGCACGCTGACTCACCGAACACGGTCCACTGGTGTATTGTCCCTGTAGCTTGTTACAGCCCTTCACAATCCACTCGGGAGCGGCGATGTATCCTATTCTCCAACCCGTCATGGCGTAAGCCTTTGAAACGCCATTAACGAGAATGGTACGTTCTTTCATCCCGGGAAACTGTGCGATGCTCTCGTGTTGACCGATGTAGTTGATGTGCTCGTATATTTCATCAGCCAGCACAAACATGTCTTCATGCCTTTTGATGACGTTGGCCAGCTGCTCCAGTTCCTCCTTTGAGTATACACTTCCAGTAGGATTACTGGGCGAGCAAAGTATCAACATGCGCGTTTTAGGCGTGATGGCAGCTTCCAACTGCTCGGGCGTCATTTTGAAGTTCTGTTCAAAACCAGCCTTGACAATCACCGGATTTCCACCTGCCAGTTTGACCATCTGTGGGTAGCTCACCCAATAAGGTGCAGGGATAATCACCTCATCACCGTCGTCAACCAGTGCCATCAGCGTGTTACAAACGCTCTGCTTGGCACCATTGGACACCATAATCGCTGCGGTATCGTAGCTAAGTTGGTTTTCTCTTTGCAACTTCTCTGCGATAGCCTTCCTCAAGTCGGGGTACCCTGGCACGGGAGAATACTTCGAGTAATTCTCATCAATTGCTTGCTTTGCGGCCACCTTGATGTGGTCTGGCGTATTGAAATCAGGCTCCCCCACACTCATGTTAATCACATCGATGCCTTGAGCTTTCATCTCACTGCTCTTTTGCGACATGGCGAGTGTGGCTGAAGGGGCCAGACGGTTCAGACGGTTTGATAGGTGTGCCATTTATTTTACAATTGAATAGTTGTTGACTGCAAAAGTACCATTTTTATTCTTTGAGGCGAAATAAAAGTGATATTATTTCAACAAATGTTTTGCATTTGTAACATTCGGGCAGTTATTTGAGGTGCAGTTTATGCCCCATCCTTACCTGTTTGGTCTTCAGATAGCGCTCGTTGTATCGGTTGGGCGTCACCTCAATGGGTACGATTTCGGCAATTTCCAATCCGTAAGCTTCCAGTCCTACTCGCTTCACGGGATTGTTGGTCAGCAATCGCATCTTGCGTACGCCCAAATGACGCAGCATCTGCGCACCGCAGCCATAGTCCCTCTCATCGGGTTTAAAGCCCAAGTGTATGTTGGCATCCACGGTATCGTAGCCCTCTTCTTGCAACTTATAGGCTGCCACCTTATTCATTAGGCCGATGCCACGACCTTCTTGCTGCATGTAGATAACAACGCCTTTCCCCTCTTTCTCAATCAATTCCATTGACTTCTGCAGCTGCTGACCACAGTCACAACGCAAACTTCCCAGAGTATCGCCCGTGGCACAAGACGAGTGCACGCGAACCAGCACCGGTTCGTCCCGTTCCCACTTGCCTTTCACCAAGGCCATGTGTTCCAAGCCGTTGCTCTGTTGCCTGAAAGGTATGAGGTGAAAATGCCCGTATCGGGTGGGCATGTCTACCTCGTCGCCTACTTCTATAATCGATTCCTTCTCCAGTCTGTAGGCGATGAGATCAGCGATGGTGATGATTTTCATTCCCCACTCCGTGGCCAACTTTTGCAATTCGGGCATGCGAGCCATAGAGCCATCTTCGTTCATGATTTCCATCAGGGCACCGGCGGGGTAAAGTCCGGCCAATCGGCACAGGTCTACGGCAGCCTCTGTATGCCCACTTCGCCTCAACACACCATTGTCTTGCGCATACAGTGGGTTGATGTGTCCCGGCCTTCCAAATGTCTGTGGGGTGGATGTTGGGTCTGCGAGTGCGAGGATGGTGGCTGCCCTGTCATGAGCCGAAACACCCGTCGTGCATCCTTCCAGTTTGTCTACGGTCACCGTAAATGGGGTTCCCAGCACTGATGTATTGTCCGTCACCTGATGCGGAAGATCCAATTCCTCGCATCGGGACAGCGTGATGGGGGCGCAAAGCACGCCGCGGGCGTGTTTCAGCATGAAGTTCACCTTCTCGGGAGTAATCTTCTCAGCTGCGATAATGAGATCGCCTTCGTTCTCTCTGTCTTCATCGTCCACAACGATGACGAACTTACCTTCCTTAAAATCTTTGAGCGCATCCTCGATGCTGGCCAGTTTAAAGTTTTCCATATTCGTATATAGCTATATATAAAGAGGTGTTATTTTGAATGTACTATTTTCGTAATTTGCTCCGTCACTTTTTCATTTGTCTGTACGATTTGTCTGAGATCGCGCAGCAACCGAATCCTAAATCGCCACATTCTTAGGTAGAAGAACAGTCCCAACGGGATGATGATGGCCGAAACGATGTTCAGCCACTTGCGCTCGAAGGGACGCGTGTGGGCCTTTACAGCCAGCACGGGATAGTTGTTCAGCTCGTTCAAAATCACTTTATCGCGGGTGTTCGTGAGGTCATCTATCACTTTTTCAAGCTCATCGCTGATGCGTTCCACCTCGTGGTCAGGCTGGTATCTAAAGAACACCTGCACCACGTTGGGCAGCGATTTCAACCGATGTTCCTCGACATATCGTCTGATGTCGTCGTTCATGTTTAGCAACAATTGCCTGTCTGCGAGATAGTTGGGATCTTCGATAATCACCTCCTTGCCGTATACATGGCGCTTGGTTCGCCAGCCCAGCGCTTTCATGATAACGGCTTTCCACTGATCGATGTTGAACACCATGGAGTCGCGGTTGGCCTTGTATGTAACAAAGCTCGCCAAGGGGATGAGCACCGCAGGGGCCAGACCCTTGCCGAATTCTACCGTCCACATGTCGCCACGCGCCATTCGGTAACCCGTGTTGTCAAGCAGGTAATACACTATGAAGACCAGCACCGACACAATCACGGGGATACCCAGACCGCCTTTACGGATGATGGCGCCCAGCGGTGCGCCAATGAAAAAGAAGATGATGCACGTCAAGGCCAGCGTAAACTTGTTAATCATCTCAATATAATGCTCCCGGAGCAATCGGTCGCCATCACTGGTAATCATGCTTCTGAAATTAAGCTCGGTTACCTCCGACTGAACAGAACTGAGTGCCATGTTCACCGCGCTCAATTTCTGGTCTTTGGTTAATTTGTTGTATATCGAGTCAAAATGGTATGTTTTGCCTTGCGCTAATTTCACAGCGGCCAGCGAATCTCTTTTATTGACTTTCGGAATGCGGTAATACATTCGTTGCGCATCGTCATAGATGCTGCGCCCCACGCTGTCGTATGTCATACTAAGCGAGTCGATGCCCGAAGTGAGTTGTGACAAACTTTTTGCCTTGGCGTTGTTGGACAGCGCAGCGGCATCGGTCATGTTGAAATCGCCATCGTAGTCGAGCACGATTCGTTTGTCGGCAAAGGTTTCTCTGCGGTAAGGAATGCTGGCACTGGCGCCCAGTTCCTGCGACTGCATGTTCTCAAACCATTCGCCACTCCACAGGGTCAGCAGCAGGTGCTTCTTGTCGGCCGTAGTCTGGAGCATACCCGAATCGGCCAGAATAATGGCCTGATCCTCATAGCTGCCCGTCATCCTGTAAATCATGATGCCGTACAACTTGCCGGTATCCATGTCTTTTTTTTGCACGTAAAGATTGCTGTTGGGGATGCCGTCGTAGAAGATGCCTTCAGGAATCTCAAGCTCCGGATTCTTCTGCGACATCGAAATCATCAGCTGCGCCATCTTCATGTTTGCGCTGGGGCCTACATAGTTTTGAAAATAAAAAGAACAAAAGCAAACCACAACCGAGATGACGATGAGCGAGCGAAAGGTTCGCATGGTTGATATGCCCGCCGACTTGATGGCCGTGAGCTCACTGCTCTCGCCTAAATTGCCAAACGTGATGAGGGACGCCAGCAAGATGGCCAGTGGCAAAGCCTGTGGAACCAAAAACAAGCCCATGTACCAAAAGAACTGTGCCATGACCTCCATGGACAGTCCTTTACCGATGAGCACGTCGACATACCTCCACAAGAACTGCATCATCAGCACAAACTGACAGATGAAGAAGGTTCCGGCAAACAGCAGCCCAAATTGCTTGGCGATGAATAAATCTAATTTCTTGATACGAAACATCTATGCCCTTGATATGTTGTACACGTGTACGAACAATGTGCAAAAATAGCATAAAAAAATAAGATATACTCCGTTTTTCGCTTTTTTAAGCATGATGACGCCTTGAAGCATGCAGCAATAAATCCAATTATAAGATAGAAGTGATGAAATTAGAACGGCTAGCTAAGTACAACTTGCTACGCATAGTGTGAAAGGAAGGAACGAAACCGCTATATGCCGAACTGCACGTATGGTAGTATAAGAAGTCAGTAAGCACGAAAGTAAGAGATAAATACCAAAATTAGTGTTAACCTCCTACTCGATACACATTATACAATCTCCTATTCCTCATGGAGTTGCTTCACGGCAGTACTCACTGCGCTTCAGACTGCATGGCGATGGTGTATAAATTCCTTGAATATCCCAAATTAAACCAGTCTGTAATTTGAGCAATTGTACATTTAACACAAACACAGCCTGCAAAATGACTCATACTTCAAATAAAAATCCAGGCTAGCACTGTGCTGGCCTGGATTTTTATTTGGACATATAATGGTTTTACTATTTATCCCACCACACTCGAGTGCTGAACGTATCACCACCCTGTCGACTAACAGCAGCATCGTAGTTGGCCTTGTTGACCTGTGACTCTGAAGAAGGATAGCGGAAGCGGCGTGGTATAGAACCATCGGTTGCACACTGTCCGTCCTGCTTGGCCATCGCGGCTGGTGTCAGCACAGGGAAGCCCGAACGACGCCAGTTGGCAAACACCTCGTGAGGATCGCCGAAGGTTGTGATGTAGTACTGTGTGTTGATCTGCTCCAAAGCTTTAGCTACGTCGAACGGATTCTCCTTGAGGTACTTCTCAACAGCGCCTTCCGGTAGATACTTGTTGTACACCTTGCCGGCATTGGGGAACTGGGTGAACTGCTTAAATGCAGCCTTCACACCATTCTCGTAGAAAGTCTTTGCGTCACCACTAATATATCCACGGATGGCAGCCTCTGCCAACAAGAAGTTGGTCTGTGCGGCCGTGATGATGAATGTAGGCGCAGTCGGATCACCGTAGGTATACCGGTTAGGGATTGAGAAATAGCGCGTGTAACGCGAGTACCAATAAACTGGCTCTTTCTTCACGCTTCCGTCATCGGCTTTCCTCTCCTTGTACTCCACAATGTTCTCAGGTGTTCTCCCGAACCGTGGGTCAACCTTTGCTATAGCGTAGGGACTGGTGGGGTTCAGACTGTATCCTCCAGAAAGGATTCCTTCTTGTTTCTCGGCCGTCATATCACCAAAATCATCTTCCTGCCAACCATCCTGCACGGAGATCAGGTCTTTCTTGCTCACAGTGGTTCCAATGAGCGACAAGCGTGGATCGTTGGCCTGCTTAAGCATGTCAACAAAAGTCTTGCTCAAGAAGAACTCCCTGTCCTCGCTTGCGTTGATTTTTGCAAAAGGCTCAGAAGAGTCGTTAGTTGTCACGCCACCTGCATGGTCCAGCTTGGCATTGTCGGCTACGTCTGTGATAACACCATTGGCGTAAGCTTTCGCAGCATAGGTCTTAGCCGTTGTCGGGTCAACCTTTACAAGTCGCATGGCCAGGCGAAGCATCAGCGAGTTGGCGAATTTCTTCCACTGCGCAGCATCACCTTTATAGTACAGGTCCTGCACACCCATTGCTGCTTTTCCGCTAGCCAGCTTGGCCTGAGCCTCATCGAGTTCCTTCAGCATCTCCTTGTACATACTCTCCTGCGAGTCGTACTTGGGATACGAGAACTCTTTGGGGCGTCCGGCCTCGGCGTATGGAATGTCGCCGTACAGGTCAGACATCTTTGCGAAGGCATAGATGCGCATTACGCGAGCCATGTTCCAATCTATCTCCAACCCCTTCTGATCTTTCCACTTGTCGTAGCAGGTAGTCACGTCACGCATGGCGCCACGGTCGCCGCTGAAGGTATCCCAGAAAGATGCCGAGTAGCCATCGCTATAGTTGTACCGGCCGTAGCCGTCCCACCAGTCAATAGAGGTCAGCTGCTGCGTCCACTGGGCTGAGTAAATACAGCCTGTGCGCCACATGTCCCAGTCGGACCCTAAAGCCTGGTGCTGGGCATTGGAGAAGACCATCTCAAAGGGGACGTTAGCCTCGTTCAAGTGTTCTGGGTCGATGTTTAGATCACCGAAATCGCCACAACTTGTCATGCCCAAAGAGAACACTGATGCTAATGCAATATATTTTATCTTTTTCATATTCAATCTCGATTAAAAAAAATTAGAACTTTACATTCAAGTTGAAACCAACATTACGGGTTGCGGGATAGCCGTTGAGCTCAAGTCCCTGTCCGTTCGACGCATTTAGTGCAGACTCCGGATCGATGTTCGGCGTATGCTTCATGATAGTCCAGAGATTACGTGCAACGATAGAGAAGCTCAGTCCCTTGACAAACTTCACGCGGCTGAGCATGGCCTTCGGGAAAGTGTAGCCCAATGAAAGCTCACGCAGCTTGATGTAGCTTGCGTCGTAAACAAACTCCTCTGCGATGTTTGCTCTCGTGATGGCACGATAGTAATCCTGCGAGGAGACGGCCGTTGCATTGGCCTTGCCTGTTTCTTCGTCGATACCAGCTGCCACGATTTTGCCAATGGGGTTTTCCTTGGTACGCCCATTCAGGGTTTCCTTGTGCATGCCATAGTAGTAAAGCATATAGTTGGTACCCGAGAAAATCTTGGCACCGAACTTGGCATCCAGCAAGAATCCCAGAGTGAAGTCCTTGTAGGTGAACGTGTTGTGCCAACCACCTGTCCAGCTGTACACGCCATTGCCAAGGCTTGTCTGCTCTCCGGCCTGTGGGAGTCCCTTCTTCAAGAGCAGCTGTCCTTGCTCGTTTCTCTTGTATTTGTTACCGATGATCTCGCCGTAGGGGCTGCCTACCACATTATAGATGTACACATTGCCGTTGCGGCTCTGGGCACCGTCGATGGAAAGGCGGTCTACACCATCGCCCAGAAACTCCACATTGGAGTTGTTGTAGGCAAAATTGAGTGTCGTATTCCATTGGAAGTCCTTGTTCCTTACGGGATAGGCGTCAACCATGAACTCGAAGCCATTGTTCTTCATCTTGCCGGCATTGATGACCTTTGAGCCATATCCCGAGGCTGAGGAGGTAGATACCGTCGCGATGTCGTCGGTGGTCTTCTTGACATAATAAGCCATGTCAAAGTTCAGGCGGCTCTGGAAGAATGAAAGGTTCAGACCGGCCTCAAACTCTGAGATGTGTACGGGCTTCAGGGTATTGTTGGGCAACTTGTTGCCATTGTTCTGGGTAGCCGTGGACTGACCGTTCACCTTATAGTTGCGCAGCTGATAAAGCAAAAGGTTCTGATAGGCAGATGTTCCATTCGATGCTGACGCCATGCCGACGCGGAACTTACCGAAGTCGAACGCCTCGGGCAGCTGCTCGCGGAACGTATCGGTGAACACCCATGAGAGGGTGGCTGATGGATAGAAATGGCTGTTGCTGTCGTCGGCTAGTGTGGAGAACCAGTCGTTGCGTGCCGTCAGATTCAGGAATAGTTGATTCTTCCATCCCAGGTCGGCCGTGCCGTAAAGTGAGTTCACCTGGTAGCGGATATGTGCCTTTGCCGGACGCTTGTCGTCCAAGTTGTTCATGGACCACAGTCCATTAACAATGAAGGGGCGTCCTCCATCGGTCACGATATACTGGCGGGTGTTGTTAAACTGTTTGTTACCCCCGAATGTAGCTCCAAGCGACCAGTCGCCAAATGCCTTGTTTAAGCCCAGCAGGAAGTTAAAGTTGTTTTCATAGAAGTTCTTCTCGTTTTCTGTCATCCATCCTTTGGGGTCGGCAGCGGCTCCTATAGGCTGCACCTGCTTGAACTCTATGCTGTAGCCGTCGCGCTGGACTGCTCCCTGTAGATACAGCCAGTCGGTGACGTCCCATCTCAAATTGACCGAACCCACCAGACGTTCGCGTCGCAAGTCATTGGTCTTGCGGTACTGCAGCCAGTAGGGGTTGTTGAAGTAGACATTGGTTCCACCAATCATCTCCTTGCCTTCCAGAGTGGTACCCCATCCCTTCTCAGTTCCTTCCATCCAGGTGATGTCAAACGAGTTGCCTCGGTAAAGCAAGGCTGCGTTGGTGTTGCCATTCCCGTCAGAGAGATTAGACCGGCCGTTTGACTTGTCAAAGGTGTAGTTGGCGGTAACCGTCAGATGCAGGTTCTTGAAGATGTCGTAGGTGGTGTTCATGTTGAAGCCCAGCTGTCTGTTGCCGGCATTCGGCAGAATGCTCTTCTCCTTGTTAAAGGAGGCTCCAAAACGATAGATGACGTTCTGTGCTGATCCCGACACCGCGGCAGAGGTGTTCGAGGTGACACCCGTGCCATAGAAATTCTTCCAGTTGTCTACCGGACTGTATTTATAGGTATTCCCTAAAAAGTTGGTGGCTTCCGATCCGTCCATCATGGCACCCCAGCTATTGCTTTCGCCCTCCTGGGCAGCCTTCACGTCAGTAGGCTTAATGCCATTGAGCCCCAGGCCATACACATCCTGCCAGTCGCGATAGTCGTAAATGCTGTTGACCGTGAGGTTCTCGTTCAGCTCCACGGTGACAGGCTGGTTTTTCTTGCCGCTTTTGGTCGTAATCAGGATTGCTCCATTACCTCCCCGGTAGCCGTAAAGGGCGGATGCAGCGGCGCCTTTGAGCACCTGAATACTCTCAATGTCATCGGCATTGATGTTGTTCAAGCCATCACCCGTGTCCATGCCGCCCCACATTCCTGCAGAGCCCTGGTTGGTGTTGTCGAAAGGCACGCCATCAACCACATACAGCGGCATGTTGTTGCCTGTCAACGAGGCATTGCCACGAATGATTACACGCGATGTACCAGTAGATCCCGTACCGTTGCCGGCTACGTTCACACCGGCGATTTTACCGGATAGGGCATTTCCGATGTTTGGGTCACGGGCCAACTGGAAGTCCTCTCCACCGACTTTCGTTGTGGAATATCCCAGCGAGCGCGATTGTCGCTTGATGCCCAATGCCGTCACCACCACCTCGTCGATGGCCTGCGATTCATTCTCCAGTGTGACGTCGATGGTGCTTTTGCCATCCGTAGACACACTCAACGTCCGGGTACCTACATAGGAGAACTCCAAGGTAGAATGGGACGGACACACGATGGCGTAGTGCCCATCAATGTCTGTAATGGTACTGACATTGGATCCCTTGACCTTAACTGTTGCACCGATAACCGGCTCGCCTAAGTTATCAACAACGGTACCTTTTACAGTAGAATTTTGTGCATGCAACGATAATGATACCAACATGAACAAAACTGCCAAGCAAGCCCTCATGGAAAGCCTGAATGCATACTCTTTTTTAATCATGCTTCTTGTTTGTATTAATGAATTAACTATAAATTGAATAAAGGGTGTTTTCTCACAATAAAATGGTTACCTTTTCTTGTTTTTTATTGATTAGCTTCAATGGTTATTGTATCATGATGGCTATATATGGCTATCACGCAACAAAAATAAACAAAAATTAGATAAGGTCAAAATAAAAGTATCATTATTTTTCTCAGAATTTAACGCAACTAACAATAAACCACACTGCAAAAAAAACAGTCACCCTTTGCTTACTACTGCCTTGAAATTACAAACTAAACGAACAAGGCATCCTGCTCACAAACAAAGAACTACAATGACATCTCATTCTTTTACAACGAAAGAGCCGTGTAATGCCAGTTTGGAATGCGCACTTGCACATCTACATTTACGATGAACGATGGAGCGTAGAGGCGTGATTTATCATGGTACGTTTGAGCAACAACAACGGGTAAGAAGTTATCAATTTTCTTGACAAGTACCCTCTCATGTTTTGTTTATTTGTCAGCAACCTGCCAAGTGCTTGCAAATATTGAAAATATACGCAAAAACCACATCTCCTTATCTGTCAAGTTATTGCGACTATCACAGTTCTTCATAGCATGTTTTATTCATGGTTTTTCACGTTATAAACCGCATTTTGGCCGTAAAAAGGATACGTTTGATGACCTAAAGTCATGCTTATAAGAGGAAAAAGGCATGGAGTTTGCCTTCACAAAGCAATGCTTTTGTCGCCAATAAGCCGCTTTTCTTGTTCGGCAAGTGAGGTTTGTAGTGCATTTGCCTATTTTTCTTTTCTATTTCAACATTTTACAGGAGGGTTTTTATTGTCATTTTTGCGGACAAACCGTAGGGGCGTGATTCATCACGTCCGCATATTGGGAAAAATGGGTTGGGAACGAAAAGGAGATGACAAGTTGATGAGTCCAGCGAATAATCACGCCGTTTTTTATGCGCGCTGTGTGGCGGGCGGAACGTGATAAATCACGCCCCTACGGGAGAATGGAACGTGCTCAATTACGCCCCTACAGTTTGCGAAACATGAGGGAGCCAACCGCCTGCTTAAAGACCACTGAACTGTCGCAAACGCAACAAGTTGTCCTCCCACAAATCTTTCAAGGTGTCTACATCGTCATCATCGGCAAAATCGGTAATCACAAGAATGTAATCGTCAGTAATGTCGCACTTTTCCATGCGCAGCTCCACGTACGCATTCGCGTCTTCCTCATCCAACCATCTGAAACGCAGGTAATGAAATTTTACCTTAGCGACAACTTTAGCTTGCCGTGTTTCATGATGCGCATAAAGTTCACCCCATCTGAAATTCAATAGGTCACCTTGTTTCTGTATGTCATCGGCCAGCCATCGAGCCAACTGATCTGGCTCACTAATCAGATTCCAGATGATACTTTGCGAATTAGACTTTAACTCTCTCTCTATCTTGACTTGTTGTTTGGGCATGTTGAATAGTTTCTTGGTGATAATGATGTAATACGTACAAATATAACAAAATATATTGTAACGGAATAAAAAAATATATTTTTATTGTGTATTTAAAAAGATTGTAGTATCTTTGCAGCCGCAAATGAGTGATATGGCGGGATAGCTCAGCTGGTTAGAGCGCATGATTCATAATCATGAGGTCACCGGTTCAATCCCGGTTCCCGCTACAAAAGCCCTGTTAGTCTGTTGAAAGATTGGCAGGGCTTTTTGCTTGAAAAGGCGTTTCATCGTTCTAACGATTAACCTAACAGAGCGCCGGAATGAAAAAACACACCCGGCGTTCATGAAGAAAATGAATACACGAAATCATCATCATACAGAAAAATCATGAAAAAATTTATTACTGTCCGCTAAAACTTTTTTGAGCATAAAAATAGGGCTGGATTCTTCGCATGGAATTCAGCCCTTATAGTTACGGCAGGTTCTATAAATTACCACCGCACACAGTCATCAAAATTAAGCTCAAAATCTAACAAAGCTAATTTATAGAACCAGCCTTACCTTTGTTTTTTCTAAAATAAATTCAAGTAACTATGAACAAAGGTACACATTTTACCGGACAGCAATACTTCTTTTTACTGAAGTTAGAGCTGAATCACTATTTCATTGGCACATTGTTCAGCAGAAGATCACCACAGTTCTGGTACACCTCATCAAAGATTTCGCGGCAGCGTTTCTCGCTCATCTTTATCTTGGAGCCTACTGCAATGAAGTCTTGGAGTGTAGGGTAGCCGGTGTTGTTGACAGATGTGGCATGCTGTCCATTATAACCCTCCGTGCAAAGCGTCAGGTCATATGCTGGTGCAAGATGCCATACGTATTTCCCATTTGTCTCCTTACGAACCAGGAAACTGAAGTTCTTGCAATGGTCATCCTTGTTGTCGGTAAGATAGTTGAACACCATACGGCGATACATCTCTTCAACATACTTTGCATCCTGGGTAAGATAACCAGTCAATGCCAACAAGTTGCTATAGTCGAGTACTGGATTTGAGAGCGAGAGACAAAGCAAGCCTCCTGCTGTTGCAGTATGTATGCGTTCGCCTTCTGCTGATAGATCAAAGCGTCTCGTGGTGAAATACTTGCCATTGGTTAGTTTGAAATCCGGCACATCAATACCACAACTGCGAGCAACCTCGTTATAATGATATTCATTCATACCCATATCCTTAGGATCGTAGGTGTGTCGGAACTTGACAAGCCAATGTCCTTCTGCGTCCGAGAAAACAGCTTTCGGACGACAACCTCCACTGTTACCACTGTTGTAGAGCAAAAGACCAGCATCTGTATCTTGCTGCTCATTGAGCACTTCTAATGCCTTCTCCTGAAGAAGGTCGAAGTCAGAGATTTCATTTTCTTTACCTATAATCGTCTCTGGCTGATACGTCAAAGCCCCCATACCGCTACCACCTACAATACTCAATCGGTCAATGGCAGAAAGTTTTCTGTCATCAATACCTTCGCGAAGGAGAGCCTTGTGCAGCAAGTATCGCCCGTAACCATCAGGAAGGCTATCCTCGAATATGCCGAAGTTGCCGTAAAGCGGTGTTGGATTTGCAAGGAACAGTCCTGGCTTCAAAGGCAACTCCAAAGGGGATATGCTGAATCCTTCGGCAAGCCAACGAGGATTGTATTCAAATGTCAGTCGCTTGTCATCGGGTGTAAGCGATATTACGCCTACTGTTTCATTGTGATATTTTACCGTCAGTCGATCTATTTTCTTCATACCTTATGTGCTCTTGTCTTACCACTATTCTTTCGTATCTGAGTCAACTCCTCCATAGTGGAATATTTTGGCTCAGCAAAGATGTTTTTGACTTCTGTAGTATATTCCAATGCCATGGCAATGCCAATGAGATTCTTGAGCGAGATAAGTCCTTTCTGCTCAAACCTCACAATGTTGCTTACTGCCACATTAGCTTTCTCTGCCACTTGTTCACGTGTCAGATTCTTCTCTATTCTTCGTTTTCTGAAGTCATTAGCCATAGCCTTGGCAATGTCATCCGCATTGTCAAGCGTATAGTTCTCTAATACTGATAATATATTGTTCATAAAATTGAGATATTTTATCTTAATAATAATATGTTATCAATTGCAATGTTACTACTTTTATTTTAAATAACCTCGTTTCTAAATAGGAAAACGGTCTTAAACGCAATAATTTAACAGTATTTCTCTGTTCTGCAATTCATAACTATCTGATCTACCATGAAACGGCCTAGATTCTCTCTTTACCATATATCTTTTAACCCGTTGGCGGAATTAATTTAGTGCATACTTCATTTTGCCAAAGGGCTTGTTGTTAATGAAGTTTACATATTGCAGAAAGGTCAGTGCACTAATTTTGCCAATGATTCTTACAAACAAACCATTCGTTATTTTCGCATAATTTCTGATGACCAAGAATTGATCTGTAAGTTGCGAGAATAGTGTTTCAATCCTTTTTCTTGCCTTTGCAAACGGAATGAATGTCGGTTTCCAGTCCTTTTGGTTGTGCTGATATGGACACTCCAGTCTTATGTGTGCAGTTTCGAACAAGTCAAGCTGTACGTCAGCTCCAACATATCCCTTGTCGCCATAGATGCTACAGTCGTGATAAGTATGTTTTACATCTTTCATATAACGGAGGTCAGCCATACTTGCCTTTGACAGATCGTAGGAATGGATAACTCCGCTTAAGCCACAGAGAGCGTGTAACTTATAGCCAAAATAATATGTATTCTGCGAAGCACAAAACCGAAGTCGGGAGCTTGCGAGAAATCGCCGGTACGTCCCATCTTACGACGTTTTCCTCTTGCTACCCTACAGACCTCTATTGGCTTGGAGTCAACAAAGAACTGCTCCTCTCCGCCATCCATTTCCATGGCTATTCTCTTGCGCAGTTCCTCACACAAGCCAGCTGCTTCCTTTCTGCGGTCATTGAATTATCTCCTTGATATGAGATTGGGAATGTGGTCCTTGTACTCTTGCAATTTATAGTCGAACAGCCTCTTCTCGCTATCAATGCTCTCTGCCTCTGCCGTCAGGGATAATGCTACCACTTCCAAGTCCGAAAACTTAGGAACTGGACCACGACGTGGAACATTACCCGATTCATTGACGAGATTTTCAGAGAATTGCTTGCATATCTCAAGTATTTTGACGAATTTTGTATAAAGGTTGTGCATACGATGGTTTAAACTTAACGTTTTGAATACTACTAAGTTACTAAAAATTAACGACATGTGCAACTTTTTATTCATGTTTATCAACTTCAATTAATTTCGCCAACGGGTATAGAATATCAAATAGTTCTAAAGAAGAGCTACAGGATTATATTAAATCATTTAAATACGAATAATTTTAAAAGAAAGTGTTGATTATGAATATACTTGAAACTAGCCATCTCACTTTTAACTACAGAAATCATTCTGTATTAGAAGACATTAACTTGAAGATTCCAGAAGGTTCCATTTATGGATACTTAGGCAAAAATGGAGAGGGTAAATCAACAACGATAAAGATACTTTTAGGATTGGAGCAAACTAAAATAAATACGGTATTTTTCAATAAAAAAGAATTTCATTCCAACAGATTGCATATCCTTCAAAATATAGGATGCTTGATTGAACATCCATTCTTCTATGCAGATTTGAGTGCCTATGAGAATCTAAACTATTTGGATATACTATATCATTGTGGACAAAAACGCATTCAAGAGGTTCTAGAGCTTGTGAATTTGACTAAAGATAAAGACAAAAAAGTTAGAAAATATTCTACAGGAATGAAACAACGCTTGGGAATTGCGATGGCAATGTTTCATAATCCTAAATTACTCATTCTTGACGAACCACTCAATGGACTAGATCCTCAAGGTGTTTTTGAAATGAGAGAGCTAATGCTCAAACTTAAAAGTAAAGGAAAAACTATTTTCATTTCAGGACATATCTTAGCTGAAATGGAGAAAATATGCACACACATCGGAATATTAAATAATAAAAGATTATTGTTTCAAGGAGAAATTAATAGTCTACTCAATCAGAAAAAGCAATCTTATTTAATACATACGGACCAACCGGAACGATGCATGAAGATATGTAAAGAACACTTGATTCCCACAAAAAGGATCTCTGATGGAACGCTTATTATAGAAATAGAGCAAGATGGTTCCTTTGACAGTTTTAAAAAATTAATGCAACAAAACCACATTCAAATTTTATTTGCAGATACATACCAAGAAAATTTGGAGTCTGTATTCCTTCATCTAATAAAAACCGACTTATGAAACCTATATCGTTCTTTACTATTCTTAAAAGTGAACACTATAAATTAAGATTTAATAGTGCCATTTGGCTTTTCTTGCTATTTCCTTTGTTCATGACTTTATGCATCGATATATATGTTTTGCATAAACATGCTGATGATATCTATAATCCGGCAATAACTATTGATTATAATCCTTGGGTATGGGTATTGGGTAGATACATCTTCGACTTCTATGCTCTGCTTTATCCAATTCTTGCAGCCATTTTGAGTTATTCTTTATGCGATGTAGAATATAAGAATTATGGATTTAGACTTCTTTTTACAAGACCAATTAGCAAGCTGACAATTTATTCGAGCAAAATAGTCTTCCTTTTAGAGATTAACTTTATTTCTTTCCTTATAGGTTATCTTACTTTCCTCCTGTCTGGTTTTGCTCTGGATAAGTTATTACCTGGATATGAATTCTCCAGTTATAATGTTAATAACCTAATAGCTTCTTATTTTTCGTATTTGTTTATAGCACTTTCTGCTGTTTCATTTATACAATATTATCTTAGTTTGATTTTTAAGAGTTTTGTTTTACCCATTGGGTTTGCTAGCCTCATGACGATTTTTTGTATTATTGCTCAAAATAAAGATTATATCTACCTTATACCCTATAGTACAGTGTGGAGATTAAACTATTGTTTTTATAGCGGGATAATAAACTTTTCGAAAGGCGAATACGTAAACATAGCCTATGCGCTATTCTTTGTCGTTATCTCATTTTTTGTATTTATAAGGAAAAAATAAAAGATACCCTTCGGTGAAAAAATCAAATAATTAATTAGGGTCTGCTAATTAACTATAACTATCTGACAATTAACTATTTATGTTGTATAAAATTTAGTCAATTCGCCCAAAATGACTACCTTTGGATGTTAAAACATTCAAGAATCTAGATGAAATACTACTCACAATATCGCAGTCACGACCTGTTTGAACTTCTGGAGTCACTTTCGGGATTGAGCAAATCCAATTATTGGGTCAAGCTGGCCGACCTTGGCAACACGCTGCGACTTGGTGCTGAAATTGAACAGGAATAAAGGTTGCAGTAATCAAACAGCTGTTCAGCTGTAAAAATCAAACGGTATTATACAAACTAAATCGGGCTGAAAACCCATAAGCATATAGCCCAGGGCATCACCCTGGGCTATCATATAATAAGGTGTACACCAAACAAGGGCAAAAGCAAGCATAACGCAATGGCTGTCTAACGCTTTTGCGCCCTTCAGGTTATGGCATAACTCATCACGTTCCGCTCACCCGTAGGGACACGATTATTCGCCGTGTTTGTCATCAAAGTTTGTCTAACACTCTAAGAAAAGGAACGCTGTGAGAGATCACTCTTTAATTCATTTTCATGGTGAAGCCACCACCTGGAGCCAGGTGCACGGTGAGCTGTTTGTTGGATGGGATGCTGATGGTTTTTCTTCACATAATCTTGTGCGAACGAGTTTGTGATATTGCAACGTCCACCACCAATAACGGCAATACTGAGCATGTTTATTCGCACTTATAGGTCGTCTTCAATGGCTGTACTCTTAGCGTATGCCGTACTTTTCGCCTCAAAGAAGTCGGTCTTTACCATGTTCGGGTCAGAATATTGCGCTACCCATTTCATGTCTTCGGGTTCTTTTTGATTGTCCTCATACAGATAATCAAAGCCCAAGCTGTGCCAACGCAGGTTTCCCAGATAGTGAATGTAGTCTGTCACCATTTGCGCATTGAGCCCTTGAATGTCGTTTCCAATCACGTATTGTCCCCATGCAATCTCCTGACGAACGCCCTCTCGCATCATCTCTTCGTACACTTTCACCTTTTCGGGCGTAAACATTTCGGGCTCTTCTTTTTTCAATTCTTTGATAATGTTTCTGAACAACCACAGGTGAGTGTTCTCGTCACGGTTGATGTAGCGTATCTCTTGCGCCGACCCAGACATCTTTCCGTTGCGACTGAGATTGTAGAAAAACATAAAACCACTGTAAAAGTAGATGCCTTCCAAGATGAAATTGGCAATACAGGTCTTCATCAGTGCATACAAATCTTGCTTTTCATGAAACTCATTATAGCAATTTCCGATGAAGGTGTTGCGCCTTAACAGATGCTCATCTGTTTTCCATTGATACAGAATGTCATTGCGTTGCTCGGGGCTGCATATCGTGTCGAGCATGTAACTGTAACTCTGACTGTGCACGCACTCTTGAAAAGCCTGTATGTGCAGGCATAGGTTTACCTCGTTGGCTGTGATGTATTCGCACAGCGAAGGCAGGTTGTTGCTTTGCAGGGAGTCAAGAAAAACCAAGAAACTCAATATCTTGTCGTAGGCAGTGCGCTCGGCTTTGTCCAGTCGTGGATAGTCTTTTGTGTCTTGGGTGAGGTTGATTTCTTCAGGAATCCAAAAGTTGTTCATGGCTTGCCTGTACCAGTCGCTTGCCCATTGGTATTTCATGTTGTTGAAATCATTGAGGTTGGTGGTGTTTCCCCCAATCATCCTTCTCAATCGTAGGTCTGTATCTCCGTTTGGATTGAATAGCGAATTGCGCTTTAATTGTGTCATGTTTTTTAGTTTATGAGTTTTTAAGTTTATGAGTTTACGAGTTGATAGTTTACAAGTTTACGAGTTGATAGTCTGTTTTTTACCTCATCAACTTGTTATCACATCAATCTTTATCGGTCTTATGAGGCGCAGCTTTCACACTCTTCCACCTCTAACGATTTACTTCGGATATAGTAGATAGTTTTCACACCACAGTGCCAAGCCAAGGTGTACAGTCCCAACAGTTGCCGCATGGTATAATTATTGGTGATGTATAGGTTGACACTTTGTGCTTGGTCAATGTGTTTCTGTCTTATTCCCGCCGCTCTCATGCTCCACGATTGGTCTATCAGGTATGCGCTTTTGTACACCCAATAGGTTTTATCCGATAAGCTTGGAGCTACTCGAGGCAGCATGGCACCCTTCTTTTCTTCTAAGAAGAACCGTTTCATCACAGGGTCTACGCCTGCCGTGGTGGCTGCGATGATGCTGGTACTGCTGGTGGGTGCGATGGCTAAGAGGTAGGCGTTGCGCATGCCCTGCTGACTTACTTTCTTGGCAAGTGCTTTCCATTGGGGCGATGTATATTGTCGCTTGGTGAAGTACTCGCCTGTTTGCCAGTCGCTACCCTCAAAGTATTTGTAGCTTCCCTTTTGCTTTGCAATGTCCGAACTGGCTTCAATAGCCAGACGATTGATGCGCTCAAACACTTTGTCTACGAACGACAGATGCTCTTCGCTTTCCCATTTGATGCCCCTTATGGCCAGCGCATGATGATAACCACTCACGCCCAAGCCAATGCTTCGATAGGTGCGATTGGTGATTTTTGCGAAAGGAAGAGGGTAAAAGTTCAGGTCTATCACATTGTCCAAGGCTCTTACCACACTTGATACCACCTCCTTCATCTCTGTTTCGTCTTCCAGTTTCAGGTGTCCCAACGACAAACTGGCAAGGTTGCACACCACAAAGTCGCCTGGTTTCACGGTTCTTACCACTACGGTGTCGCCCTCTTCGGTGCGTATCTCGTTTGACACTTCCTCTATCTGCGACATGTTTTGTGCTATCTCCGTGCAGAGGTTAGAGCAGTAAATGATGCCTTTGTGGTGGTTGGGGTTGGCTCTGTTCACCGTGTCTCTGTTAAAGGTGAAGGGAGTACCCGTCTCCACAGCCGACCGAAGGATAAGACGTACAATCTCTTTAATGGGCATGATGCGCCGAGAGATGGAGGTGTCTGCCACGCAATCCCAATAGCGTTTCTCCCATTCCTCACCATAATAGTCTTCCAAGTTATACCCTTTAGCGGTCATCACCTCATTGGGACAGAACATATACCAGTCTTGGTTGAGGTTTTCTTCCGCCATTTTCCAAAACAAATCGGGGTAACAGATGGCGGGAAAAATGTCGTGTGCCTTCATCCTGTCATCGCCATTGTTGGTGCGAAGTTGTAGGAATTCGGGTAAATCCTTATGCCATACATCTAAATATACAGCCACCGCACCCTGTCTAACGCCTAACTGATCGACGGCAACGGCCGTGTCGTTTACTAATTTCATCCAACGAATAACGCCACCTGCGGCACCCTTGAAGCCTCTTATCCTGCCGCCAGCAGCGCGCACTTTACCAAAGTAGAGACCCATACCACCGCCAAACTTGCTCACTTGCGCAAAGTTGTCTATGCTTCGGTAAATGCCTTCCAAACTGTCGGGAACGGTATCAATGAAACAACTTGACAGTTGGTGAAACGGTTTGCGCGCATTGGAAAGGGTGGGGGTTGCCATGGTTACTTGTAGCTTGCTCAGCATGTTGTAAAAGCGTTGCACCCACGTCATGCGGTCTTGCGGTTCATTCATCGCCAAATGCAAGGCTATTCCCAAGAACATTTCTTGCACACTCTCAATGGGACTGTTATCAAAATTACGAATCACATAACGTTTGATGAGCAGTTCCAGTCCCGAGTAGTTGAGCAAGTGGTTGCGACTGGCATCCATAAATGTTGCCGCTTGTTCTATTTCGGCTTTGCTGTATTGTTGTAAGATATATGCGCCATATAGGTTTCTGTCTGTCAAGAACTTCATCTTGTCATACAGTGACATCAGTCCCTCACTGTCTTCAAAGCGTGCGATGCGTTTGTTGAGTTGGTAATTGAGCAGTCGGGCCGCAATGAATTCCCATTCTGGAGCCTCTTGTGTGGTAAGCTCTACCGCAGCCTTGATAAGCGCGTCCATGCGTTCGGTGGCGGTCATACCCGCCTTGCTGAAGCTGGCATACTTGTCAATGAGCAGCAATATACTATATTCTTTGTCTGTAAAATCTGCGGCAATGTGTTTCAATACCTCTGTGATATGTGCGTCTTGCAAATCCTCGGCGATGCGTCTGTAGGTACGGCGTATCTCGGTTCGCTGCCATCTGAACAGGATAAAACTCTTTGCTTCGGCGTAATAACCGTTTTTCATCAGCGCCTTTTCCACCTCATCCTGAATACTCTCCACGTTTTGCTTGATGTGGTTGGTACAAACAATATCTTCTACCGATTGTACCATTTGGTAGATGGTGGCATCGTCTATCTCGTGTTTCGTACTGATAAAGCTCTTCTTGATGGCCGTAGCAATCTTCTCTTTGTCATATTGCTCGGTTGAGCCGTTACGCTTAGTAATATCCATTGATTTTTATAATAAGAAGTATGAGTTGTAATGTTGTTTCTGCAAAGTTAATGAAATGCTTCGGAAGAAAAAATTATATCTTGTAATTTTTACAAGGGAGGCATGACTATTCGCCGTGCTCATCAACTCGTCATCACAGTTAACCTAACACTCTAAGAAAAGGAACGCTGTGAGAAATCACTCTTTAATTCATTTTCATGGTGAAGCCACCACCTGGAGCCAGGTGCACGGTGAGCTGTTTGTTGGATGGGATGCTGATAGTTTTCCTCACATAATCTTGCGCGAACTTGGTGGCATTGGCGCCATCAAAATAAGCTTCCGCACGGGTAGGAATATCACCCAACGGAGAGAGGTCGATTGTGAGGTCGCGAGCTGTCCAGTTGTTGATAACGCCGACATACCAGGTATTACCGCTTCGGCGCGCCATGGCCACATACTCACCCACCTTGCTGGTCAAGGCTATAGATTGATCCCATACCACAGGAATCTTGGCAATGAATTCTGTACATTCGGGTTCTTCTTCGTAATGTGTCGGACTGTCACAAAGCATGTTGAGCGGAGAGAAGAATACGGTGTACATGGCCAACTGATGACAGCGGGTTCCCTGACTCATGGGATTGCTGTTAGAGGCATGATAAGTTTCCATGGTACTGTTCAACATGGCACCCTGCGTGTAGTCCATCTGCCCAGCCAGCATGCGGATGAATGGGATCTGTACGTCGTATTGCACTTGATTGTAGGATTCCAGGGACGACCATTTGGTGTTCTCTTGTCCCTTGACACCTTCAAAGTTGATGACGTTCGGATAAGTTCTTTGCAGTCCTGTGGGTTTGAAGATTCCGTGGAAATCCACCAGCATGCGATATTTAGCAGCCATTCGAGCAGCGTCGTAGAGGAAATTGACACAGGCTGCATCGTCGCGATCCATGAAATCAATCTTGAATCCTTTGACACCCATGTCACTGTAATGGCGGCAAACTCGCTCCATGTCGCGTGCAAATGCATAATAGCCTGCCCACAGGATAATGCCTACATTCTTTTGTTTTGCATAATCAACAATGCCCTTCAAATCGATTTCAGGTACCACTTGGAAAAGGTCTGCCTGCAGATTGACGGCCCACCCTTCGTCCAAAATTACATACTCGATGCCATGCTTGCTCGCAAAATCTATATAGGCTTTGTAGGTTTGTGTGTTAACGCCAGCCTTGAACGGAACTTTATACAGTCCCCAGTCGTTCCACCAATCCCATGCTACCTTACCTGGTTTAATCCACTCTGTGGAAGAAATGCGTGATGGGGAGGCCAGGCGATACACCATGTCATTGTCCAAAAGCTGGCGATCATCCGTAGACACATTGATGATGCGCCATGGGAACTGCTGTTTCGCAGTGGCCTTGACAAGGTAGTTTTCGCGACTTTTCACAAAGAGTTGCAGCTTGTTATGGCCTTCTTGCCTGACTTCTTTGGGGTATTTGGCAAAGACGCCACGCAAGGCATGACCCTTCGTGCGGTTGACATACATGCCGGGATAGTTCTCCAGATCGGCTTCCGTCACACAAATCCTCACTCCATGGTCGGCTTCCACCAAGATAGGCAAGAACGCTAACTTATCCGTTTTGAGTTGAGAGAGGTGTCCTTGCGTATAGGTGTTCTCGAAAGAATTGTTGAATTGCTCTTCAAAACTACCGTTGGGACTTGTATAAGGTACCAGCGACGACCAACCCTTGGCAAAGTTGAACTCGGCCTTTTCGTCCTTAACGATAATCTCTTTCTTTCGATCAGAAACGAACCTGTAGGCTACACCCTCATCGTATGCTCGAAATATTAAGGTGAATCCTTGTCTGAATTTCAATGCCAATTGGTTATAATAATCCTCAACAACCTTCTTTTTGTAAAACAAGGCGTTGATGGTGCCATGGCTCGTAGTGGTCTTTACAGACTGTACAGAAGCGTTTTCGCCAAACGATTTTCCTTGATCAAGGGTCAGGGCTATTTGGGATGGAGCAATGAGTTGTTGCCCATCGAGCGACAGGGAGTAGGTAAGATTCTTGTCGTTATTCACTGTAACGGTAAGTTTACCATTGGGCGAAACCAGTTTATACTGTTTCGCATTGATTCCCAGTGTGATCAATGGGAACAACAGCAGGAGTAATGATTTTTTCATGTGATAGATGTTAGCATGTTTTCACAAAGATAGAGAAAAAACTTCATCCGCGAATCATACGAATAAATATTTTTCTCTCGATTGACACAAATAAGTAAAATTTCAAGAGAGCGTAATCGCCTGGATGTGTTCATGATAGCATGCTCGACACATGCCACCAGACTTTGTCTGCTTCGTGCCTGTCCTATAGCCGCATCGACGACAGCAATAGTGATGACCTCACATCATCGCTTCTGAAATACACGAACGTAATCAACTTCCATCGTAAGCGGCAACAAACTGTTGTCTACCCCCTTCTGACCACCCCACTGGCCACCCCACGCCAAGTTGAGAATGATGTAAAAAGGCTGATCGAAAGGCCACGCATCCTTGCCCGTTCCGTCATTCTGATAAGAAAGGATTGACCATAACGGACATAAAAATCAATCAATATTAAAACCAAACTTTATGAAAAAGCAAGTTCTATTTTCATTTTTCATGTTGTCATCCATGACTGTTTTTGCCCAGACAACACTTTGGGATGGAGAGTCATACGACCTTGGCAGTCGAGGTGGATGCTGGGATGACGGTGTTCCAACTGTGGTAACTAATCCCGATGCGAGTGGTATCAATACTTCCGACAAATGTCTCGCATTCACGATGACAAACAGTCAAAAAGTGGTGAAAGTTCCTTTCCGTGATTGGATAAAGCCAGATCTCAAGGGGAATCGGCGTATTTCTATGATGATAAAACGGTCGGGGAATGGTAACGTAAATGTCGAAATATCCGATCCTACGGATGAATCTGCAGGATATTGGGAGAAGGTAGCGGCATGGTATGGAGGCAATGGAGATTGGCAAAAAATAGTTTTAGACTATTCTACCAATACAGCCATGAACGATTTTCCTGGCGTGATGTCTATTACGGCATCAACCGATAATGTTGAAGATGAGGAGACTGTGTATATCGACAACATAGTAGCAGAGCCTGTTCCTATGGTAAACGGTACTGCCTTGAATGAAATAGTCGATGGGTCACTGACTGGAGAACTCACTCTTACCGGTTCATGGATGAAGGGCGACTGCCAAAACACTAACGGAGAATGGATCCGAGTAAACTATAACGACTTTGAAAAGCTGGCGGCTAAGCTCTCTGCTGACGTCACCTCCATAAATATGCGGGGCACCGTCTTGAAAGATGCCTATAATGCTTTTGGTAATGTGAATCCCAATATACTTATTTATGCGGACTGGGCCTTTGGTGAATTTAATGTTATCGTTAATGGACGCACCAATCAATTAAACCTTAACGAGAACTATGCTTTCAAAGCTCCGGAAGATTTCTTTGCTGATCATGTTTCCATGACACGTGCTATGGCTGAGGGACACAACATGGTTTGTTTGCCTTTTTCAGTAACTGCAGCAGAATTGGGCGCGACCAACATTGCTACCTATGTATCTTCAGCAACTACCGATGGCACAACTACTGTTAGTTTCAATATAACCGGCAGTGTAGCTGCCAACATGCCTCTGATTACTGATGGTGCAAAAGCTTCAGATGAACAACAATTTACTGACAAAACGATTATAGCCACTTCTGCAACATCAGGCGGTAAGTTTATCGGAGTCTATGCTCCGCAGAGTGCGGAAAATCTTTGGGGCATCGCTAACAATGAGTTCAGATTGGGTGGCCCGGGTGCCACAATCAAAGCTTTTCACGCATATCTGACACAGACCAACGAAACCAAGTCTATGGTATTCTCCATTGGCGATGCAACGGGTATAGCCAATCTAAGTAATGTTACTGACATGCTCGTTGATGTATATACCATAACGGGTAAGCTGATGAAAAAGCAAGTTCATGCAGCCAATGCAGCCGACGGATTGACCAAAGGAGTCTACATCATCAATAATAAGAAATTCATAATTTATAGATAGATAAACGATAATTACATGTGATTACGGAGTTTTTAGTGTAAATTTGTTGGCAGTAAACCATAAAACTGAAAACTCAACTATGTCTACATTCATCAAGGAAAGAAATTTTTGATGCTATACAAAAAAAAGGTTGACTTCGTCAACACCAGTAACATACAACTTAAACAGCTATAAAACAATATGAAACGACTTTTCATTCTAACTATTTCGGCGATGTTTGCACTGAGTTTCCTGCACGCGCAGACCACCCATTTCCTTAGCGATAACCACGTGATGCAGCGCGTATCTACCACCTCAAAATACTTGTTACTACCAATAGAGGAAAGCCGCGAGAACGACCATGTGCGGATTCTTCAGAACCAAAAGGTGGTGAAGGAATTTAATTGCAAGTTGGCCATGAACAAGATTGACTACTTTGTGCCTCTTCACCTCGATGAGTTTGCCGGGAAAGAAATCTTGCTCGACATCACCATTTCACGCGGTAATGCTAACGAACAGGCCAGACATACAGCCACCAAGGAATTTATCTGTTGGAAGGCAATGAAGTATGCTGATACGTTTGATATGCAGAATCGTGAGAAATTCCGTCCTGTCTATCACCACACGCCTCTTTACGGCTGGATGAACGACCCAAACGGGATGTTTTATAAGGACGGTGTTTGGCATCTCTACTTTCAGCACAACCCCTACGGATCGCAGTGGGAGAACATGACGTGGGGCCATTCGACTTCACGCGACTTGATGAACTGGACCTTCGAGAACGATGCTGTGATGCCAGATGCTCTGGGAACGGTGTTCAGTGGGTCGGCTGTTGTAGACAAGAACAATACGGCTGGATTTGGCAGTGGTGCCGTTGTGGTCATGTATACTTCTGCAGGACAAAGCCAGACACAGAGCTTGGCCTACAGCACCGACAACGGACAGACGTTTAGGAAATATACGGGCAATCCGGTAATTGTGTCCAACACGCCCGACTTCCGCGATCCAAAGATTTTCTGGAATGAGGAAATTGGCAAATGGAACATGATTTTGGCCGAAGGGCAGCACATGAAGATTTATTCTTCGTTAAACCTGAAGGACTGGACGCATGAAAGCGATTTCGGCGAGGGTTACGGCAACCACAATGGGGTTTGGGAATGCCCCGACCTGCTGAGAATAGGCAACCGATGGCTGCTCATCTGCAACATCAACCCCGGCGGACCTTTCGGTGGCTCGGCCACTCAGTATTTTGTCGGTACTTTCGACGGTCGCAAGTTCATGTGTGAGGATGCTCCGGAGGTGACCAAATGGATGGATTGGGGCAAGGACCACTATGCCACCGTCACTTTCAGCAATGCTCCCGACGAACGTCATGTAGCCATACCTTGGATGAGCAACTGGCAGTATGCCAACGATGTGCCCACCAAGCAGTATCGTTCAGCCAACGGTTTGCCGCGCGATCTCGGTCTGTTCAGCTATCAGGGAAAGACCTATTGCAGCGTCAAGCCGAGTCCGGAAGTCATGAATGCCTTTGCTTCGAAGCCTGTTAAGCGGCTCAGCGATGCCTGTCGCGTCGATGTCCGGCTGCGTGCCAACACTGTTATCACGCTGTCCAATGGTCAGGGAGAAACGGTCACCATGACTTATAATGCCAAGAACGAAACTTTTGAGATGGATCGTACCAAGAGCGGCGACACAAGTTTTTCGAGCAATTTTGCGACGGTGACCAAAGCCCCAACCTACGGAAAAATAAACACACTTCAAATCTTCATCGACAAAAGCAGCATCGAGGTGTTCGATGCCGATGGGAAAATGGCCATGTCTAACATAGTCTTCCCATCCTCACCCTATACGCAGCTTACGGTCAAGGGTGGCAAGGCACGTATTTACAAATTGAAATAATAAGGCTGCGCAGCAAATGCTAAATCAATCTTAAACTTTAAAACAACGTCATGAGCAAAACAAATAAACTCGCTTTGATACCGGTCATGCTCTGTTTTTTCGCCATGGGCTTCGTCGACTTAGTAGGCATTGCGTCCAACTATGTGAAAGAAGACCTTGCGTTGAGCGACTCGGTTGCCAACATCCTGCCTTCGCTGGTATTCTTCTGGTTTCTCATTTTCTCTGTTCCCACAGGGGTTTTGATGAACAAAATCGGACGCAAAAAAACCGTCTTGCTGTCGCTTGTGGTCACCAGCATCTCGCTGTTGTTACCCATTTTCAGTGAAAACTTCTACGTCATGCTCGTCTCCTTCTCCCTTTTGGGCATTGGAAACGCATTGATGCAGACTTCGCTCAATCCGTTAGTGTCTACCGTCATCAAGGGAAACCTTGCTGCGACGCTCACCTTCGGCCAATTTGTGAAGGCCATCGCGTCGCTCATGGCACCCTATATCGCCATGTGGGGAGCATTGGCCACCATTCCGGCCTTCGGCTTGGGTTGGCGTGTACTTTTCCCCATCTATATGATTGTTGGTGTGATAGCCTCGTTGCTGTTGGCCTCGACGCCCATTGAGGAGGAAACCGACACGCTCGATGCCGATGAGAACGACACCGTGACAAGCCATTTTTCGAAAGCCTTCGGACTGCTCGGCACACCAACCGTGCTGTTGAGTTTTGTCGCCATCATTTGTCATGTGGGTATTGATGTGGGCACCAACACCACGGCTCCGAAGATTTTGATGGAGCGGTTGGGCATGACCCTGAATGAGGCCGCCTTTACCACGAGTCTGTATTTTATTTTCCGCACCATCGGCTGCCTCACAGGAAGCTATTTTTTGCGGGTTATGAAGAGCCGCACATTCTTTGTCATCAGCGTCGCGATGATGACATTGGCCATGCTCGGACTGCTTGTTGGAACATCCAAGCCAATACTCTATACGGCTATCGCCTTAGTGGGATATGGTAACTCCAACATTTTCTCCATCGTGTTCTCGCAGGCACTTCTTTCGGTGCCCGAGAAGAAAAATGCCGTGAGTGGTCTGATGATCATGGGTCTTTTCGGTGGTACAGTGTTCCCGTTACTCATGGGATTTGCCAGCGATGCCATCGGTCAGATTGGCGCAGTAGGCGTTATGGCTATCGGCGTGGCTTATCTGTTTACCTATATAACTCAAGTGAAACACTAAAAACAATGCTATGGAACGTTATATTGTAGGTCTCGGAGAGGCTTTATGGGATGTGCTTCCGGAAGGAGCCAAGCTCGGCGGTGCCCCCGCCAATTTTGCCTATCATGCCAGTCAGTTTGGCCATTCGGCTGTGGCTGTGAGCGCTTTGGGCAATGACGACTTAGGCGACCAAACCGCAAAAGAACTGGATGAAAAGGGGTTGAAACACATCATGCCCCGTGTGGACTACCCTACGGGAACGGTAGGAGTTGAACTCGATGCTGACGGTGTGCCCACTTACGACATCCGGACCGGCGTGGCATGGGATTACATTCCTTTCACGCCTGAGGTGGAAGCGGCTGCCCACAACTGCAGTGCCGTTTGTTTCGGCTCATTGGCCCAGCGCAGTGAACAGTCAAGAGCGACCATTGGGAAGTTTCTCGATGCCACTCCGGAAGACTGTCTGAAGATTTTCGACATCAACCTGCGTGGCAACTTCTACACCAAAGAGGTTATCCAAGCGTCGCTCAAACGATGCAATATTTTGAAAATTAACGACGAAGAACTTGTTGCCATCGGCCGTCTTTTTGGTTATCCAGGTCTTGATATTGAGAACAAATGCTGGTTGATTCTCGGCAAATACAACCTCGACATGCTCGTACTGACTTGCGGAACGAATGGCAGCTACGTGTTTGCAAAGGGGTTGAAGAGCTTTCAGGAGACGCCCAAGGTGGAGGTTGCCGACACCGTTGGAGCCGGCGACTCGTTTACAGGCGCTTTCACGGCCGCCATCCTGTCGGGAAAACCCATCAGAGAAGCACACGAACTGGCAGTGAAAGTGAGTGCTTACGTGTGCACACAAAAGGGTGCCATGCCCCGACTTCCGGAGAAATTCACGGCACAGATCAAGGGTTAGACAAGACCCAAATCGAATAGGAGGTAAACACTAATCATAGGTGTTTATTTCCTACTTTCGTATTCACCGACCTCTCACCCACCGTACAAGGTAAGCAAGAAGAACATGCAAAAGCGGCTAATATTGGATGCTTAGTATCATTA
>NZ_ADEG01000109.1 GCF_000177075.1 Hoylesella buccalis ATCC 35310
ATATAATAAGGTATCTCGGCCCTGGAAACTACAACAAGGTCGATGAGAAAGGTAAAAGAAACTAAACAGATGAAGCGAAAACTCCTCACCCTGCTGGCATTGATGATGATGTCAATGGCCGCATGGACACAAGAACGACAGATTACAGGAACACTGGTAGACAAAGAGACCAACGAGCCGATGACGCATGCCACAGTACAGTTGTTGAAAACAGACAGCACGTTTGTCACCGGAGCCGTATCTAACAAGCATGGCGCCTACACCTTGAAGGCTCCCGCCAACGGCAGGTACCTGCTCAAGCTGTCGAGCATTGGCTACATCACCAGTTTCCAAAACATCCACATAACGAAGAACGAGTCTGTGAAGGTGGGACAAACGGCGATGCGCCCCGATGCCGTGATGCTGAAAGAGGCGCAGGTCACGGGACAAGCCATGAAGGTAGTGGTGAAGAAAGACACCTTCATCTACAACGCCTCGGCTTACCGCACGCCGGAAGGGTCGGTGGCCGAAGAACTGGTGAGACGCATTCCGGGCGCACAGGTAGACGACGATGGGAAGATTACCATCAATGGCAAGGAGGTGAAAAAGATTAAGGTGGACGGCAAGGAGTTCATGGTTGGCGACACCAAAACGGCCATGAAGAACCTGCCCGCCAACGCGATAGAAAAGATAAGGGCGTACGATGAGAAGAGCGACCTGGCACGCGTGACGGGCATTGATGATGGCAACGAGGAGACGGTGCTCGACTTTGGTTTGAAACGCGGCATGAACAAAGGAATGATTAGCAACGTCGACCTGGCCGTGGGAACCAAAGACCGCTATGCCGAACGCCTCATGGCGGCTTATTTTAAAGACGGTCTGCGTATCATGACCTTTGGCAACGCCAACAACACCAACGACATGGGATTTGGGCGAAGGGGTGGCTTTAGAAGAGGAAGAAACGGACTGAACGCCAACAAAATGGTGGGGCTGAACCTGAACTACGAAAAGAAAGACACGCTGAAAATAGACGGAAGCGTGCGCTGGAACCACTCAGACAGTGACATCGGCACGAAAAGATCGACAGAGAACTTCGTCAGTCGTGTGGGCTCGTTCTCCAACAGCGTCAACCAGCAATATGGACGAAACAACAGCTGGAATGCTAACATGCGAGTGGAATGGACGCCCGACACGCTGACCAACATCATGTTTCGCCCCAGTTTGAGTTATTCTACCAACGACGGGCGCAGCTGGAACCAGTCGGCATCGTATAACGAAGACCCGTTTCTACATGCCAGCGACCCATTGGCAGCCGAATCGTTGGCCCAGATGGCGGCCGACAGTGTGGTGGTGAACAGGCGCGATCACAATGGCATCAGCTACGGTGAGAACAAACGTTTCGGCGGGATGCTGCAACTGAACAGACGATTGGGAAACAAAGGTCGCAACGTCACCTTGAGGGCCGGCGCCCACTATAACGAGAGCGAAAACAACAACCTCACGATGAGCAACGTGCATTTATATAAGGTGAAAAATGCGCTGGGCAACGACTCAACCTACCAAACCAACCGCTACAATCTCACCCCGTCTAAGAACTGGAACTACAGTGTGCAGGCTACTTACAGCGAACCCCTGTGGAAGGCCACATTTTTGCAACTGAGCTACAAGTTCAACTACAGCTACAGCAAGAGCGACCGCTCTACCTACGACTTCAGCAACTTGGGCGAGGACTTCTTCGCCGGCCTCAGTCCTGTGTACCGCAACTGGAACAGTTATCTGAGTAGATTGGAACACCCCTACGAGACGTATCTGGACGAAGAGCTGAGTAGGTTCTCGCAATACCAAAATTATACGCACGAGGTGAACCTGGGTTTCCGCATGATTCGCACCAAGTACGACTTCAACGTGGGACTGATGGTACAGCCGCAGAAGTCGAAATTCATCCAACGTTATCAAGGAGTGGATGCTGACACAACCCGCACCGTGACCAACATGACCCCCACCCTGGACTTCCGTTACCGCTTCTCGGACGTGAGCAACCTGCGCATCAACTACCGAGGCTACACCACGCAACCGGGTATCGCAGAACTATTGGACATTTATGACGACAGCGACCCCTTGAACATATCCAGGGGAAACCCAGGACTGAAACCATCGTTCACAAACAACTTCCGCCTGTTTTACAACAATTACATCAAAAGCCATCAGCAAGGCATCATGGGCTATCTGCACTATGGCAACACGCGCAACAGTATTAGCCGCAAGGTGACCTACGATGAGAAAACGGGTGGAAGAACAACGCGGCCAGAAAACATCAACGGCAACTGGAATGTCAATGGCGGACTGATGTACAACTGCTCGATTGACACTGCGGGGGTGTGGAACATCAACACGTGGACTTCTCTGGGATACAACAACCGTGTGGGGTACATCAGCCTCAACCGCAAAGCCGACTCGCAGAAGAACACTACACGGTCGCTATCGGTTAACGAGCGTCTGGGGATGAGCTTCCGCAACGAATGGCTGGAAGTAGAGCTGAATGGATCGGTGAACTATGACCACTCGCGCAACCAACTGCAAAAACAAAGCAACCTGGACACATGGCGCTTTTCCTACGGTATCAACGTGAACTTGACGGCTCCGTGGGGAACCAGTCTGTCGACCGACTTGCATGAGAACAGTCGACGTGGCTACAACGACCAGGCTATGAACACCAACGAGCTGGTTTGGAACGTGCAGTTGTCGCAGAGTCTGCTCAAACAGCGCAACCTCACGCTGTCGTTGCAGTTCTACGACATCCTGAACAATCAGAGCAACTTCAGCAGGTCCATTGATGCCATGCGGCGCAGCGACACCGAATACAACAGCATCAACAGCTATGCCATGCTGCACGTGATTTATCGATTGAACATCTTTGGCGGCCGCCAAGCACGTCAAGGCATGCGTGAAAGAGCTGGTGCCTTTGGTGGTCGTCAACGCTACGGCGGCCGTGGCAACCAAGGCGGTCATGGCGGCAGACACTGGTAGAGATTAGTGTTGCCAATCAAGTTAATGGGAGGTAACGGGAGTTAATGGGGAGTAAATAGAAGTTAACGGACAATAGCGTTGCCAAAGAAGTGAATTATTTGCAAAGCTAATGTCCGTTAACTCCTGGTAACTACAAGATACTCCTGCTAACTCCCACTAATTCTATTCTCTTCCAAGAATTCCCGAACAACTTGCTCAATCACTTGCGGGAAATGCTTCATCTCCAGTTGGTGCTCTTTCTCCGCAATATCGTCGACACTGTCGGATGGGAGTAGTGGCGTGCGGAACTGAGCGATGATCTCTCCGCCATCGCATACCGAACTGACCCAATGAACGGTGAAACCTGTCTCGGTTTCGCCCGCGGCCTTCACCGCTTCGTGCACATGGTGTCCGTACATGCCCTTGCCGCCAAACTTGGGCAGCAAAGCGGGATGCAGGTTAATCATGCGCCGGTGGTAAGACTGGATGAGATAATCGGGAATCATCAGCAAGAACCCAGCCAACACAATGAAATCGATATGATGCTCATCGAGTATCTTCAGCACCTCGTCAGCCTTGCCGAACTCGGCCTTGGAGACGACAACGGTAGGAACGTTCAGTCTTTCGGCTCGCACCAAGGCGTAGGCATCTGACTTATTGCTCAACACCAGCGCGACATGCACCAGCAGTGAATCTTGAAAATAGCGTATGATGTTCTCGCAGTTGGTTCCGCTGCCGGAAACAAAGATGGCAACGTTACAGGGTTGCCGTTTGGATGCTGTGGTGGTGGTTGGTTTGGTCATAGTGATTATTGGGATTATTAGGCCAATTGGGCTTATTAGCCTTATTAGGCCTATTAGCCTTATTGTTGGTTGTCATCATCTTCTTCATCCCACTCATCCTCTTCATCCCATCCAAAGAGAGCCGGACGGACGAAGGCATCCATGCTGCGACGGTCTTTCTTCGTGGGGCGACCGGTTCCACGGGCACGGTCTACAAATCCACTGATGCGGCTCATCTCCAACAGTTCGTACTGCTTGGCATCGGTGACATTCTCGTATATCTGTGGAATGAACTTAGCCCCCACCCGCTGTTCGATGGTCTTAATCACCTTGAACGAATAGGTGATGGGCGGTTTCTTGACATCAATCGTTTCGCCGGGCTTGATGACATGACTTGGCTTCACGTTCACCCCATTGACGCTCACACGATTGTTCTTGCAAGCATCAGCAGCCAGTGTGCGGGTCTTGAAGATGCGAGCCGCCCAGAGCCACTTGTCAATGCGCGCCGATCCGGTGTCCTTGACACGAAGGTTGGTAGTGGTGGAGGTGGTTTCTGTCATAGTGATTATTGGGCAAATTAGGCCAATTAGGCAAATTAGGCTTATTAGGCCAATTAGGCCTATTGGGCTTATTGGCCTTATTAGCCTTATTGCCCCCCTTTCTTTTTCCCCTGTTGGTTGAACTGGTTCATGGTGATGTCGATGCCAGCCAGGACAAAGCTCTTGATGATTTCCACCGCCGTGTCGATGGCGGGCTGAAGAACCTGCATGTCCGTCTCATCATAGTGCCCGAGCACCCAGTCTACCTGTCCGCCACGCGGATACTCGTTGCCAATGCCCATGCGCAGACGGGGATAGTTCTGCCCGATGAGCTGCTGGATGTGTCCCAGTCCGTTGTGCCCGCCATTGCTGCCACTACCTTTGAGGCGGAACTCGCCTAAGGGCAAGGCCACATCATCTGAAACCACGAGCAAGCGGCGCTGATCAATGTTTTCCTTGTTGAGCCAATAGCGCACGGCATTACCGCTGAGGTTCATAAACGTAGTGGGCTTGAGCAAGATGATTTTGCGACCCTTCAGACTGGTTTCCGCCACGAAGCCATAACGCTTATCCTCAAAAACGATATTGGACGCCTTGGCAAAAGCGTCCAATACCATAAATCCAGTGTTGTGGCGGGTTCCCGCATATTCAGCACCTGGGTTTCCCAGACCACAAATCAAGTATTTGTCCATTGATTAAACTATCGTGACTATCACGGGCTGATTAAGCCTCTGCTGGTGCAGCTTCGCCTTCACCTTCGCCCTCAGCGGCTGCCTCGCCCTCTTCCTCTGTTTCTTCGCCAGTAGACAAGTTAGCGGCACGTGTCATCTTGATAGAGCATACCACGACATCCTTCGATGTAGCCATTTCCAGTCCTTCAAAATTCAGCTGACCCACCTTGATGCTCTTGCCGATTTTCAAGTTGGTAACGTCGATGTCCAGATGTTCTGGAATACGCTGGTAAGGAGCGGTAACGTTCACCTTGCGGATAGACAGGTTCATGCGTCCACCATCGCGTACACCCTGTGCCAATCCAACCAACTTCACCGGAATACCGATGGTGATAGGCTTCTGGTCGTTCACAGCGTAGAAGTCAACGTGGAGCAGTGCGTCCGTCACAGGATGGAACTGCAGTTCTTTCAAGATGGCGGTATGACTTTCGCCATCAATGTTGAGGTTGATGACATAGATATGCGGTGTGTACACCACCTTGCGCAACTCTGACATGGGAGCTGCGAAAGCCAATGCTTCCGGTTTGCCGTCAGCCTGTGCTGCACCGTAAATGTTACAGGGCACATAACCCTCTTTTCTCAATTGCTTAGAAGCTTTCTTTCCAAGGTCTTCACGCTTCTTACCTGATACATTAATCTCTTTCATAATGTGTTACTCTAAATTAAGTTGTTGAACTTTCATTGCCTTAATTCGCCATCACACAGAGACGCAGGACTCTCCTGCTTGGCCGATGCCGCTAGTAAGAGCAAAGGTGGAGCATGGCTCCTCTCCCCTACTTTTACGACATGCGTCGGCGTCACTGATGCGCTCAAAAAAGCGCTGCAAAGTTACTTGAATTATCTGAGATATGCAAAGTTTCTGTAAAAAATTGCTATTATCAAGAAAGATTGCTTGCAAGTCATGTAAAAAAAGGCTACATTTGCATGATAAAAATAGAAAGAACACAAGGATGATCAATCGTGAAATAATCAGGACCAAGATAGTCCAGTTAACCTACGCATACTATCAGAATGGCAATCACAACATGGATAACGCTGAGAAAGAGTTGCTTTTCTGCCTCTCCAAAGCATACCATTTGTACATCTATCTGCTCCAACTCATCGTGGCCATCTCGCGTGAAGAGCGACACAGAGTGGAAATCAACACGCAGAAGGCCGAAAGGGAAGGAACGGAGATGCCTTCACAAAAGTTCGCCTTCAACAAGTTCGCCGTTCAACTGGAAGAGAACAAGATGCTCAACGACTTCATTGAAGAACAGAAACTAACCTGGGATGATGACGTTGAGTTCATAAGAAAGATATGCAACCAGATTGAGCAGTCGGAAACCTACCAAGCATACATGTCCGACACGGACGACAGTTATGAGGCCGACCGCGAGGTATGGCGCAAGCTGTACAAACAGCTCATTCAGGATAATCCCGAATTGGATGCCCTGCTCGAGGAGAAGAGCCTCTACTGGAACGATGACAAAGAGGTGGTAGACACTTTCGTGCTGAAAACCATCAGGCGGTTCGACCAGGCCAACAAGGCCGACCAGGAAATCTTGCCCGAATACAAGGACGAGGAAGACCGCGACTTCGCCACCAAACTCTTCCGTGCCACCATCCTCAATGCCGACACCTACCAGCTGTACATGAGCGAAACCAGCCGCAACTGGGACTTCTCACGGTTGGCCTACATGGACGTGGTCATCATGCAGATTGCCATCGCCGAGATGCTCACGTTCCCGAACATCCCCGTCTCGGTGACGATATACGAATACGTCAACCAGGCCAAGCGCTACAGCACTACGAAGAGCGGCGGATATATCAACGGCATGCTCGACTCCATCGCTCGTCACCTTATTTCAACAGGCAAAATGCTCAAACCCATGCCTGAACCTAAGCAGCGCCGGTCTGCCAAGAGAGAGAAAACTCCTGATACAGAGCAACCGACCGAAGGACAAGAATAGACAAAATAGAAATACAAATACGAATTAATTAATCAATCAATCAAATATGACAACACTATTATTAGCTGCACAAGCAGCAGGCGGCGGAACAAGCATGCTCATCCTCATGGTGGCCATGCTGGCTATCATGTGGCTGTTCATGATTCGTCCACAACAAAAGAAACAAAAGGAGATACGCAACTTCCAAAACGCTTTGCAGGAAGGCTCAAAGGTAATCATCAACGGCGGCATCTACGGCACCGTGAAGCGCATCGACCTCACTACAAACAAGGTGGACGTGGAAATCGCGCGCGGCGTCACCGTACAGGTTGACCGCAACTTCCTTTATGCCGACGCGGCTTCGCAGAACACAACCAACGCTTAACCGCAATCGCACATGCTCAAGCAGCTCAAGCGTATCACCGCACCCATCAGGAATTTCTTGCTCGACTTGGTATCCAAGCGATTCCTGGTGTTTTTGTTTTTCCTATTTCTCAGTGCGGCGTTTTGGCTCTCCATGACGCTCGATGAGATGTACGAAAAGGAGATTCCCGTGCCCATACGCTTGGTCAACGTGCCCAAAAACATCATCATCACCACCAACATGCCCGACACCGTCATCATGACGGTACGCGACAAAGGATTTGCCTTCATGAGCGACTTTACGGGCAGACGGTTACGACCCATCAACCTCAACTTTTCTACCTACGCCAACGAAAGTGCAGGTAGAGGAAGTGTACCCCTGGCCGACGTGCAGAACATCTTGTACCAACGCCTGGCCACTTCTTCCAGAATCACCGCACTGAAGCCCGACCAGCTGAGATTCTTCTTCAATTTCGGACAGTCGAAAACCCTGCCAGTACGCATGAACGGTACCATGACACCCGCCAAGAACTACTACCTGGCGCGCGTGAGCTTCTGGCCCGAAAAGGTGACGGTGTATGCGCAGCAAAGCAAACTGGACAGCCTGACATACATCCTGACCGAGAAACTGAACATCACCAATTTCACGGACACACTGATTCGAAAGGTCAACTTGCAGAAAATCATTGGCGTAAAGACGGTCCCGGAGCAGGTAAAGATTGGGCTCTTCCCCGACATCCTCACCGAAGAGAGTATCGAGGTGCCCATCAAGGCCATCAACATGCCAAAAGGTAAAACCCTGCGCACCTTCCCAACCAAGGTAAAGGTGCTGTTCAACATCGGTGTCACGGCATTCAGGAAAATCAATGAAAAACAATTCGAGGTGGTGGTCGACTACAACGAGCTGCAGGCAAACCCATCGGACAAATGTGCCTTGCACCTGAAAACCGTTCCCGCTGAGGTACGACAAGCGCGGTTGGAAATGAGCCAGGTGGATTATCTCGTAGAACAACAATAACCACCCATGCAACCAACGGTGCGATGAACAACAAGAAAAGTATTGTCGCCCTCACGGGTGGCATCGGGTCGGGCAAGAGTTTTGTCTGCCAATTGCTCAGGCAGCACGGCATTATCGTCTACGACTGTGATGAAGCGGCCAAACGGCTCATGCGAGAAGATAGTCAGCTGCGGCAACAACTCATACAACTGGTGGGACCGGATGTGTACGAGGGAACGGATCTTCAGAAGTCGGTGCTCGCCCAGTTCCTGTTGGCATCAGAGACCAACAAGCAAGCGGTTAACGACATCGTTCACCCCGCTGTAGCTATCGACTTTCTACAATCGCCGTTGTGGTGGGTTGAGAGTGCCATCTTGTTTGACGCTCATTTCGACCGCCGCATCAAGCCCGACATGGTGATATGCGTCACGGCACCATTGCAGATTCGTGTGGAACGCATCATGCTTCGTGATGCTATCAGCCGCGAAAAGGCCACGGCGTGGATCAGCAGTCAGATGTCACAAGACGAGATGGTCCGACTGAGCGATGTGGAAATCATCAACGATGGAAAAGCTAATTTACCCCAACAAATAGAGAAAATTTTAGAACTACTGCACCGCAACCACATCCTATAATATAAGGTGTACAGGGTTGCGGGGTGGTACATGTATCATCTATCAAACGAAAATTAACGAATAACAATGGAAACAATTCTTTCAATCGCAGGTAAGCCAGGACTTTATAAATTGGTATCACGCGGAAAAATGAACCTCATCGTCGAATCGCTCGACGAAACACATCGCCGCATGCCGGCCTTCTTCACCGACAGGGTTACCAATCTGGGCGACATCGCCATGTACACCGACGCCGACGACGTACCACTGTGGCAGGTGCTCAAGAGCGTGGGCGAACAGGAGCAAAACAAGTTGGTTTCGTTCAACTATAAGAAAGCCGACAGCAAACAACTGCGCGAATATTTCGCCAAGGTGCTGCCGTCATTCGATCAGGATCGCGTTCACGACAGCGACATCAGGAAACTGTTGCAGTGGTACGACATCCTTGTGAAGAACGACATGACCGACTTTGAGACCATTTTCTCACCCGAAAAGAAAGAAAACAACGAGGAAGTAACCGAATAAAGGTAGGGGCGTGATTTATCACGTTCCGCTTTTTATGGAACGATGTTTTGTTTGCGTTATTTAACATTTGTTCATGCAATGTTTACGTTGGTCGATTGTTTATTTTTCAGAAGTAACGCACACTTGTCATTCATACGGTCAATACATGGGTTGCTTTGCTGACAAACAATGATAATTCTAACAAACAAGAAAATGAAGAAAATGAAGAAAAATGTAGGGATGACATGGCTGTTAGCGGCATGTCTTACCCTGGGTGCAACCTCGTTAACCTCTTGTCTTGGCTCCAATGAAGACAACCAAGTGAAGATTACGAAAGAAGAGGTACAGCTGGCATTTGCCAAGGTGAAGGGTAAGCATACCGGCAAACTGATTTATCCGCAGCGTGAGATGAAGAGTGCCACTGACCGCACTGACACGCTGGACATCTCGTGGACGCTGACAACAGACAGTACGATGGTCATCCACAACTTCCCAGCGAAAGCCTTGGCGGAGAACGTGACCAACACCGATTTGCGGAAACTACTGCTCACGGCACCCGACCAAGATTTGAAGTGCAACATCGGCTTCTATAGCGTGTCGCCCGTAGCCTTTGTCATACAGCCCACCCGACTGACCTACCAGTTGGATGACAATGGGGTGAGCAAGAAATATGAAGTGGCATTCTATTACAACATCCCCGGTTCGATCGGTGTTTACAATGAGAAGGAGGGACAGGCAAATATGATTATGCAGATTGTGCAGGCTGTCATCCTCGAACAAGGACAGGAGAAGGAGGTATTCCGGCAAGGCATTCCTTTGATTTTATCCGAGAAGAAAAAGAAGTAAAAATATTCCCTGGGCCCGCAAGGCACCCAGGGAATATTTTTTTTAATAGGTTTTCCCTAGATTTCTAGGTTTCCTAGATTCCCTAGAACCCCTAAATTTCCTAGGATCCCTAGATTCCCTAGAACCCCTAGGATTCCTAGGATTATTTTTTATCCTAGACTTTGCTTGATATCATCCAACAAATCGTCCACGTCCTCGATGCCCACAGAGAGGCGAATGAGGGTGGGGTCGATGCCTGCCGCGCGCAACTGCTCGTCACTCAGCTGGCGATGGGTGTGGCTGGCGGGATGCAGCACGCAGGTACGACTGTCGGCCACGTGGGTGGCGATGTTGATGAGGCGCAGCGAGTCCATGAACTTCACGGCCGTCTCGCGGTCACCCTTCAGGCCGAAGGCAATCACGCCACACGACCCGCCCGGCAAGTATTTCTGTCCCAAGGCGTAATGCTGGTCGCTCTTCAGTCCGCAGTAGTGAACCCATGCCACGCGCTCATCTGCCTCAAGGAACTCGGCAATGCGTTGAGCGTTCTGACAGTGACGGGCCATGCGCAGGTGCAACGTCTCCAGACCTAAGTTGAGCAAGAAGGCGTTCTGCGGCGACGGAATGGAGCCAAGGTCGCGCATGAGCTGTGCCACCAGCTTGGTGAGGTAGCCCATCTTGCCGAAATCCTTTGCATACGTCAGTCCGTGGTACGAGTCATCGGGCAGACACAGTCCGGCGAACTTGTCAGCATGCGCCATCCAGTCGAAGTTGCCGCTGTCCACAACTACTCCTCCTACAGCGGCCGCATGTCCGTCCATGTACTTGGTGGTAGAATGGGTCACGATGTCAGCTCCCCACTCGAAAGGCCTACAGTTGATGGGTGTGGCAAAGGTGTTGTCCACGATGAGGGGCACGCCGTTGCGGTGGGCGATGCGCGCAAACTTCTCGATATCCAGCACGCGGCATCCTGGGTTAGAGATGGTCTCGCCGAACATGGCGCGCGTGTTGGGGCGGAAAGCCTTCTGTATCTCCTCTTCCGATGCGTCCTGGTCTACAAAGGTACAGTCGATGCCCAGTTTCTTCATCGTCACGCCAAAGAGGTTGAACGTGCCGCCGTAGATCTCGGTAGAGGCCACGATGTGCGACCCAGCCTCGCAGATATTAAACACAGCGTAGAAGTTGGCGGCCTGTCCGCTGGAAGTGAGCATGGCACCCACGCCTCCTTCAAGCGCTGCTATCTTCTGTGCCACAGCGTCGTTGGTGGGGTTGGCCAAACGGGTATAGAAGTAGCCTGATTTCTTCAGGTCGAAGAGCTGTGCCATCTCCTCTGTGTTGTCATATTTGAAAGTGGTACTCTGATAAATAGGGGGTTGAACGGGTTCTCCGTTTTGTGGCTTCCATCCTCCACGGATGCAGAGGGTTGCCGGTTTCAATTTCTTTTCCATAACGTCTCTTTGTTGATTGATTTGTAAAAATAGAACGTGCCTCAACAAAGAAAAAAAACTTTCCCCTGCATTCAGCTGTCTCTAATTTTGGTGCAAAATTAATATATTTTTTTGGCATGGAGCAAAAACAAACCACAAAACCATTCGCCACCCCTCCCCCATTCCCCGCCATGCCCAGGTGAAGCCTCGCCAGCGCAAGAAGCTGGCACACAATCGCAAACAACTCAAGTTGGATGCTTATGTGGAAGTCGCCATCAGCAAGCCCAATCCATTTTGCTCCTTCGAAACCTATTGCTTGGATTCGACCCACTGCAATGCTTTTTCTACCTTTGACCCTCGGAGAGATGAGCGAAGGTAGGCAACAACCGCACGCTGTACTCTCATTCACTAAAAATAATTTTTATCATGAAAACACACATGCTTAGCGAGCATTTCTCGCTACGAGAGTTCACAGCTTCGGCAACGGCCGAAAAGTATCACATCAACAACACGCCCGATGCCCAAGCCTTGGAGAACATGCGCGTGCTGTGCCGCGAGGTCCTCGATCCTTTGCGCCACCGCTTCGGCCCCATCTACATCAACAGCGGCTATCGGTGCGAACTGCTCAACAACCTGCTGCACGGCGTGGGAAACTCGCAACATCTTTTCGGTGAGGCGGCCGACATCCGCCTGCCTAATGAACAGGCGGGACAGGCGTACTTCGACTTCATCCTGCTGCACTGTCCCTTCGACCAACTGCTCTTTGAGTACAGTCGATTTGGGCGCATCTGGCTCCACGTAAGCTGCAAGCGTCATCCTGGAGAGAACCGCAGAATGGCCCGAAGGCGATACCAGGTTTAACGCCTGGAAACCATTCTTCTTCTGATTTGTTCAACCACATATATAATAAGGTGTATTTTGCAAAAAACACGGTTTCAACATGATTATGTGAAAAGAATCCTGTATTTTTGCATAAGATAGGCATCGCCTCAACAAAGAAAACAAGTTTCCTTCGTTTTCGGCTTGCACTATCTTTGCAACAAATACAAAGATTATGTGGTTGAACATTTTATGGATGATTGCCGGCATCGCCCTCGTGTTATGGGGTGCCGACCGGTTGACTGACGGTGCCGTTGCCATTGCAGAACGCATGCACATGTCGCAAATAGTAATTGGACTGACGATTGTGGCCATGGGAACCTCCATGCCCGAGTTTTTTGTCAGTCTGCTATCCGCCTTGAAGTCCACGCCCGACATGGCGGTGGGCAACGTCTTGGGATCTAACATTTTCAATTCCCTGCTCATCGTGGGTTGTGCCGCCTTGGTGGCACCAATGACCATCCTGAAATCAACGGTGAAGCGGGACATTCCCTTTGCCTTTGTAGCTTCGTGGATGTTGCTGATGCTGTGCCTCGACCGCCATCTCTCGCGCATCGACGCAGGCGTGCTCTTCGCTATGTTCTTGCTGTACATGTATTTCACCCTCAAGGGAGCCAAGCAAGAACCCGATGAGAGCGAGGAGGCGCAAAAGAACTATTCTCTCCCAAAATCTATTTTTTTCCTGCTGTTGGGCTTGGGCTGTCTGGTCTTTGGCAGCAACCTGTTTGTCGATTCGGCCACGGTGATTGCCAAGTCGATGGGCGTGAGCGATGCCGTGATTGGTCTGACCATCATTGCCGGCGGAACCTCGATGCCCGAGCTGGCCACCAGCGTGGTGTCGGCTCGCAAGGGACAGAGCGGCATTGCCATTGGCAACGTGTTGGGTTCTAACGTGTTCAACATCTTGATGATTCTAGGCATCACCGGCCTCATCAGTCCGATGCAGCTCAAGGGTATCACCAACCTCGACTTGTCGATGCTGATTATCTCGATGGTGATGCTCTGGCTGTTCTCGCGCACCAAATACACCATTGCCCGTTGGGAGGGTGCCTTGCTCACCGTGGTGTTCCTGGGCTACATGAGCTACCTGGTGGCAGGAGCCTGAGGCATCGTTGGGCCGTGATTCATCACGTTCCGCAAACCGTTTGGGCGCGATAATTCTTCCCTAAGTAATCATCGAACTGCGCGAGGGGTCCAGCTGGTCGTTGTGCCAGCGGTGGAAGCTCTCGCGCGTCTTTCTGCCCTTGCGCAGCAGAGCCAACAGATGGCATTTGGCATCCGAGATGTCCTTGATGGGCTTGCCCTGCGAATGGCGCAGCATGCGGAACCATTGCAGACAATAGTAGCGGGTGTGGGCGTTGCGATAGACGCACAGCCCCGTGAGCGCTTCCAGACTGCGCATGAAAGCTGCATCGCCAAACAACGCATTGAGGATGCCCTTCTCCACCGCTTCCACATCGGCCGCAGACGCATGGCCGGCAATAGCATGCTCATTAGCCGCCAAAGTCATGTGGTTTGGGCGCTTATCTGTAAGAGATTGAGCATCAACCAACATGCTTTTGCCCGTCGGCTCGCTAACGGGCGTTTGGGAAGCACTTTGAGGCATTGATTGAGCTGCTAATTGTTCTTCCTGTTGCGGTGCAGGTTGCGATTCCGGTTGGGTGACTGGTTGTGATTCCGGTTGACAGGTCTGACGTGCCGGAATCGTTTCCCGATTTTTATTTTTAAAATTTCCGTCGGCGGCGTCGGCTCTTTTTTTCTCCGTCGTCGGATTATTAGTATCATCAGTATTATCAGTATTATTAGTATTATTAGTATTATTAGTATATAAGGGCGACCCTTGATTATCAAGCACTTGCGAGGGGGTAAATTGATTGTTCGTTGAATGTTGAACGAATAATGAATGCTCCAAGTAGGGACAATAAAAGAATTTTTGATCCACGATTTCGAAGATTTTATAGTCGGAAATGATGTGCATCAAATACGTTTTTGACTTACGACAGTCGTGTGCGATGTTTTTCAACGCGGCGAGGTACCCCGTTCCCTTGGGACAGGTGCGCAGGTAGCGCATCAGGGCCAACACGCATCCTTCACCGGTACACCCTTCGATGGCCCGCATCTCCATGTACACGGGTGCCTCGAAAAAATTCAATTCTAATTTAAGATATGCTTTCATGGTAATTAAGAGCCTCTCCCCCAACCCCTCCCCAAAGGGGAGGGGAGTAGATAGACAGGGTTTTTAGTTTATGAGTTTATAAGTTCTTTAGTTTACAAGTTGACGAGTTGACAAGTTAACAAGTTAACGAGTTGATAGCTCAGCTAATCATAAAGTTCAAAGTTCAATGTTCAAATTTCAAAGTAAGTACAGTTCAATGTTTAAATCTCAAAGTTCAAAGTAAGTACAGTTCAAAGTCCAAAGCTAACTACTCCCCTCCCCTTTGGGGAGGGGCCGGGGGAGAGGCTTTTTCTTTGATGAACCTCCCCAGCGGTTCTTCCCCTTGCTCCATCAGGTGGCGGCAGCGGGTGAGGAGCAGCAGATCAGGGTTCTTGCGCTTTCGCACATTATTCATCACCGTGTTAGGTTTGCGCGGCGAGGGCAGGTTGAGCCGCTCGCAAAGAAGGTTGACGGTGGTGCTGAAGTTGAGCACCTGTCCGTGTTCATTGATGGTCAGACCGTCGTACCACATCATGTGGACCAGCTCAACCAAGTCGGACACGGTGCCCAACCACCGCACCTGGCTGCCTTCTGGCAACCTCATCAACCTTTCAAACGTGTTTCTCATGGCATCTTTTGCCTGTTTTTGTGTGATTTCCATTTTTTACTTTACAGTTTATATATATTTGATTATCCTAAGTCAAAAAAAGTTTGCTGTCACCCCTACCCTCCCTTCGTCCATTTACTCTGTGAACCGAACATGATGCATCACGCACCTACGCTGGAGAAATCAGGGATGTGCCTTTCCTCATTTGCAAAGATACTGTCGATTTGCGCAATATTTGTTCCATTTACAGAGTTTAAATAGGCAGAATTATTAAATTGTGTTCAAACCCTTTGTACATGAGGATTTAGCCGCCTATCACTACCAAGCACTTATGTAAAAAGAAGTCATCTGCTTGAATTACAACGGTTTACCTATAAACGAACACCACCATTTGGAACTATTCTTTCCAAAGCATAGTGAATGAAAGTGAAAAACCATTGTCGTAAGCAACAGAAGACGTATGCTACATTGTTTAAGTAACAAACAACTTTTATTTGCTAAAATAAAAACCCTCATCTACAAAAGGGTTAGCACCCTAACAACGAAAATATTAGCAGAAAATCAGGCAAACGCTTATTAAAAATAACTACCTATTTTTTGTTTTAATAATAAAAATATTGTTACATTTGCATTTATAAATGAAACTAGACCTAAAAATAGCAAAAACGATTAAGCACACAGGTTTTCAAGAAAAATGAAGAAATAAGAACTATTGTTAGTCAGCTTATCAATAGACATGATTTGCAACAACATATGTTTGGATCTTTACTACCCAAGCCGTGGTGCATGATGTTGCATCAGACTTTATTTCAAGACGACAGCAGTATATCTACGATTTATTTTCATTGAACAAAGGCTAATTCATTCGTGAATCTTATCAGTAATTACAATTAATAACATTTTATGGAAAACAAATTTAGAATTAGATTGCGAAACGGAGAAATCCGGCTCGCAGCCGCAGCGATTCTTACCTTGGCCACTCCATTGTGTGCGCTGGCAGCGAAAGGCACTATGCCCGTGCAGGCCGAGCAGCAACGACAGATTGTGGTAAAAGGTAAGGTGGTAGACAAACAAACCAAGGAAGGACTCATCGGTGCATCGGTTACCGTGAAGGGCCTGACAACGGGGGCTGTTACTGACATCAACGGCAACTTTACCATCAACGTACCGTATGCAGAGGCCACGATTGTGGTTTCGTACATAGGCTATCAGCCTCAGGATGTGAAACTCGCAGGACGTAAAGAACTCGTGGTTGAGCTGATTGAAGATGCCAAAGCCTTGGAAGAGGTTGTGGCTGTGGGTTACATGAAACAGCGAAAGGAAACCATGACTGGTGCTGTAGCCACCATCACCACGAAAGACCTTACACAAAGCCCTACGGCCAACCTGAACAACGCCCTGGCCGGACGCTTGCCGGGTTTGATTGCCAACCAATACATGGGTGGTGAGCCTGGTGTTGACAGAGCCGAGGTGTTTATTCGCGGTAAGGCTACCTTCAATGCGCAGAACCCTATCGTGATCATCGACGGTGTAGAACGTGACATGACCTATCTGGCTGCCGACGAAATAGAAACCTTCACCATCCTGAAAGATGCGTCGGCAACGGCACAGTATGGTATACGCGGTGCCAACGGCGTGGTGGTAATTACCACCAAGCGCGGACAGTCGAGCGACAAAGCCAGCGTAAACTTCAAGGCATCATACGGATTCAACAAGGCGGTAAAGTTCCCTACATATTTAGGTTCGGCCGACTATATGACGCTGTACAACGAAGCCATGATTAACGATGCCCACATGAACGGACAATCTGCCGAGGAAATATCAAAGCTCAACCTCTTCAAGAAAGAAGCCATTGATGCCCACCGCACAGGGCAAGGATACAACTGGGATTACTTTGATTATGCTTTCAAGACGGCTCCTCAACAAGACTATACGCTGTCTATCCGTGGTGGTAACGACCGCGTGAAGTACTTCGTAATGGCCAACTACTTTAACCAGGGTACTAACCTCAAGTACAACTCAGAAGCTACCAACGGTGCCGAGAGCCGATTCAACCGATACAACATCCGGTCGAACATTGATATCAACATCACCAAGAACTTCTGGGCCAAGTTCGACTTGGGTGGCCGTATCACCGACCGTACCAGTCCTGGTACATCGGCTGCCACCATCGTTACGCTGGCCAACACGCAGCCTCCTTACCTGCCCATCACACTCGATGACAACGGCAACAAGGCTAATAAGAACATCTTTGCGCAGAACCCTAACGGCGTGCTCTTTGGTACACAGCTCTATCGCTACAACATCCTGGGAGAATTGAGCCGTACAGGTTACCAGAACGAGAAGAACACTTACTTTGAGGGCGCGCTCACCTTGGGTCACAACCTCGACTTCATCACCAAGGGACTGAAGGTTGAAGGCATGTTCTCTTACGACTTCCACGGAAACCGCTGGATTATTCGTGACATCCCTTACTACCTTGAAGGCTACAAGCGACTGCCAGGCTACGCTACTTTCGAACCACTTGATGGCGTTGACGTGTACAACGACCCTACCGTTCCTTATAAGGGCGCATACGGCGGCGGTAACAAATACGAGATTGACCAGAACCGTAACAACGGTGTGAACAATAACCCGCAAGACTCGCGCTACTACGCACAGTTCAAGCTGGAGTACAACCGCACCTTCAACCAAGATCATGAGGTGAGTGCCATGTTCCTGGCCAACCGCAGCGAGCGCAACTACAACAACGATCCTTACTACCGCTATCAGGGTATGACCGGTCACGCTTCTTACTATTATCAAAGAAAGTATCTGGCTGAGTTCAACTTTGGTTACAACGGATCAGAGAACTTCGCCCGTGGCAAGCGTTACGGATTCTTCCCCTCAGGCTCACTGGGATGGGTGATCAGCAACGAAAAGTTCATGGAGAGCACTCAGTCGTGGCTCGACTATTTGAAACTGAGAGCATCTTACGGATTGGTAGGTAGCGACATGTTGCCTAGCGACCGCTTTGCATACCTGGCTTACTATGGTGGTGCCAACGGTTACAACTTTGGTCCTAACCTCAACACCGGAATCGGTGGTAACCGAGAGGCCCGCCTTGCCAGCACTGCCCTGACATGGGAAAAGGCCAAAAAACTGAACCTTGGTTTCGATATCACCATGCTGCAACAGCGACTCAACTTCAGCTTCGACTTCTTCATCGAGAAGCGCTACGACATCCTCACCAGCCTCAACACCGGCGCAGGTGCCGATATCCAGCGACTCAACTTCCCAGCCATCGTAGGTGCGTCGGCTCCATGGATTAATTCTAGTAAAATTAAGAATCAAGGTATCGACTTCGAACTGACATGGCAAGACAAGATTGGACGCGACTTCAGATATTACATCAAGCCCAACTTTACCTTTGCCCGCAACAAGATTGAGTTCACCAACGAAATCAACTGGGGCGACAACACTTGGCGCCAGGCCACCGGCAAACCCATGTACAGCAACTTTACTTATGTGTTCGACCACTTCGTTGCTGACCAGGCTGAAGCCGATGCCCTCAACGCCTCTGGCATCCAGGGTTCGTTTGGCAAGCTGATACCTGGTGATGTGGTATACAAGGATATGAACAACGACAAGGTGATAGACGACAAAGACCGCGCTGCTCAAGGTTATCCACGCAGCCCCGAGATTATGTTTGGTATCCCCGTAGGCATCACATACAAGGGATTCGACTTCAGCGTGTTGTTCCAGGGTGCAGCCAACTCTTCTGTTCTGTTGAATGGCGCAGCTGTGTACGACTTCCCTAACTTCGACAACGACAAACTGGGTAAGGTAAAACCGCTGCACATGAACAGATGGACACCAGAAACCGCAGCCACAGCCAAATATCCTGCACTGCACCTGGGTACACACAACAATAACAAAAACTCTCGCAACAGTCTCTTCCTCTATGACGCCAGCTATATGCGTCTGAAGAACCTGGAGATAGGCTACTCGCTGCCTCACAGCATCATCAAGATTGCCAACCTGCAGCAGGTACGCTTCTACATCCAAGGCCAGAACCTCTTCACGTGGGATAAGCTCGACGATGTTGACGTAGACCCCGAAACCAGCAGCAACGGTACCTGGTATCCTATCCAGAAGACCTTCAACTTTGGTGTTAATATAACATTCTAATCTATTATTGAAATACAATTATGAAAAAGCTATATAGTTCATTATTCATGTTAGGAATATTCCTGACATTGGTCGGATGTAGCGAAAGTTTCCTTGATAAGGAAGAAGACGACAAGAAGTCTGAAGCAGACGTCTACACCCGATACGAGGAAGTTAACAAGAACGTAGCCACCGCCTACTGGAACGCCCGGTACGCCATGCGTCCGTTGGTATGGCTCGAGCACTTCTCTTCTTCAGTCATCACAGACGAGTGCGAGGCATCCAATGTGGAAGGCAACATCGGTAACCGATACAACCAAGGCGACTGGAACCCTAACGCCAACTTCCCAGGCAACAACCGCCAGTTCTGGAACAGCATGTTTGCGGCCATTCGCCACATCAACCTGACACTGGAAGGCATCGAGAAGTACAAGACACCTGACAACCCGCTTAGCCCGGGCGACCTGGATAAGCGCATCGGTGAGCTTTACTTCCTTCGCGGATACATGCACCTGAGACTGATGACACTCTACGGAGAAATACCTTATATCGACCACAGCATCCCCACAAACGACAAGATGGAATTCAAGCAGGAAAGCGTGCACGCCGTGGTTGACAAGATTGTGGCCGACGCCGAAGCAGCATACGCTAAGGTGGCAGAAATGTATAACCGCAGCGACGAACACTTTGGACGCGTAGACAAAGGTGCCTGTCTCGGCCTCATTGCCATTGCGCGATGGATGGCCGCCACACCACTGTACAACGGCGCCAAGGAACATGGGTACGAGGGCAACCGCGTATTTGAAAGCGAATATACTTACAAGGCCGAACGCTGGACTGCTGCCAAAGATGCAGCCAAGAAGGTAATCGACTTTAGAGTAAACGGTGCTCCACGCTACAGCCTCTATACCAAGTACGACGCACACGACTTTCAGGACGACGGCAACCGCAACCTCAATGGGTCACTGCTCTACCACCGCCTGTGGGATATGTTCTACGACCTGGATGGCATGCAGACCGAAGGCGTGTTCTTCGTAACACGCGACAAGAACAACTGGTGGCAAGGCGACCAGTACGCTCCAAGCCGTGGTGGTGGCTCACGCCAGCAGCCCGTGCAAGAGCAGGTAGACGAGTATGAATACATGGCACCCGATGGCTACGGATATCCCGTATACAGCCAGGAGGCACGCAACGCAGGATACGACGATGCCAACCCATATGTAAAGCGCGACCCACGCTTCTACCGTGACATCATCTACCATGGTGCTCCTTATCGTGACAACGGTAACCACGCACGCCCCATGAACACCGCCGAGGGATCTGACCAGATCAATGCCAACAACGCAACCACAACGGGTTACTACCTGCGCAAGTTCATGAAAGACGGATACAACAAGAGCGGTGGATTCGACATCCACTCACCAGCCATCTGGCGCTTGCCCGAATTTATCTACATCTACGCAGAGGCTGTAAACGAGACCAGCGGACCTAACCAAGAAATCTACGACATGATTAATAAGGTACGTGCCCGCTCGTTCATGAGTCCGATGCCACCGGCAACCATGACCAACAAGAAGCTGATGCGCGAATACATCAAACGCGAGCGCCGCGTAGAGTTCTTCTACGAGAACAAACGTCCATTCGAGTGCCGTCTGTACCTCGAACCATCTTCTAAGGAAGAATTGGCAAAAGAGAAGATTTTCTTGTCATTAGGAGCCGACAACACACAGCGCTCTATCAACTATTGGAAGCAGCACAAGGGTGCTTATCCTAAGTGCCAACGCATGATTAACGGCATGCGCCCCGTAGAAGATCCAGCCGGTAAGATAGAGATCAATGGCAAACACTATCGCATGGAACGCTTCTGCAAGGAAGAGCGTACATTCGAGACACCGAAGCACTATCTATTCCCAATCCAGAACACCGAGCTGAACGTTTGCCCAACACTCGTTCAGAACCCAGGCTGGTAACAGAAAGGCCAATAGGCTAAAGGAAGAATAAGATAAGATTAGATAGGGAGTGAAGGAGAGCAACATCTCTTCTTCGCTCCTTTTGTTTATTTTTCCTCAACGCAGAAGCCAGATGGTTTTTCTTGCTTTTATTTGCAAAAAATATTTATCTTTGCATACAGCAATATGGCGGGATAAACCTGCTGAACAAAGACATCACATGGACAAAACACAACGAAAACCTATATTAAGGAAGCCTCGCTGGCTGTACACCCAGATAGAGGGTGGAGAGAAATACGGCATGGTGGAAGACACCATCGCACAAAACGGACTGCACACCATTTGCAGCAGTGGCAAATGCCCTAACAGGGGACACTGCTGGAAACACGGCACGGCCACCTTCATGATTTTAGGTGACCGCTGCACGCGTGCCTGCCGCTTCTGCGCCACGATGACGGGGCATCCACTGCCACCCGATGGCACGGAACCGATAAAGATTGCCCGATCGGTGAAGGCGATGGGACTGAAACATGCCGTGATTACCTCGGTCGACCGTGACGACCTGCCCGACAAGGGGGCGGCTCATTGGGCGGAAACCATCCGGGAGGTGCGCCGCCTGTGTCCCAACACCATCATCGAAATACTCATTCCCGACTACCGGGGCCAAGAGCTTCAAACCGTGCTGGACGCCAAACCAGACATCGTGGGACATAACCTGGAAACGGTTGAGCGACTTACACCATCCGTCCGCAGCCGGGCTACCTATCGCAACAGTATGGCAGTGCTGCAAGAGATTGCCGCGGCCGGATTCATCGCCAAGACAGGCATCATGGTGGGACTGGGCGAACAGCCCGACGAGGTGACGCAGTTGCTGCGCGAAGCTCGTGAGGCGGGCTGTCGCATGCTGACCATCGGACAGTACCTGCAACCCTCATCCGCCCAGCTTGACGTGGTGGAGTACGTTCATCCCGACACTTTCGCCCTGTACAAACAACAGGCATTGGAATTGGGCTTCGACCATGTTGAGAGCGGTCCGCTGGTGCGCTCATCGTACATGGCCGAGCAATCGTTCGTGAGCATGATGGTCAAGAGCAACGAAACGCACAGCGATGCCCCACAAGCGTCTGCGAACAGACAAGCGTGAAGGAGGCGAACGTGCCTATGAACACAAATTCTTTGAAACCCTAACAAACATCAGAAACACCTATATGATTGACGACATTCTGACCTTCAACAAACAATTCGTAGCCAAAAAAGAATACGAGAAGTACATCACAACGGGGCAACCCGACCGCAAGCTGGCCGTACTGAGCTGCATGGACACGCGCCTGACCGAATTGCTGCCAAAGGCGATGGGACTGAAAAACGGCGACGCCAAGTTCATCAAGGTGGCCGGCGGCACAATGCTATCTCCCTACGACACGGTGATGCGCTCACTGCTGGTGGCCATCTACGAGCTCGGCTGCGAAGAGGTGATGGTGATTCACCACACCAACTGTGGCCTGTGCAACATGCACGCCAACCATTTCATCGAGCTGATGCGGCAGCGCGGCATCAAAGAGGAGGCGCTGGCCGAGGCATCCAAGTACACCGATCTGGAGAGATACCTCGGTGGCTTTCCAGACATCGAGGAAGACGTGCGCCTCACGGTGACAGCCATCAGGCGACATCCCTTGATACCGCGCAGCGTCATAGTACGCGGCTTCATCATTGATTCGGAAACCGGACAGCTCACAGAGATAGAGAAATACTAACACATCAAACACGCGAAGCGGAACGGATGGACAAAACAACGTAATATTAAAATAATCTTTATGAACACAAGGATGCTCCTACTGGCCATAACGCTGGCCGGCAGTTTGACAATACATGCCAAGGACAACGACCAGGCACCCGCACCGGTGATGCCCATCCCCACCGAGCATCAGGTGAGGTGGCAACAGATGGAGACATACGCCTTCGTCCATTTTGGCCTGAACACCTTCAACGACCGCGAATGGGGATACGGCGACTGCAAATTGGAAACCTTCAACCCCACCAGGCTCGATTGCGAACAATGGGCGCAAACCTTTGTCAAGGCAGGTCTGAAGGGTGTAATCATCACCGCCAAGCATCACGACGGCTTCTGTCTGTGGCCCACCAACTACACCGACTACAGCATACGCAACACGCCTTACAAGGACGGAAAGGGCGACGTGGTGGGCGAGCTGGCTGCGGCATGCAAGAAGTACGGACTGAAGTTTGGCGTGTACCTCTCACCCTGGGACAGGCATCAGGCTTTCTACGGCACACCGTTTTATGTAGACTACTTCTACCACCAGCTGCGTGAGCTGTTCACACGCTACGGCGACATCTTCGAGATTTGGTTCGATGGAGCCAACGGTGGCGACGGATGGTATGGCGGTGCCAAGGACACGCGGACCATTGACCGCCGCACCTACTACCAATACGATCGCGCCTACAAGCTGATTGACGAACTGCAACCGCAGTGCATCGTGTTCTCAGATGGCGGACCGGGCTGTCGGTGGGTGGGCAACGAGCGGGGATATGCGCATGCCACCAACTGGTCGTTCTTGCGCCAGGGCGAGGTCTTCCCTGGTTATGAGAAATATTACGAACTGCAACAGGGACATGCCGATGGCAACCAATGGGTGCCGGCAGAGTGCGACGTGTCCATCCGACCGGGCTGGTTTTACCATGAGCGCGAGGACAACAAGGTGAAATCGGTAGACCATCTCACCGACCTTTATTATCGCAGTGTGGGACACAACGCCAACTTACTCATCAACTTCCCTGTCAATAAGGAGGGGCGCATTCATCCCACCGACTCGGCCCGCATCATCGCCATGCATCAACGGGTGACGAACGAACTGGCGGACAACCTCCTGCGGGGCGCTCGCATCAAAGCGTCTGAAGAGCGAGGAAGACGGTTTGGCGTGAAGGCCCTCACCGACAACCGCTTTGACACCTATTGGGCCACCCATGACAGTGTGCGCAGTGCCACGCTCAGCATCCGCTTCCGCCGTGCCACAAGGCTCAACCGCCTGCTGCTGCAAGAGTACATTCCGCTGGGACAGCGCGTGAAGAGCTTCACCGTGGAGTACCGCTCGGGCAAGCAGTGGCTACCCATCCGGCTCAACGAAGAGACTACCACCATTGGCTACAAACGACTGCTGCGATTCAAGCCTATCACCACTCGGCAGCTGCGCATCCGCTTTAACGATGCGCGGGGATGCCTCTGCATCAGTGAGATAGGCGCTTACCACGCTCCCAACGCCCAAGAAAGTTTCGAGTTGAAGGAAGCCGATTTGAAAGGTTATGCGTTTACCCAGGTGTCCGGCACGGCAGAGAATGAGGTGCTGATGGATTTAGGACAGAGCCGCACCGTGAGCGCACTACATTATCAGCCGGCGCAAAAGGGCATCGCAACCCATTACGAGATTCTCGTTGGTGCCGACCCTTCACAGTTGCGAACCCTCACCACGGGCGAATTCTCAAATATCCGCAACAACCCAATCCGACAGGATGTATACCTCACCCCCACCCATGCCCGTTACATCATGTTGCGTGCCCTTCGAATAGTAGACGACAGCAAGCGCCTACTGTTCGACAAGCTGGTGGTGAGATAGATTACAAGTTGACGAGTTGACGAGTTTACAAGTTTACAAGTTAACGAGTTGATGGTTCATGGGCTGAGAGGCTCACGAGATAAACCATCAGCTCGTCAGCTTGTTTGTTTATTAGCGTGTTTGTTTGCCAGCTTGTTTGTTTGCCAACTATTCTTTACAAAAACTGATAACCCATTAGCTATTTTTATTCAAGTTAATTATCTAAAAATATAATTTCTTTCATAAATTCATAGATAAAGTTTTCCAAAACTTTTTGTAACTTATTGTATTTAAAGCGATTAACTTTTATTAACTTGATAAAAGTTTTCCAAAATGATTTTTCATTGAAATATTTACTATCTTTGCAAAGCAATAAAAAAAAGATAGTAAGCAAGCACAATGTTTTCTTCTAGGGGCATCCTAGAAAGCTAGTGATTCTAAAAAAAATAGGAACCCTAGAAAACCTAGGAAACTAGAAAACCTAGGAAAACTAGAAATCCTAGAAAAACTTGTCAACTCGTCAACTTGTAAACTTGTCAACTAAAAAACTCATCAACTCGTAAACTTGTAAACTCGTAAACTAAAAACACATGATTCAAACCATAGTGAAGCGCGACGGACGCATAGTAGGCTTCAACGACCAAAAAATCATGGCTGCCATCCGAAAAGCCATGCTACACACCGAAAAAGGTGAAGACGAACGACTCATACAGCAAATCACCGACCACATCTCGGTTCACGGAAAACCGCAAATGTCGGTAGAGGACATCCAAGACGCTGTAGAAATGGAACTCATGAAGAGTGCCCGCAAAGACGTGGCACAGAAGTACATCGCCTATCGCAACCAGCGCAGCATAGCACGCAAGGCAAAGACACGCGACGTGTTCTTGGACATCGTGAACATCAAAAACAACGATGTGACACGCGAGAACGCCAACATGAACGCTGACACGCCAGCAGGCATGATGATGAAGTTCGCCTCGGAAACCACCAAACCCTTCGTAGACGACTATCTGCTGTCAGAGCAAAGTCGTGAGGCGGTGGCACACAATCTGCTGCACGTACACGACAAAGACTACTACCCCACCAAGTCGCTCACCTGCTGCCAACACCCATTAGATCACATCCTGCAACATGGGTTCACCGCTGGGCACGGCTCTTCCCGACCCGCCAAGCGCATCGAGACAGCCGCCGTGCTGGCGTGCATCTCCTTGGAGTGCGCACAAAACGAGATGCACGGCGGCCAAGCCATCCCTGCCTTCGACTTCTATCTCGCACCCTTCGTGCGCTCCTCATATATTGAAGAGGTGAAAAATCTGGAAAATCTCTATGGTGACAACTTCGAACACCTGTACCAAACCGAGATAGACGACTACATCGACCGCCCACTCAACGGACTGAAAGGCGATGCACGCATCAAGCAACATGCCATCAACCGCACCGTGGCGCGCGTACACCAGTCGATGGAAGCCTTCATCCACAACATGAATACCATCCACTCGCGTGGAGGAAACCAAGTAGTGTTCTCGTCCATCAACTACGGTACGGACACCTCTGCCGAGGGGCGTTGCGTGATACGCGAACTGCTCAACAGCACCTACCAAGGCGTGGGCAACGGTGAGACTGCCATTTTCCCCATACAGATTTGGAAGAAGAAACGAGGCGTGAGCTATCTGCCCAATGACCGTAACTACGACCTGTACTGTCTGGCGTGCAAGGTGACAGCACGGAGATTCTTCCCCAACTTCCTGAACCTTGATGCCACCTTCAACCAACACGAACTGTGGCGTGCCGACGACCCTAAGCGATATATGTACGAAATGGCAACCATGGGATGCCGCACCCGTGTGTTTGAAAACAGATATGGCTTGAAAACGAGTGTGGGCAGGGGCAACCTGTCGTTCTCCACCATCAACATCGTGCGACTCGCCATTGAGTGCATGGACATCAAAGACAAAGAGCAACGCATCGCCAAGTTCTTCGCCAAGCTCGATGACATGCTGGAAATCACCGCCAAGCAACTCGACGACCGTTTCCAATTCCAAAAGACTGCCTTCGCCAAGCAGTTCCCCTTGCTGATGTCAAAACTGTGGGGTGGCTGTGAACAGCTGGAGCCAAACGACACCATAGAGAGCGTCATCAACCAAGGCACTTTGGGCATTGGGTTCATCGGATTGGCAGAATGTCTCGTGGCACTCGTAGGAAAGCATCACGGAGAGTCGGAAGAGGCGCAAGAGCTGGGCATCAAAATCGTGACCTACATGCGCGACCGCTCCAAAGACTTCTGCGAACAGTACCAACACAACTACAGCATCCTTGCCACACCTGCCGAAGGACTGTCTGGAAAGTTCACCAAGAAGGACCGCAAAGAGTTTGGCGCACTGCCAGGCATCACCGACCGTGACTATTACACCAACTCTAACCATGTGCCCGTGTACTACAAGTGCAGCGCACGCCACAAGGCTGAGGTAGAAGCTCCCTACCACGACCTGACACGTGGTGGTCACATCTTCTACGTAGAGATAGACGGAGACGCCACGCACAACCCACAAGTCATCATGAACGTGGTAGACATGATGGATCGTTACAACATGGGCTACGGCAGCGTGAACCACAACCGCAATCGCTGCATGGACTGCGGATACGAGAACGCTGATGCACACCTCGACACTTGTCCTAAGTGCGGTAGTCATCACATCGACCGTCTGCAACGCATCACAGGCTACCTCGTTGGCACTACCGATCGCTGGAACGCTGGCAAGTTAGCAGAGCTCAACGACAGAGTGACGCACGAGTAAAAAAAGAGGCGGCCTCTCCAACGGTGGCCTCTCCCCCGACCCCTCCCCGAGGGGGAGGGGAGTAAATAGCTGGCTGAACAGAGGTTGTAAACTCACAGACTCAGTAACTCACAAACTCAGTAACTCATTAACTTTCCAACTCATCTTCCAAACAGCCTTCTCAAGAAAATAGTCTAACTACTCCCCTCCCTTTTGGGGAGGGGTCGGGGGAGAGGCTGTTGGGGAGAGGCTGCTCCCTATACTGTACTATGCTATCCATCCTATCCATTCTCGAAGACACCACGGTAGACGGACCGGGCTTTCGCACCACAGTCTACTGTGCAGGATGCCCTAACGCCTGTCCGGGTTGTCACAACCCACAGACATGGGACATCCACAACGGACAATGGATGCAAGTGGAGGACATCATGCGTGTGATAGAGGCAGACCCCTTTGCCAACGTCACCTTCTCGGGAGGTGACCCCATGTTTCAAGCCGAAGGATTCGCGGAATTAGCACACGCCATAAAGACACGCACCAACAAAACAATATGGTGCTACACGGGCTTTACCTTCGAAGCGCTCATCAAGAATCCGCAACAACGCCAACTGCTCGAGTGGATAGATGTGTTAGTAGACGGTCCGTTTGTGGAAAAACTCAAAGATCCTGACCTGCTCTTCCGTGGCAGCTCCAACCAACGCATCATCAACGTACCACTATCGCTACAGCAAGGCAAGGTGGTGCTATGGGAACAAGAAGATGACATGTAGATACGATGACAAAGACGGCTGGCGTGAACCACACCAACCCTGCAAAACGAAACGCCAACTTTCTTATCAATTTGCCAGACCAGCATTGTTTCCATTCGAATAAAAACAATGTTACTCACATCTTCTCATTCCTCACTTTTTTTACTGCATTGTTCCTAAAAAAATAAATACTTTTTCAATTTTCTAGGGTTATTATTTGATTTTTTTTAGTTTTGTATCAATAACCTATATTTAGTAAACGATGCTAAACAGAACCTCTACACTATTATTTGCCCTCCTATTGTGGCTAAGCGCATTTGGCGCACCTGTGAGCAAACAAAAGGCTCAAAAGTTAGTGGAAAACTTCTTGAAAGAAAATCTGCCGAGTAGTTATCAACCTACGCGTGCTGGCAAGAACGCCTTGAAAGCGGTGGATGCCACCCCATACTATTACGTCTTCAGCATTGGAAGTCAAAAAGGATTTGTCATTGCCTCTGCAGATGACAGAACCGAACCCATTTTCGGATACACGCTGAATGGAAACTTTGACAAGGCGAATTTGCCCGAAGGACTCTGCGACCTGCTCTCTTATTATGCAAAAGAGTTACAACTGCTCGACCAACGAGGAGCAACGGCGACACACCTTGCCACAAGGGCTGGCAACAACCGCACCCCCATTGAACAACTCATGGAAACGCAATGGAATCAATCAGCGCCCTACAACAACAACTGTCCCATGGATGGCAAGGAAAGAAGCGTCACGGGATGCGTGGCAACTGCAATGGCGCAAATCATGTTCTACCACAAATGGCCACAAAACATGTTAGCAAAACCCATTGCGGCTTATACCACTAAAACGAAACAAATCCAATGTGAGGCATTGGAATCCACCTCGTTTGAATGGGAGGTGATGCTTCACTCTTACCAAAGCAACCCGTACAAAGAGAGTGAAGAGGCGGTGGCAAAACTGATGAGATATGTAGGACAGTCGCTAAAGATGGACTATTCCGCAGAGGCATCGAGTACGAACTCCGGCAATTGCGTCTCGGCATTGTCCAATTACTTCGGCTACTCTAAAGGTATGAAGTTAGTACAACGAAGCGACTATGCGTACGAAGAGTGGAACAATTTGATATACAATGAACTAAAGAACAACCGCCCCGTGTATTACAGCGCATCAACACAGACCCGAAGCGGTCATGCCTTCGTATGTGACGGATACAAGGAGGGCGACTTCTTTCACATCAACTGGGGATGGGGTGGCATGTCCGATGGCTACTACCGCTTGTCGGTGTTACGTCCCAATCAGGCTGGCATAGGAGGCAACGCCGATGCCTACGCCTTGAACCAAGATGCCATCATTGGCATCAAGCCAGCAATAGAAGCAGAAACGACACCAATCGTACTCACCGTATACCAGTTGGAGCTGAACCCATCTAACATCACAAGGAATAATAAGACGAGTGACTTCAACGGCATGAACCTTTCTGTGATGTTTACCAACCGCTGTGGCACAGACTTCAATGGAAAGATTGGCGTTGGATTGTTTAAGGACAACCAACTAATTTCGGTACTGAGAGAAACGAATCAGCAGTACCCTAACAACCCATACACTGCCAGTGGACCGACCTTTAGTGGAGTATCGTTTGGGAAAGACCTTGACAATGGTACATATCAACTGAAGGCTATCTACCAAGTAGATGGAGAGACAGAATGGAAAGTGAGCGAAGACGGAGACAAGAAAAGAATTGACATCACCATTACCGACACGCAACTCAAGCAAACCACTGCCGACAATCGTCCTCGATTAGAGGTGAAAGAGGTGAAGATGAAAGGAAGCAAAGAGATTGGCGTACCACTCACAATCACACTGACAGTAGAGAACAAGGGCGGCGATTGCAACGAAGAATGGAACTTCTACCTCGATAACAAGATAGTAGCCATCGTTGGCGCATATATCGCAGCCAACGCCACCAACAGCATTGAAATAAAAATCAAACCACAAAAAGAGGGAACGCTGTCCTATTACCTTAAGCGACCCGACGGTAGCAAGTTGTATAAAGGTACCATAGAGGTGGGGCATTATGCCAACCAAGAGTTGCCCAAGATTGAAATCAAGCCCAACCTCGGCAAAGACGAAACCATTGAGGCGCCCACACTCACGGGAACGATAGTAGTCACCAACGATGAAGCTGGAACGTACGCCAACGGCATCGATTTGGTTTTGTACAAAATAAAGGAGGGGACCAACGATGGGTATCCTGTGGAGACCTATCAGATTGATCAAGAGATTGCTGGCAACACAACCGTTACTCTGCCTTTCACATTCAACAGCATTGAAGACGGCGCCAGCTATTTCATTATCGCCTGGGAATACAGAAACAATATGAGAACCCTCGTAGAACAAACTTATTCCTACAACGCAAAATTCCTGCCAAGCGGCATCGACCCCATCGGAAAGAATGCTCATCAAGACCATCTGCCCATATACAACCTTCGTGGTGTGAAGGTGGGCACAGGCTGGAAAGCCCTCCAGCATTTGCCAAAGGGTATATATATCATAGGTGGAAAGAAAGTGGCAAGATAAATACCCACTTTTAGGTATTGCGAAAATTCCTCACACCTCGTACCTTTGCAGCAAAGAAAATACAAGAGTATGAGAAAACGAAAGTACCATATAGCATATATGGATATACACCCCTCCACTATCGAAGCGCACTGTTCAAGAAAAGAACAGTGCGTTTTTTTTATGAACAAAATTGAACAACGTTCACTATTAACCCTTTACCCTCATTATGCAAACTCTGAAAGATGACATTCGGCAGCGCATCATCGCTACCGCCCGTGCAGAATTTATCGCACATGGCGTACGCTGCACCTCCATCCGCACTGTGGCTCGCAAATCAGGTGTCGCTGTAGGAAACCTATATAATTACTTTAGCAGCAAGGACGAACTGTTTTGCGAGGTGTTGCGGCCTCTCACCAAGGCGTTGAACAAACACATCCTGTCGCACAATGATGAAAAGTTCCTGTCGATAGACGTGTTCAACATGCGGCAACGACAAATAGATTATATCTTAGACATGTTATCCATTATAAAGGATTTTCGTCCAGAGCTTCGACTGCTCCTATTCAACTCAGAGGGTACGTCGCTACAAGGATATAAAGACAAGATGGTGGACAGACAGATGAAAGTGGGTATGGAATACCTGCGACTGATGAAAGAACGCTATCCACATCTCAACGCCAACATTTCGCCATTCTTGGTTCACATCAATTGCTCTACATGGATAACCGTTTTCTGCGAGATTGTAGAACACGAAGATTACAGCGACGAGGATATCAAAGTTGCCATGGAACAGTACATGGATTTTAGCATGGCAGGTTGGAAAGCATTAATGAAACCATAAGGACTAATTATTAAAAGACGATAATATATGATGAAGACTCTCAAACGTTTAGGAGCTTACATGGGAGGGCGCAAATACTTGCTGCCATGCTCCGTAGCACTGTCGGCAGTCAACGGACTGCTGTCGCTTGTCCCATTCATACTTTTGTGGCTCGTGGTGCGCACACTACTAATCGCCAAGGGCAATCTCTCAAACACACCCCTTATAGACTATGCCCTGTGGGCTTTTGTCATATCGGTGGCAAACGTGTTGCTCTACTTTTTGGCACTGATGCTCTCTCATCTTGCAGCATTCCGTATCGAAACCAACATGAGGCGCAAAGCGATGCAACGACTGATGCGTGCACCATTGGGCTATCTCGATGAACAAAACACGGGGCGTATGCGCAAAATCATAGATGAGGATTCGGGACAGACACATACCTTTGTGGCGCACCTGCTACCCGATGTGGCAAGTTGCATCGTTGCTCCGATAGGTGTTATCGTACTGTTATTCGCTGTGGATTGGCAGTTGGGTGCGGCTGCAATGATACCTCTCATTGGTGCGATAGGCATTATGGGATATATGATGAACCCGAAAAACAACCAATTTCAAAGGCTCTACCTTGATGCGCAGGAGAAGATGGGGGCAGAGGCAGTGGAATATGTCAGAGGTATTCCCGTGGTCAAGGTGTTCCAACAGACGGTCTTCTCGTTCAAACGCTTCTACGATAGCATTATCAGCTACCGCGACCTTGTCATCAAGTGTACGCTTGTATGGCGCACGCCAATGTCATTTTATATACTGGCTATCAATGCCTTTGCCTTCATCCTCGTTCCTACTGCTATTATCCTGATAGGACTCGGTGGAGATACAAGCACAATTATCGCCAACGTGATACTTTATGTGGTGATTGCACCGCTCATCGCTTCCAACGTGATGAAAGCCATGTATCTCAGTCAGGATCTATTCATGGCAAATGAGGCTGTGGAACGATTGGAGCAGCTCACTAATATTGCACCGCTCTCGCAACATGACGAGCCAAAACGGGCAGAAGCGTATGACATTCGTTTCAACGATGTTTCGTTCCGATATGAGGGAGCGGAGAAAGATGCAGTGAGTCATATCAACCTTACCATTCCCGAAGGCAAGACGGTTGCGCTCGTAGGAGCGTCAGGCAGCGGAAAAACCACGATAGCAAGATTGATACCCCGTTTTTGGGACGTACGCCAAGGCAGCGTTACCATAGGAGGTGTAGACGTGAGAGATATGCACAAGGACGAACTGATGCGCAACGTGTCGTTCGTCTTCCAAAACACTCGTCTGTTCAAGACTTCGCTCATCGAAAACCTACGTTACGGCAATCCTGATGCAACAACCGAGCAGATCAACCGTGCCATCGACCTCTCACAAAGTCGCGAGATTATCGACCGGCTACCACAGGGATTGGATACCGTTATCGGTGCCGAAGGTACTTATCTTTCGGGAGGTGAGCAACAGCGTATTGTTCTTGCCCGTGCCATTCTGAAAGATGCCCCTATCGTCGTACTCGATGAGGCAACCGCCTTTGCCGACCCCGAAAACGAACAGCTTATCCGTAAGGCACTGGCACATCTCACCCAAGGAAAGACCGTGCTAATGATAGCTCATAGACTTACCACTGTGCAAGATGCCGACAGCATCGTAGTTGTGGACAACGGCGAGATAGTCGAACAGGGTACGCACGAGGAACTATTGAGCAGGGAAAAGCAATACCACCGTATGTGGAACGAATATCAACAATCTGTTTCATGGAAACTATCATCTATTAAAAGTCATAAAGTCATAAAGTCATGATTAACTATTTTCAAAACCGTTTCGCTCTTACGGAAAAAGGGGCAAAAGACTTGCGGCAAGGCATCATCTTTTCGACACTGCTCAACCTTGTGCTAATGCTGCCACCCACTTATTTGTTTTTCTTCCTGATGGAGTATCTCGATAATATGCCAAGGAATGCCCCTCATACGTTGTGGTTTTATCTCCTCATGGCAGTAGGGCTTATGGTCGTGATGCTCGTCGTGATTCGTCGGCAATACGACAGCACCTATACCACCGTATATAATGAGAGTGCGCAACGCCGTATCTCCTTAGCCGAGAAACTGCGCCGCTTGCCTCTCGCCTTCTTTGGTGAGCGCAATCTCTCCGACCTCACTGCCACTATTATGGAAGACTGCACACAATTGGAAACAACGTTCTCGCACGCCATTCCCCAACTATTTGCTTCTATGGTAAGCATTGTCATTATCGCAGCGGGAATGTTCTGTTACGACTGGCGATTAGCCATCGCACTATTTTGGGTAGTACCTTTTGCCTTGGTAGTGCTATTGATTTCACGAAATCGAATGGACAAGGCTTTTACACATGTCTACCACATCAAACGAGGAGTGAGCGAACAGATACAGGAAGGACTGGAGTGTGTGCAGGAAATCAAGTCGTACAATGGCGAGGACGAATATAACCAGCGGTTCGACCAGCGATTAAAAACATTGGAAAAAGGACTTGTTGCCGGCGAACTCTTGACAGGTGTGTTTGTCAACATCTCCGCTGTACTGCTTAAATTAGGCATGCCTACCGTCATCGTTGTAGGCGCATGGATGCTTCAGCGTGGCGACGTGTCGGTGTTCGTCTATTTGGCGTTCCTTCTTGTTTCGGCAATGGTTTATAATCCTATCCTTGAAGTATGCAATCACCTTGCTATTCTTACTTTTCTCGATGTACGCATCAAGCGAATGAAAGAGATGGAGGCAATGCCCATACAGACGGGCAACACAGAGGTGGAAGTTTCAAATTATGACATTGAGTTCCACAACGTCAGCTTTTCCTACGAAACAGATAAGCAGGTGCTTCACAATGTTTCATTCACTGCCCGACAAGGCGAGATAACCGCACTCGTTGGTCCCTCAGGTGGTGGTAAGAGTACCACTGCCAAGCTCGCTGCACGCTTTTGGGACATCAATCGTGGGAAGATAACACTGGGCGGACACGACATCTCTGACATAGAACCAGAGACGTTGCTCAAAAACTACGCCGTAGTATTTCAAGACGTGATGCTCTTCAATGCCTCTGTTGCCGACAATATACGCATAGGAAAGCGCGACGCCACCGATGAGGAAGTAAGGCATGTGGCACGGTTGGCACAGTGCGATGACTTCATCAATCGTATGCCACAAGGCTACGACACGGTGATAGGCGAAAATGGAGAAACCCTTTCGGGTGGGGAGCGGCAGCGTATCTCCATAGCCCGCGCGCTCTTAAAAGATGCTCCCGTCATCCTCTTGGACGAAGCAACCGCCAGCCTTGATGCCGAGAACGAGACAAAGATTCAGGCTGGTATCTCCGAACTGGTACGCAACAAGACCGTCATTATCATTGCGCACCGCATGCGCACCGTATTGGGTGCCGACCACATCGTAGTACTCTCTGGCGGAACAGTCGTGGAACAGGGCGTACCCGATGAACTAATGGCACACAATGGGACTTTTGCACAAATGGTAAGACTGCAACAAGATACTCCTTCGGCAAACATCTCATCAAAAATAAAAACAGAAACCAAATAAAAGAAAGCAATCATGAAAATCGAAAAAATCAACAACCTTTTCAGGCAACTGGCGAACTGGATTTTGCGCCATCGGCTTGTTGTGGGTGCGCTGTTTGCGGTGGTCATCGCCTTTTCGCTCGTTGGAGCCAAGCGCATCGTGATAAGAACTTCGTTCGATGACTATTTCCTAAGCGACGACCCTATACTGCTCAAGACCAACGAGTTCAAGTCTATCTTTGGTAACGACTACTATGTGGCAGTACTGGTAAAGAATAAGGACATCTTCTCCAAACGCAGTCTCACACTCATTCGTGAGCTGAGCAACGAACTGAAAGATAGTTTGTCGTATGCCGACAAGGTAACATCGCTCACCGATCTTGAGTTTGCCTCTGGTACGGAAGAAGGTATGACCATTGAGCAGATTGTACCCGAGCAAATTCCATCGGATGCCGCAGGACTGAAAGAAATCAAGCGCAAGGCGTACAGCAAACCCTATCTGGCGAAGAAAATGGTATCGACCGATGGGACAATGACATGGATCATGGTAAAGCTGCGTCCCTTCCCTGCCGATAGTGTGTGGAAGAAGACAAGCGACATGGCTCCCGACATGATTACTGGCAGGGAAGCAGGACATATCATAGGCAAGGAGAAATATGCAGAACTGTCGCCCGCTGCTGCGGGAATGCCTTATCTGAGCTATGAGAAGGTGGTCTATCTCAAGGGCGAAATGGGACGATTGTTCCTCTTCGCATTCATCATCTCTATAGTGGTAATGCTCATCGTAACTCGTTCGCTACGCGGAGTAATAGCGCCATTGCTCACCTCTGTCTTAGGACTGCTCATCAGCTTTGGCATCATCGGCTGGACAGGCATCTACATCGACATGACAACCATGATGATAGCCGTCATTCTCACCTTTGCTTGCTCCATTGCCTACAACATCCACCTGTACAACTTCTTCAAGACGCGCTTCGTAGAGACAGGTAGGCGCAGGCAATCCATCATCGACGCAATGGGCGAGACTGGTTGGGGCGTATCGCTCTCGGCACTCACCACCGTGGCTGCCATGATGACATTCCTTTCCATGAACATCGTACCCATGCAGGCAATTGGTATCAACACATCAATCTGTCTGCTCGCCGTATTGATTACCTGCCTTTTCATCACTCCCTTACTGTTGTCGTTTGGCAAGGATAAAAAACCAACTGTCAACATGTCGAAGAGTTTTGAGGGCTATATTGGTAATCGGTTTGAGCAATTCGGAAGTTTTGTGATACGCCATCATCGGGGCATTGTCGCGTTGTCGGTGGTGCTGACGATTTTCTGTGGCATCGGACTCTTCTTCATCGAGCCAGCGTTCGACATTGAGAAGACGATGGGGAGAAAAGTGCCTTATGTCAACAAATTCCTCAACCTTTGTGAAACGGAACTCGGCTCCATGTATGCTTACGATTTGATGATTACGCTGCCACACGACAACGATGCCAAGAAACCAGAAAATCTACAGAAGCTCGACCAATTGTCAAAAATTGCTGACGGCTACAAACTGACGAAACGCCACAACTCCATCACAGACATCGTGAAAGACATGAATTGCACGCTCAACGGAAACAAGCAGCAATTTTACACCATTCCCGACAATGCCGATATGGTGGCACAGTTGCTGTTGCTCTACGAAAACGCGGGAGGAACGGAGTCGGAATACTGGATGGACTACAACTATAAACGGCTAAGGCTACAAATAGAACTGAAAGACTACAACTCCAACGAAGCGGAAAAGGAAATGAACGACCTTCAGGCAGAGGCACGCCGTCTCTTCCCCGATGCACACGTTTCGGTGGTAGGGAATATTCCGCAGTTCACCGTCATGCAGCAGTATGTGGAGCGAGGACAGATGTGGTCGATGATGCTGTCGGTATTGGTGATCGGCATCATCCTCGTTCTGATTTTTGGAAACTGGAAAGTAGGACTCGTAGGGATGATACCCAACATTGCCCCTGCCATTATCGTAGGTGGAATGATGGGCTGGCTTGGCTACCCACTCGACATGATGACCGCCTCGCTCATTCCGATGGTCTTGGGTATCGCAGTCGATGACACCATTCATTTCATCAACCACAGTCATGTGGCATACGACAGATGCGGCAATTATGCAGAAGCCATCAACCGCACCTTCCGCACCGAAGGACTTGCCATTGTGATGTCCACGGTCGTTATCTCGGCAACATTCATGGGCTTCGTCTTCTCCGATGCCACACAGATGAGCAACTGGGGCATACTGGCAGTAGCTGGCATGGTATCGGCTTTGTTGGCTGACCTCTTCCTCACTCCTATCCTCATAGACTATCTCCACATCTTCAAGCAAGAAAAAGTAAACATCAACAACACTCAAAATAACAATTAAATCAAAAAAAATATGAAAACAAGAAATTTTACATTGCTGCTCATCGCTCTGTTGGCAATTGGCAGCGCACAAGCAGCAGGACTGTCTGGTAGGGATATTATGCAGAAAGTAAAGAACCGACCTGATGGCGACACACGCTACGCTAACGTAGAGATGACGCTCATTCAGCGAAGTGGACACAAACGCATCAGAAAACTCGAATCGTGGGCTATGGACGTAGGCAAGGACACAAAGAAAATTATGTTCTTCACTTATCCCGGAGATGTGAAGGGAACAGGATTTCTCACCTGGGACTACGACAATCCACGCAAGGTGGACGACAAGTGGCTCTATCTGCCTGCCATGAAAAAGACAAGACGTATTAGCGGTAAGTCGTCGAAGACCGACTACTTCATGGGTAGCGATTTTACCTACAACGACATGAGTATGCGCAATGTGGACGAGGAAAAGCACCAGCTCCTGCGAGAAGAAAACTTAGGTGGACACCGATGCTGGGTGGTACAGTCGATTCCCAATGACAAAGACGAAATCTATACACGTCGAGTAACATGGATAAGACAAGACTGTTTGATGGCTGTCAAGGCAGAGTACTACGACAAACTGAACAAGCTACACCGCCGACTCTCTATCTCCAACATCGATAAAGTACAGGGATTTTGGACGATGCACCTCATGCAAATGGAAAATGTGCAGACGGGACACAAGACCATCATTCGCATGGACAACCAGCGATTCAACATCAAGGTGGCACCCAACCTCTTCACCGTTTCCAAATTGGAGAAAGGGCTCTGACATGAACCTGATACAACTATCCACTCTCTTGCTTGTGCCGATGTTCTCGGCACAGGCATCAGCCCAAGTAGAAACGCCAACAGCAGCTATTGACAGTCTTGAAACAGTACCCGAAGAGACTCTTCAGGAGACGCATGACAAAGACAGCGATGACGCATTACAAGTTCGGGTGAAAGGATTTCTTGACACCTATCACGCACTCCGAACAACAGGAAATGCTGACTGGATGGCGTCGAGAACTCGGGCAAGGGGCGAAGTGAAACTCGAAAAAGGTGCGACAGCTCTCTTTGTCTCACTGAACGCTATTTACAACGGAATACTGAAAGAACGCACAGGCATAGAACTGCGTGAGGCGTATCTGTCATATACTAAAGGCAACCTTGACCTGCGTGTGGGACGGCAAATCGTGATATGGGGAGTGGCAGACGCACTGCGCCTTACCGACTGTGTGTCGCCCATCGACTACACCGAATTTCTCGCCCAAGACTATGACGACATACGTATGCCTGTGAATGGCTTACGTGTCAAATACACCTTGGGAGCCATTACAGCAGAAGCGGTGTGCAACCCTGTGACTAACTTCGCTGTGATACCTACCGACCTGCGCAATCCGTGGGCAATGCGGTTGCCGAACACCTCCCTCCCCTATTCCATAGACTTGGAAAGCGGAAAACCAGAAAAGCGGTTGAAGAACATGGAATACGGTGGACGCATCTCCGTCAACCTCAGCGGTGTGGATTTCTCTGTGAGTGCCTTGCGCACATGGAACAAGTTGCCAGCCCTCCGCATGGGAAAGACAACCGACGGAAAGTCACTACACATCGATGGACGCTATCACCGCATGACAATGTTAGGAGCCGACTGTTCGTTACCCATCGGGCAATTCGTCATTCGAGCAGAGGTAGCCAAATACATCAATGAGGCGCAAAATGCTGCAATGGGATGCGAAGTGGAATGCCGCAATGCACTCAATGCCCTCATCGGCATTGATTGGTACCCTGGCAACGACTGGAATGCAAGTCTGCAATATTGCCACAAATACACATCGGGCAACCTCGAAAGACTGCCTATCTATCGCCATGCAGGAATAGCCACGGCACGGCTCGCCAAAGAACTACTGCAAAACACGCTAAAACTTTCTACCTTTGCCTACGTTGATGTAACAAACGGTGGCATCTTCAATCGTTTCTCGGTTTCCTATGCCCTTAACGACCAAATCGAGCTCACCGCTGGCTACGACTATTTCCATGCCGATAAAGGAATATTCAAGATGTATGGAAAAAACAGTGAGGCGTGGGTTAAAATGAAGTACAGCTTTTAACGACAACCACTACTCTGAGAGTAGGTTCTCGCATGGGCATGTCACGTGGAAGCGACAAACCAGCTGCCGATGGTCATCAGAACTGCTCAAGGATGGCGATGCGCTTCTTCGTGTCGGGATGCGTGGAGAAGAGCGAGTTCATAAAACCCATCAGGCCCGATGACATCGCATCTGGCTGCACGATGAAGAGCTGGGCCACGTCTTGCTGTTTGACATCATCCAGTCCTGGGTCTTGCGACAACTTGCGCAAGGCGCTGGCCAGTGCCATGGGGTTGCCACACAACTCTGCCCCACCGGCATCTGCCATGTATTCGCGTTTGCGCGAGATAGCGAAGCGGGTGACGATTGTGAAGAAGTAGGCGATGGCGCAACAAATCAATCCCACAAAGAGGATCACCAGGAACGACAGCCCGTTGCCCTTCTCGCCATTGCTTCTGCGCGAGCCGCCCCCCATCCACATCGTGTAATACAACATGCGCACCACCATGTACATGACCGTGGCGACAATGCCCACGAAGATAATGCTCACCACGAGCAGGCGCGTGTCCTTGTTACGAATATGGGTAAGCTCGTGAGCCACCACGCCGGTGAGTTCCTCGTCGCTGAGGCGGTTGATGATGCCTGTGGTAAGCGTCACGGTGTAGGTTTTGGCGTTGATGCCGCTGGCGAAGGCATTCAACTGCGAATCGTCTACCACGTTAATCTTGGGCATGTCCATGCCGCAAGTCATACAAAGGTTTTCCACAATGTTGTAGACGCGCGGATTTTCGCGCCGCGTGAGCGGACGGGCACCGGTGGCATGCCGAATCATTGACACGTTGGAGAAATAGGCGATGACAAACCAAATGCCCACTACGATGAGCACCCAAGGAATGGCCTGGACGAAATAAGCGTTCACCTCCTCGACGTTGAGGGTGTGTACCATTTCGCCGTTCGCGTCGTAATAGCCTCCGCCTAAGTAGTTGAGCAGCGCCAGAAAAACCCAAATCATCGCCAGGATGATAACAGGAAACGCCAGCAGCAACAACGCACTCATGATGTTGTTGCGGCGTATCTGCGTTTGGATGCCTACGTATTTCATGCTTTAAAACTTCACCTCCGGCGCCTTTTCAATCTCCGCGCGCTGTTCGGGAGCTATCTCGTACATGGGTTCGCGCTTAAAGCCAAACATGTTGGCAAAAAGGTTGGAAGGGAATGTTTGCACGGCGTTGTTCAGCTCGCGCGTGGCCGTGTTGAAGTAACGGCGCACGGCAGAGAGCTTGTTCTCGATGTCGGCAATCTCGTTCTGCAGCTGCATGAAGTTTTGGTTGGCCTTGAGTTCAGGATAAGCCTCCAAAGACACGCGCAGACCCGCCAAGGCCTGTGTCAGTGCGTTGTCGGCCTTCATCTTCTCGTTGATGGTCGTAGCACCCATGCCCATGGCGCGGGCCTCGGTGATGCGCTGCAGCACCTGCTTCTCGTGTTCGGCGTAACCTTTCACGGCCCCAATCAACTGAGGAATCAAGTCGGCACGCTGTTTAAGTTGTACGTCGATGTTGGCGAACGCATTCTCACGATTGTTGCGCAATCTCACCAAGTTATTATAGATGCCGATGCATCCCAGCACAAGTAGTACGATAACTACCAAAATCACAATTCCTGTTACCATAGTTCCATTTGTTTGATTGTTTGTTGGATGTACAAATATAATTAAAAGTTGCGGAAGTTCTTCTGATTTAAGATTTATTAGGAAACAAAGCAGAAAGAACACCGTTCATCGGCACAACTCTTTCACCTAAACAGGTCGTTTGTTGGCAAACCAATCATGGGCGTTTGTTTTAACAACGAATTGAATGAATTGCCATTTTTGAACAAGTATGTGTTTTTCTCTGGATTCTTTCAAACTATAAAATATAATATGTATCTTTGTTGTCGCGAAAAATGTATTCTTTCGCGACAAAAACATCTTGTAATTATGAACGAAAGTATTGAAGATAAGATAATTGCTAAGTCAAAGAAAAGTAAATGAAATCCTATGAGTTACCTGAAGTTGTAGTCACCGGTCATAGACCTCAGAATACAGAAGAAAAAGAGTCGAAAAGAGGAGGAACAAAACATGAAAATGAAAAATAAATATTTACTAATTCTAATGACTCTGTTAATTTTTGGGGGTGTTACAGGTTGTAATAGTAATACCTCTAACTCTCACCTCATATCAATACAAAAGAAAAATATTAAAGATGCTATTCAGAAAAAGGAAACAATTAAAAAAAACAAAATAGAGTTTGGTGATAGTCTTTTTGTGAAAAGAATTATTGATGGAAACTTTTTTCAAGAGAAATTTTCTACAGAACAGGACTATGCTTTAGTTGTAAAACACTGTTTTTCACATACCGATGAACAGTACGATGAAACTTTTGCTGATGGGTTGAGCCAAATGCTAATCAAATATCCTCACAAAATTAAAGGAATACAAAAAGCAATAAGCTTACTTCCTGCAGAACAACAAAATAAGGCTAACTACAATATGATGGTCTATATTGTATCTTCATGGATAATGGAAAACTATACTGATACCATGAACTTAAAAATGTTCTACCAAGCATATCCGTTTTTTAAACGAAGCTCTAAAATTGATAATATCTTGAAAGAACAGTTTGAAAATAATATGGAGTAAATAGTCTTATCGTAGAAAAATAGATATAGTATCACGACATAGATAATGCTTCAAATCGAGGAACTTTTCTCTTCCCGTTGACTTGATTTCCAGCATATTGCTTGCAGATTTCAAGTATTTTTTTGAACTTTGCCATGAGGTTGTGCATAACAAAGGTTTTATAACCTAATACAGTTTGTACCACTAAGTTACCAAAAAAGACAATGATTTGTACAACTTTTTGGCAAAAAGATATCGTCGAATTAATTCAACCAACAGGTCAGTTATAAAATAAGAGCCTAACAACGAAACCGCCCAACAAAACGAACATGACAGAAATACGAATTTATCAAAGCCTGCGAAAAAATATGCTTTGGGCTATCTTATGCTTTGTTTTTGCCTTAGGCGGATATTTTATTCTCACGGATGCCAGTACAAGCTGGCCAACAAAAGTATTGGGCGGAGGATTGGGAATTATATTCTTCGGCGGTGGCGGATTGTTTCTCTTTCTATCAACCGTCTATAACCGAATTCGTCAAATTCCGCTTATAATAATCCATGAAGATAGACTGGAATTATACATACAGGTCAAGGGAACCTATCATACCATCTATTTTACGGATGTAAAGCGTTTCCGATTAATAAAAATCCAATCGACCAAACTGATTGCTGTTGATTATAAGATAACGTCATTGATACATAAGGTAGACAAATCATCGGCTTCTACGCAGCGTATGATGACATTCAATTTCGCTGTGTCCGGAGCAATTGAAGGCCTTCCTGCTGAAAATCTGACTATGAACGGGAAAAAGATATGTGACATATTAAACGGACACCTGAGTAAAAATGTATGAATAGGCAATAGATGTTTTGGCAGGAAAAAGGAAAACGAAAAATTAATCGATAAGCCATTCGTAAATTCAATCAAGATCACACATTTTAATAACCATTTTGAAATAAAAGTCAGTACAAATGAATAGGAATATTTTTTCTGCAACAATAATCGTTATTTTGCTGTATACTGGTTGTAACAATGTTAATAATAGAAAGATGGCAGTGTTATCTCTTCGAGAACTACCGAACTTTGTGCAAGATACATTGAGGAAACTACCTGTAGATAAATATGGATGCTACCCTGATTTAATAGATTTCACAAATAAATTTCATTATAGAAGTACAACTATAGGGCCTTGGCAACACAAACAAGTCCTAACAGATTCCATAAATCAGGTTTCCTACTCATTCTCTTATGATACTCCCCGACCATTTATTGTCACTTCAACATTTATTGCTTTTCCAATGACCTATGTTAATTCTCTAAATATTTTTAAATTGGATACATTGTCTTTTAGGATTGTTTATATAGAATAATGTAATGCTACAATTAGGGGTAATAATCTAAAACAGTGGGTAATGCTCCAAACCGAGGAACTTTTCTCTTCCCGTTGACTTGATTTCCAGCATATTGCTTGCAGATTTCAAGTATTTTTTTGAACTTTGCCATGAGGTTGTGCATAACAAAGATTTTATAACCTAATAGATTTTGTACCACTAAGTTACTAAAAGCTCAACGACGTGTGCAACTTTTTACTCATGTTTATCAACTTAAATTAATTCCGCCAACGAGTAGTTATCATATATTATGAATAAGTTTACTTACATACTATTTGTTTTCCTCTGTTTAATAAGCTGTGCACAACCAAATAATAAAAAGCAAGTTTTAAAGGATAGGGCTGTGATATCACTAAAAAAAAATGTGACAGGAAAAACAACTTTTTATGATTTTTTCAAAAAGTTCGCCTCAGACTCATGTTTTCAACGGAAACACATTTTATTTCCGTTGAAAATTACATATGAAGGTTATGATTATGAAGAGACAGACTCGATTCTTCATATCAGCAAGAGTGATTGGATATATACAAATTTCAACGATTCTATAATAGAAGGGCAAAAAATAATTTTAAAGGTTGATACAATGACACATACTGTTATCTTAAAGGGCTACGATTCGGGAATATATATGAAATATTTATTCAAAACAGATAAGCGTTCTTGGATATTATTTCAGATAGATGACTACTCTAATTAACGTGAATTCGACAAATTCAGAATATCTTTGAATAACAGAGTTCTAAAATATAACGAATTTCGGTAATGCCCCAAATCGGGAGCTATTGTAATAACCATCTGATTATCAATGTGATTTTTAAAAGATTATGCATAAAGGCGGGGAAGTATTCTCTGCCTTTTGCTATATTTGTAGTCCAGAACAAAGAAAAATGAATATACGAGAACGCGTCGGCACTCTATGCTCCAGATTGGAAGTGAAAAACTCAAGTTTTCAACACCAAACAAGAGTTTTATAAATGGATTGACTAATTTTGCACTTGCAGGTTGACTCTACGCACTAAGTTACCAAAAAAAGATAATGATTTGTACAACTTTTTGGCAAAAAAATATCGTCGAATTAATTCAACCAACAGGTCAGTTATAAAATAAGAGCCTAACAACGCAACGGCCCAATAAAACGAACATGACAGAAATACGAATTTATCAAAGTCTGCGAAAAAATATGCTTTGGGCTATCTTATGCTTTGTTTTTGCCTTAGGCGGATATTTTATTCTCACGGATGCCAGTACAAGCTGGCCAACAAAAGTATTGGGCGGAGTATTGGGTATGATATTCTTCGGCGGTGGCGGATTGTTTCTCTTTCTATCAACCCTCTATAATAGAATTCGCCAAACTCCGCTTTTAATAATCCATGAGGATAGACTGGAATTATACGTACAGGTCAAGGGAACCTATCATAATATAAATTTTGCGGATGTAAAGCGTTTCCGATTAATAAAAATCCAATCGACCAAACTGATTGCTGTTGATTATAAGATAACGTCATTGATACATAAGATAGAGAAATCATCGGCTTCTACGCAGCGTATGATGACATTCAATTTCGCTGTGTCCGGAGCAATTGAAGGCTTTCCTGCTGATAATCTGACTATGAACGGGAAAAAGATATGTGACATATTAAACGAACACTTGAATAAAAATGTATGAATAGGCAATAGATGTTTTGGCAGGAAAAAGGAGAACGAAAAATTAATCGATAAGCCATTCGTAAATTCAATCAAGATCACACATTTTAATAACCATTTTGAAATAAAAGTCAGTACAAATGAATAGGAATATTTTTTCTGCAACAATAATCGTTATTTTGCTGTATACAGGTTGTAACAATGTTAATAATAGAAAGATGGCAGTGTTATCTCTTCGAGAACTACCGAACTTTGTGCAAGATACATTGAGGAAACTACCTGTAGATAAATATGGATGTTACCCTGATTTAATAGATTTCACGAATAAATTTCATTATAGAAGTACGACAATTGGGCCTTGGCAACATTCTCAGATTCTAACGGATTCCATAAATCAGGTTTCCTACTCGTTCTCTTATGATACTCCCCGACCATTTATTGTCACTTCAACATTTATTGCTTTTCCTACTAACTATGTTAATTCTCTAAATATTTTTAAATTGGATACATTGTCTTTTAGGATTGTTTATATAGAATAATGTAATGCTACAATTAGGGGTAATAATCTAAAACAGTGGGGAGTGCTCCAAACCGAGAACTTTTCTCTTCCCGTTAACTTGATTTCCAGCATATTGCTTGCTGTTTTCAAGTATTTTTTGGAACTTTGCCATGAGGTTGTGCATAACAATGATTTTATAACCTGATTAGTTTTGTACCACTAAGTTACTAAAAAGTCAACGACGTGTGCAACATTTTACTCATACTTATCAACTTAAATAAATTCCGCCTACGAGTAGAGTTTATAATATTTTTAAGATTTCAAATAGCTCAAAATGATGAAAAGAAAAGTAATAAAAGTTGTGGGGCTGTTGTTTATTTCCATGATGTTTGTCGGATGTTACGATAAAAGCTACCAAAAAAATATCTCTAAAGAGCATGTGACAATTTTTTATACAAATGTTAATGGTGTTCCTAATATACAAACGACTCCAACCAACTTTTATACAACAATGAAAGCAATGAGAATGACGGATACAATCGCCATATCAAAAGTAAAATATGAAGAATTAAAAAGAATTCTGCAAAAAAAACATAGGAATATGCAAGTAAATAATAATTTGGAAACTGTTATGTGCGTATTGTATAAAAAACAAAAATTATTTATTGGAAGAGATGAACTCGGGTATGATATAAATGGTTTTCCAATTGATGTTTCATTACATGAAATTTACTTTATAAAAGTAATATCAGGATATTACAATCATTTTAAGAAATATGATTTGGATATGTTGCAAAGTGTAAGAAAATATGGGCTACCTCAAAATTACAAGAATCTAAAAGATCTTCCTGGGGATATCACAAAATATAAAAGCCCATATTCAAAAATTTATATATTTGAAAGAGAAAGTTAATTATCAGTAATGCACTAAATCGGGAGTTGTCAATATAAAGGTCAGCTTTCTCTGCCTTTTGCTATATTTGTAGTCCAAAACAAAGAAAAATGAATATACAAGAACGCATCGGCACTTTACAC
>NZ_ADEG01000108.1 GCF_000177075.1 Hoylesella buccalis ATCC 35310
TTATTAGATGGCTTGTATAAATAACGTGAATTCGAAGAATTTAGAATAAAGTAAACTGTGTATCTAAAGTCCTTTGTACATTAATACACGGCTTCTTTGGAAATAGACTATAGGCAGCAATAGCTCCCAATAAATTGACAAAAAACTATTGAATGGCTGATGAATAGGGTGTTCTACCTATGCGATATTCTTCAGTTTATCATTCAAAGACTCAATGATAGCCCTCTTTCTGAGCAGCTGTTTGTCAGAGATGCTCATCAGTGTTCCTCTCATGTTGCTTTTCAACTTGAGAATAAGCAGTATGCCATCAACGAAAAGCCTTTGGAAAAGGTTCCTGTTGGCATATCCCATATCACCTACTAACTTGCCATAAATGAATTTCACAAAGACTTGTATTTCAAATGTCTACAGTCTTCGGCGTCACTGCGAGTAATCATGAAATTTAGAACTTCTCCTCTCTCATTGCAGATCAAATGCAGCTTGAATCCATAGAAACAGCCCATGGAGTATTTTCCTCTTTTAACAACACCTCTGAAAATTTTATGAATGTATATTCTTTGGTTTCTACAAATGCGAAGTGATGTACTGTTAACAAACTTATGCTTGTGCATTTTCCCAAAAGTATCTTCTTGATAACAAGGCTAAAGGGACGGCAACCTCCTTTTCCAGTCCGAAAAAGCGACTATACGAGACAACATCTGGAACCAGATGGCGTAGGTGCTTTGCGAACCTTTTCAAGATAGAAATGCTTTTGGTAACGATAGCCTGAGTCGTGAAAGATTATCATATTCAGCATGACTTCTGCCTTAGACATCGTAGAATTACATGGTATTGTTTCTTATTGGCCGATTTTAGCATATATTTCGCCATCATTGTATTAAAAAACTTGCAGAATCATCTGCCAATACAGAATATTTCCGTAACTTTGTCTTCAGTAATCAAAGTGATTTTTGCTTGTAATTCTTTGTATTTCAGAGTTACAATAATTTTTGCTAGTTACCAACTTTATAAAGACCTATAATAGTTGAACTCACGTTAACATAAAAGATGCGCATAGAGATACTACAAGCGGGAACAGGTGATAGTATTTGGATTAGTCACAATAAGAAAAATGTTGTGATTGATGGTGGGAAATCTACAATAGCCATTAGGACTAGATATGACAAAATACCACTAGATGAGATTATTGACCTGCTTGTGGTGACTCATATCGACTCTGACCACATAGCTGGCATCATAGCATTGGTTAAACATATGAAAGAAAATGGGGAGTCACATAGGCTGAAACAAGTTTGGTTCAACTTCCCCAAGAAAGAAGAGACAGATGAATACTCTGTTGCCGAAGGAAATGAGTTGGCATCACTTCTTCTTGGAATAGATGGTGTGTGCTGGAATAACAACATTTCCGAATTGCTTGACTCTACGATAGAGGTTGGGGATATGAAACTGCGTGTACTGGCACCTGATCATGATGTGGCTGATGAATATAAGCCAAACAATCCTGATGAACTTGGAGTTTATCCAGAAGATTGGCATGTAAATTTAAGGACCTTGATAGATAATGTTGATGATGACGATATGGATGAAGGAGGTCCCAATAGCCAGTCAATTATAATTCTAGTTGAATGTGAAGGCAAGAAGTTGTTG
>NZ_ADEG01000107.1 GCF_000177075.1 Hoylesella buccalis ATCC 35310
GTGTGCGGTGGTAATTTATAGAACCAGCCATAGATGAATGCAATAAAAAAGACTGCACAGAATAAATCCTTCTGTGCTGCTTATCGAGCGGTTTTGCTCATCAATCGGCTGCTATCGTCAAGCAGCCAGTAAGCCTTTTACCGTCAGCGTATGGGCGTTATGGGGTTTCAGCTCGCTCTGGTATGCACACTAAAGCATGTGCGGGACGCAGGTAAAATTGCATCCCGTGAAGCTATGTAAGCCATGAAACAACTCTTGTTACTGGTTATTTCTTGGGGATAATCATCCACAAAACGAGGTAAAGTATCAGTCCGCTGAAAGCGGTGAACACCGTTGCGATGGCATAGAGTACGCGAAAAATGGTTGGGTCTACATCAAAATACTCGGCCAATCCGCCGCAAACTCCTCCGATCATCTTGTTGCTGGATAAGGTTAATTTCTTCTTCATGACATTTTTCCTTTTTGGTTTAGTTGTATGTTAGACGTTGCCGATGACTGAAAAGTTGCATGCGTTCCCGCCATGCGTTTATTTTTCATTACATATTCAACAGCAGATCGTTGAGTATGTCTGTTATCTCGTGTTCGCTCACTCCAGCCTTAACGACGATGAAGATGGTATCGTCGCCTGCGATGGTCCCCAGTATTTCCGGGATGTCGCTGTTGTCCAAGTTGTATGCGATGCTGCTGGCGTAGCCCGGACGGGTCTTGATGACGCCGATGTTGCCAGAGAAATTGATGGACAGGAACCCCGGCGTGCGCATCATTTCTCGTGCCGAGGCAGGATTGTGCACCCGGCGATACATGGTTTCGTTGGGCAGAACGTACACATATTTGCCATTCATGCTGGCCGCTTTGGCTACCTTCAGCTGCTTCAGGTCACGACTCAAGGTGGCCTGTGTCAGCTCGAAACCTTCTTTTTTCAGTTCGTCGAGCAGCTCTTTCTGACTGCCTATCTCCTTGCTCGAAATGAGCATTTTGATGGTTTCTATTCTATCTTCTTTTAACTTCATCGTTTGTAAGATTATTCACTGCTACCTGCAAATATAATGAATTTTGCATAAAAACAAAACGATTCTTGCCAAAACCAACATTTATATACACTTATTAACAGAGAAGAAGTGGAGGGTATCATCTGCTCTTGTTTACGACAAAGGTCTGGTAAAACCGCTACTGCCATGGGCGGGGCAAATGGAGGTTTATGAGAAAAATGTGCTTTCAAGGCGGAAGATGTCGAAGAATAATGCTATCTTTGCGTGACAACCAAGCAAATAATTGATGATGAAGAACAAACTGACCTATCGATGGGGAGCCACCCTGCTACTTGCGCTCGTGCTGTCTCTGCCTGTCTTTTCGCACACCAAACGTGCCATGCGCGAGCGATTTATCGCTAAAGCTGAAGTGCCTATCATTGGTGAGCGACTCAAGAAGGAATGGATGAAAACTACCCGAGCTCGTTTGGGGTTGTATTACAGGGCACGTACGCTGACGCATAATGGGGTGTCTATGCCGCTGTGGTGGACGGTCTACGGTGACAAACCTGCCGATGGTTATAGCTTGTTCATCTCGCTTCATGGGGGAGGTGGAACCACCCAAGCAGTGAACAATCAGCAATGGGAGAACCAAAAACACCTTTATCGTCCCCAGCAGGCGGTTTATGTGGCACCTCGTGCGCCATGGAATTTGTGGAACATGTGGTGTCACGAGGGAATTGATGCGCTCTACGAACAACTCATTCAGATGTGTGTGGCCTTCGAGGGCGTTAATCCCGACAAGGTGTACCTCATGGGTTACTCGGCTGGGGGCGATGGTGTGTGGCGCATGGCTCCGCGCATGGCCGACTCGTGGGCGGCGGCTTCGATGATGGCAGGCCATCCTGGCGACGTGTCTTTGCTGAATCTGCGCAACTTGCCTTTCATGATTTGGTGCGGCGAGCGCGACTCTGCCTACCATCGCAATACGTTGGCAGCACAGAGAGGATTGCAAATGGACTCGCTGCAGCTGCACGATCCTACAGGGTATGTTCATCAAACGCATATAATAAAAGGTGCGGGACATTGGATGAATCGGGTTGATTCGGCTGCAGTGCCATGGATGCAACAATTCCGCCGCAACCCTTATCCCAAGCAAATCGTGTGGCGGCAGGCCGAAGTGGTGAAGCCTTACTTCTATTGGTTGGGCGCACCCAAGCATGAGTTGGCGCCAGGCAAGATGGTGCGCGCGTCCATTCATGGTAATCAGGTGGACATCACCGCGTGCGATTACTCTTCGCTGACCATCTATCTCAATGACGACTTGGTTGATTTGGATAAAGCAATAACCATTAAATATGGCAAGCGATTGTTGTTTCGCGGACGTGTCAGGCGCAAGGAATCGACCATGCGTCAAACGCTCTTTCAGCGTAACGACTGGGCGTACATGTTCCCCGCCATGGTTGAAGTGAATATTGAATCTAAAAAACGATAATGATGTTGAAAGAAGGATTGACCCATACCAGCCGCTTGACCGTGACCGAAGCGCAAACCGCACAAGTCATCGGCTCGGGCGACTTGCCCGTGTTGGCCACGCCTGCCATGCTGGCCTTAATGGAGAACGCTGCCATGCTGGCGGTGGCAAATGAATTGGAAGAAGGACAAACCACGGTGGGCGGGCATATCAGCTCGTCGCATCTCAAGCCGAGTAAGGTGGGGGCGATGGTGGAGACCACGGCTACTTTGACAAAGGTTGACCGCCGCAAACTGTTTTTTCACGTGGTGGCCAGGCAGGATGGTGAGGTGATTGGCGAGGGCGACCACCTACGCTTCGTGGTAGATAAGCAACGCTTCATGCAGGGATGAGAAACGGGTGTTTTCGCCTGAAAAAAGTGAGTGACGAAGCATAGGCGCAAACTCGCTTTGCAATAGCCATGCAATTGCGGTATAAGTAACATGGGTTTAGCCGCTAATTCCATACAGATTAGCGGCTAAACCCATGTCTGTTGTAAGTGATTGACTGATAGTGTCCTTTTGACACTGTTTATGTTTCGGCAAATTGGGAGGATTTCCGTCCGTTTTCGTTTCCCCTTATTTCATTTTCGGTTGTCAGCGACAAAACGCAATGAATCTCGCCCCCAACCTACTTTCCCATTTCGAATCCCATGCGGATGCCATCGTAATTTTTGCTGATTTTGCCAATGGTTTCCAGCTTGCTGTCACCACTGATGCTGGCAATGGCCTGAAAAAGGGTGAGCAACTTTTTTGATTCCAAGAGAAAGCTCATGCCTTTTGGCGTGCGCTTGACATAACACGGGAAGGTGATGAGGAACGTCTGCAAATCCAGTTTGCATTCGTCCGGGTGGTAAGTGTACGAGCCTTGGAAGGTCTTTCCAGCCAACTGAATGGTGAAGGTTTTATCCTTGTTTAGCTGAAGGGCGGTGTTTCTTGCATTGAATCCAATGTTTTGGTACGGTGCTTTCAGCTTCTCCTTGGCCTGTGTGGCCGCCACTTCGCCTCCAGCTTTCGCTAAAGCGTTCTTACTGGTGAACGCCACACCCGGTTGGGTGTAGTGCCACGAGCCATAAAGCTGGGCCTCGGTTGGCTTGTCCAGACCAATAACGCTGTTGAAAGCGTTGCCTAAGGCATCACCGTTGGTCATGGCACTGAATATTTGGCCAAACGTGCTTGTTTCTTTCTTTCCAGCCTGTGTGGTATCTGTTTGCAAGCTGCCACAACTCATCAGTGCCGCACAAGATAGGGCGGCAAGCGTCAAATGGATGGTTTTCATTGTCTTTACTCTCTCCTTCCGAATATCCGCAGCAAATACAAGAACAGGTTGATGAAGTCGAGGTAGAGTGACAGCGCACCCAATAGGGCCACCTTTTGCGCACCTTCGCCCATGTCTGTCTGCATGGCCAACATCTGTTTAATCTTCTGAGTGTCGTATGCGGTAAGTCCTACGAAAATCAATACGCCTGCATAACTGAGGATTAAGTCGAAGCCACTGCTCTTAACCAAGAATACGTTGACCAGGGTAGCGATAATCAGTCCGATGAGGGCCATCAAGAGAAGTTTGCCCCACGATGATAAATCGCGCTTGGTAAAATAGCCGTATGCTGCCATAACCCCAAAGGTGCCGGCCGTGATGAAGAACACGTTGGCGATGGATGACATGGTGTACACGGCGAATATCAGCGAAAACGTGGCGCCGTTCAAAACCGAATAGAGCACAAAGAGCAGCGTAGCTGTCGTGAGGGACAGTCGGTTGATGGCTGCCGATATGGCGATGACGATAGCCAGTTCGGCTATGATGAGGCCCCACATGATGGCTGGGGTCTGAAAGATAGTCATCATCAAGCTCGGTGATGAAGCCACGCCATAGGCCGTTATGCCGGTGAGAACCAGCGCCAAGGTCATCCATACATATACTTTTCGCATGAGAGCTGGGAAGGCCAGTGACAACGAACCCTCTTGTTCTCTAATCAATCTGTCTAAATCATTTACTTCCATAAATCTTTTTTATTGGTGTATTTGTTTGCAAAGATAAATTATTTATGTGAAGGATGCAAATCTATCTGACTCCATGCAGTTAAAAAGATTAGGCGCAACACTTGGCTCACACATCATGGCTTTCTGTTGAAGATCATCAGCAGGACATGCTGTGTTTCCGTTGTTTTCTTTGTGGCAATGCTCGAAAAAGTGTAACTTTACCACCAAGAAAAAGAAAATGATGAAGACCGAATTTGAAAAGATGCGTACAGAGGAGCGGTATTCCTTTGCAGACCCAGAGATTGCGGCCAGTATTGCACATGCAATAGACTTGTGCCGCCAGTTGCAGACCATGACGCTCACCGACGAGCATTATCGTGATGTCATCGAACGACTCATCCCCGGCATCCCGAAGAGCGCCACCATCTGTCCGCCCTTTCATTGCGACCATGGCAGCGGTATCACGATAGGCGAGCATACGTTTCTTAATTATAACTGCACCATCTTGGACGGGGCTTATGTGCGCATTGGACATCATGTCCTCATCGGTCCCAATTGTCAGCTGTACACGCCGCAGCATCCGATGAATTATCTGGAGCGACGTTTGCCGCAAGAAACCTCTTATCCTATCAGTATCGGCGATGATACCTGGTTGGGTGGAGGCGTCATTGTGTGTCCGGGTGTTACCATCGGCAAGCGTTGTATCATCGGAGCTGGTTCGGTGGTCGTGCATGATATACCCGATGACTGTTTGGCAGTGGGCAATCCTGCAGTTATAAAAAAGCGTCTGCGGTAATTCTTCCTCGCTCGGGTGATATCCGATTTACACTTGCGTCTCTTTTTTTATTCCTCATGAGTGATGGCGATTGGGACATTTGTTGTTTAGTCTTCGGTTTCTAAGTCCAATGTGTCCTGAATGTTCAACATGTATTTCCAGCCACCCACGTCAAATTTAACGTAATCGAGGATAAGGCTTTCTTGTTCTTTGGGTGTCAGATTGTCGTGCATTACAATTTCTTTAATTACTTCTTTCCATAAATTGCAAAGCACACGGAGAAAATGAGGTGATATTTGGTCGTTAATGTACGGATATTGCTGCTTCATTCGTTTGATGTAGTTCATTCCGTCAATACTTTGTTGTTCTATCATCTTGTCAATGGCATGATGAAGTGAGGTGTTGTCAGCCTCGTTCAACAAAAGTTTTAATTCATTACGATATGGAACAACTAACGATGTGACCAATTCTTTCATACTTTCCAAATATGAGTCGTATCTGAATATGTCCAATGAGGCGTATGATGACTGGTTGGCATTTTGCCTATAGGTTTCAAAGGCTTTTAATAAGGGGTGTATGACACACCTGAACAAATGGTCTTTGCTTTTGAAATAATGATATATGTTGCCAACCGCAATGCCCGAAAGTGATGCAATGCGCTGCATAGATGTGTTTTTCACTCCATTCGCAATAAACTCTTGTCGGGCAACAGCGATGATTCGTTCTTTGATTTCGTCTTTTTGTGTCTGCATGTTGAGCGTATTTTATACTGCGAAAAAGTTTGAGTCTGTTCTTTTGGGATTCTGAAGCAGAAGTGACGAACAGACTCAATCTTCTATTTATCTTTATTTAGCAAAACTGTAAAAGAAGCTTGGATTACCCATTATTTCCAATACAGGTCCTTTTACTTCCCTTGTTTCTGGATTGTAGGTGTAAAAGCCATTTGCCTTTTTGTTGGCACTCCCAAATACAATTAGATTTCTGTGTTTACCAATGGCTGTTCCTTGAGGGTTGCCTACCTCCATGCCCTCTATCTTGGTAATACTTTTTTGGTATAAATCTATCTCCACGGGTACGTTGGTTATTGATAGATACGGATTACTCATGGCGTTAGGATCTAAGCCGTAAGCGTTTAGATAAGCGTATAGTTTGCCTTTACCTCCGTAAAACGTGGTTGCAGCAAATTCACCCTTCTTGACCGATAAGCCTTTTACTTCTGTTTGGTCGAACCGAATGCAGTATGTGGGGTCTATCTCTTCGCTTCCGTTCTTAATGCGGGCAATACCTCCAGGAAGTTGAGGCATAAAGCCAAATGCTCCAATGCAGTTGATGTATATGTCTTTGTTCTCATCCATGAAGATAGAATTGGCGTCTATGGGGCGTGTTGCAAAACTCATGCCTAAAGATGTGTTGGTAATGTGCTTTTTTACTTGGTCTGTCTTAGTGTCAATCATGGCAAGCTCTATGGTGTTGGAGGTTGGCATCCACTGTGAATTAAACTGATTAAGCCCAACAAACAACATGCCGTCTCGGATAATCATGGCAGCTGGGGCTACCTTGGTGTCTTTGTGTGCTAAAGAGTTAAGGTCTATCTCTGTCAGTTTTTTCATGGTTTGCGGATTAAATACCATGATTTTTCCCAAACCTTGAAAACTAACGTAAGCCTTTTCTTCATTCAGTTCTACCACATTGCTGGCAGCAGCTCCTGCAGGGATGGACAGTGTGCCTTTTTGTACAAAGTTGCCTTGCGCGTCAATGTTGTATCGTGTAATCTCTGCCTTGGAGTTCCCCATATAATCGGGGAAGGAATATAGATTACCACTTGGTGTGATGATAGGTGTTGAACCAAATCCTGTGGGCGTGGCGTTTTTGTTGTTGTACTTCCCGGGTGTCATGTCGGCAAGTGCTTGCATGTACACGCTGCCGTTGTTGCCTTCGGGGTTGGTAACTCCTGTTGCAAAAACAATGCCTTGGAAAGCATTGGCACCAGTATTTTTCTTTGATTGGGGCGTAGCGTTGTCGTCGCTACCACACGATGCAGCCAGTACGGAAAGAGCAATGGCTGACAATAACATCTTGATTTTCATACGTTTTTTTGTTTTAATGATATAATTAATGAATTGATACTATAAATATTACTTTAATAAATATCTTACTTTGAAAGCTACAGACCGCCCTGGTAATGGACAATTCAAATCGGATACGACGCGGCGGTTGGCTATATTCTTAACCTTTAGCGTAAAGCTCCATGTACTGTTCTGTAATGTGTGTTCTATGGCAGCATCCACTATCATGGAGGTGGGTATTTTGCGCTCTTGATATTTGCTCATCTCAAAATCGTAGTAATATTGGTGTATATATGAGGCGTCAACCATGATGCGGGTATTCTGTCCTCTACCGCCAAAAATATTCTCCTGATGATATTCCAGCCCTCCATTAGCCATGAAGTAAGGTACATTTGGAATACGCATGTTGTAGGTAGGATTTTCCACCACTGTGCCGGGAACCATCTTTCGCTTGTCACGCAAGTCTTGGTATGTGGTGTTAGCATATAAATAGAGCATGGGCAATACGTCTCCTTTGGCTTCTAACTCTATTCCCATGGTTTGCACTTCACCAAAGTTTCTATATCGAGCCATGGTAGGTATCATGTCGGGTGTGAAACGTATCATGTCTTTTAAAGTGTTGTAAAAGCTGTTCAACTCCATTTCTATCATTCCACCATCTTTTAATGCTTTGTGATAGAGCAAGCCAATATTACATCCTGTCGTGCGCTCGGGTTTTAGAGCTGGCGAAGGTAATATGGAATAGCCGTTGCCAATAAGCTCCTCGGTAGACGGTATGCGCACTTCTGAGTTGAACGATGCCTTGACCAACAGTTCGTCGGAGAACTTCCAGCGCATGGCGTTGCTAAAACCAGCAAAGTTTTTTGAACTGCTGACGGGCTTTGGCTCACTAATAGAGTAAGTGGAAATACTCCGTGAGTCGGAACTATATATAAAGTCTTTTATCGTGAATGCGTTTTGAAATCTGCCATTAAAGAGTGTCAAGTCGTACGATAGTCCTATGGTAGTGGATGTCATCCTGCTATGAAAGTTGGCATTGAATCCTAAAGCCTTATCCATAAGCGAGTCGGTGGGAAACATATTCGTATTGTTGGCACATACATTGAGGTTGAGGCTGTGGTGCGCGTTGATGAGATAATTTAGGTTGAGCTTGCCGCTCCAATCATACGACTTGTTATCGCCATCGCTTGGATGGCTGCCTTGCTCACCACCAAAAGGCGATACGGCAGGCAGTTGGTTGCCATCCCAGTCGTAGCGACACTTGGCTTTATCTGTCATTCCATATCGTCCGTACGAGAGCAGTGTCTCAAAAGTCAGGTCTAAGCCCGGTGCAAAAAAGTTCTCTTTTTGCAGTTTCAGCGCAGTCATGAGGTTTTGTGACTTATTGAAAGCCTCACGAATATATTGGTCAATACCTTGTATCTCTTGTCGGGTGTGGGTAAATATCAGTTCCCACTTTATTTCGTCAAACCACCATTTGGTGGCTTTCACAGATGCGCCACCAATAATCTTGGAATATTTATCATGGGTGCGCTTTACGGTTCTTCCATCCAAATGGTCTAAAACCATGTCGTAATCGTTGTCCGAATGGGTGTACACTCCACCAATGCCAAACTGCAGTCCTGTGCGTTGGTTGGTACGCTTCAGAACAGTAGATAATTGGTGAGTGTTGAACGAGCTTATCTCGTACGATGCGTCGAAGTAAAGGGGAGGATACTCTTTGGTTACTACGTTTACGGCTCCACCTAATGCAGAACCACCAAACTTGTAGGGCACAATACCTTTATACACCTCAATACGCTCTATCATTGAGGTAGGAATGTCATTGAGTGCGACAAAATTATTTACTCCTCCTAAGGGGCTTTCGTCAACAAACATGCCCATGCGCTTGCCTTCCAGCCCTCGTATTGATATGCGTGATGCACTTCCTATACCACCTGTGTTGCGTACTGTTACCCCTACGGTGCGAGCCAGTACGTCATTGATATTCGTGGCAGTTCCCTCTAACTGTCGTTTGCCTATGACCGATACGGGCAAAGCCGACTGCTTTAGTTGTCTTACCTTGTTTTTGCCCAAGATGGTTACACCTTGTAGTGTGTTACTGTTTGCGTGTAGAGCTATGTTGATGCAAATGCTGTCTTGTTTGTTGACAAATAAATCTACATTGGTCTTTTTTGTTTTATAGCCGACGTAAGACACCTGTAGGGTAAACTTTCCTTCTTCGCTGATAGGCAGAACATATCTACCTTCTTCGTTACTGATGGCACGCTTCTCCGTCCCTATGATTTCAACACTGGCACCACTCAATGGAATATGTCGCTGCTCATCGGTAACATATCCATGCAGTATGGTTGTGCCATGTGTTTGTGCGTTGGCGTTGTAACTTGTGGTGTGGAGCAAGCATAGTATGTAAAAGATACGTAGCAGGCATAAAGAATGTGTTGATAGGTGTTCCATGTTTTGCTTTTTTTGTTTTTGAGGAGTTTCGAATAATGAATGAAATTCAAAATTATTCACAAAAAAAGATGCACCAACTTAAAGTTGATGCATCTACATATAAATTTTCTACAAAAAGATTTGTCTTTCTTTCGCTTCCTTGTCATTGAAATATTTTTTTTGTTGGCGGCAAAGGTACTGCATATAAAATAAATTTGCAATACTCATTTGTAGGTATCTTGAACCATGATGTTTTTTCGATGAGAGTGGAAAATCAAAACCATCTCTTCACTTACTTCTTTTTTTGCCTCTTTTGTAAAGAATTAGTCATCTTCCTCTCCCTTTTTAATGAATTTGTGGGCGGGATTTTCCTACTTGAAAACCAATTGAAAGTTGAACGGGAATTGAATGAACATTGAACGAACAATCAATTTACCCCCTTCTAACTGCTTGATAATCAGTCATGGCTCCTTTATATACTAATAATACTAATAATACTGATTATACTAATTATCCGTCGTCGAATGTGTGTGCGAAAATCGTCGTCGTCGCCGATGTAAATATTTTTTCAATAATAAGGAAAAGAAAACGCAACGGCAGCAATTCGCAATAGCAAGGAGAATAGCAGCCAATTGCATGGGAATTGTAGCGCAATAGCATGGCGTTTGCCAGGTAATAGCATGTCTTTTGCCCGGCGGCAACCAACTGGAGAACGCACCAAATTTTTAACCCGCTTTCTTGCAATAGCTGGTTGGATGTTGTATCTTTGCAGAGCATGAGAAACCAGTAATCGTAATCGGGGATTTGAAGATGGCTGACGGTGAGAACAAGAATCAATGGGTGCTGAAAAACGGTACACCGGTAGGAGAATTGAGATTCTATCAAAAGGCGGATGCTATTTTTCAGCTTACTTTTTTGTTCTGTCAGAAGTTCCTGCCCAAGTATGGCGACCGAACGGTAGACCAAATGGTGCAGGCAGCGCGGTCGGGGAAACAAAATATCGTGGAAGGGCTGGAAGACGGAATCACGTCTACCGAGATGCAACTTAAACTGCTGAATGTTGCTCGCGGGTCGTTGCAGGAGTTGCGCGAAGATTATGAGGACTATCTGCACACGCGCAGGCTCGAACTGTGGGCCAGTCAGCACAAACGTTACGATGGAATGCTGAACTTCTGTCGCACGCACAATCTCGCCGCCCACTATATGCCTTTTGCTGCCAAGTGGACCGCTGAGGAATATTGCAACACGCTGCTAACACTGTGCCATCTTACCGACCGCATGATGTGCAATTATTTGAAGTACTTGGAAAAGCAGTTTGTTGAGCACGGTGGTATAAAAGAGCGCATGTATGCGGCCCGCACAGGTTATCGCAAGCAGCAAGACCGCCTCATGCAGCAGCTGAAGGAAGAGAATCTACGCCTGAAAGCCGAAAACAACCGCTTGAAAGAAGAGCTCTTGAAGCTGCGAGCCGCTGGGATGTCTCAATAAAAGGCAGCAGCACACGGCCCCTAGAATCCCTAGGCTTCCTGGGATCCCTAGTTTTCCTAGAATCCCTAGGAACCCTAGATTACCTAGGAATCCTAGATCGCCTAGAAAAAACGCCCCTTTCGCTTGATGTAAATCAAGTTTCTCTTAAAAATCAAACTTTTTTCTGAAAATATTTGGAAGTTGCCAAGAAAGTGTTTACTTTTGCACCCGCTTTCGAGAATGAAACACAAATGAAACACTCGTTAGCAACATAAAGAAGCGTTCTTTGAAAAGATTTACATAAAGACAGAAGTAGTACAAGAAGCATGAGTATTGTTAAAGATGCTCATGGGTGAATATTTACGAACCGTTCAATTCTTACTAGAAACGAACAAAGGTGAGAATACTTTTAAATTCTGGAGTTTCGTTCTGAACAGAGAAACGAAGTTGGATAGATAGGCGTGTTTTTGGCGC
>NZ_ADEG01000106.1 GCF_000177075.1 Hoylesella buccalis ATCC 35310
GATGAGTGCGATTCATAATTAAGAATTCATAATTCATAATTTATGATTAAATCAACTAAACTTAAGAGGTTGAGGGATTGCACGAAGGATTTATAAGGTGAAATTTCTTATCAAGGTTTGTAAGGAACCTGCCTGGAGTTACCACACGGTGACCCAAGGTATTTCTTGTACTGCTACATCTGTTTTTTTTATAAGAGAGAAAAAGGAAGCCGGGCGAAGAAGAGTACGCGGCCCTGCGACTTGAATGAACACCGGGAATCACAGTCCTATAGCTCAGTTGGTTAGAGCGCCACACTGATAATGTGGAGGTCGGCAGTTCAAGTCTGCCTGGGACTACAGTCTTAATTCATAATTCATAATTAAGAATGATGCAATGTGATGATATGGATTAACCTCTGCCTCTCCGATAATAATTCAATCAATTGTTGATTTAATGATAATTATGAATTAACAATTATGAATTAAAACCCTGGGGGATTAGCTCAGCTGGCTAGAGCACCTGCTTTGCAAGCAGGGGGTCAACGGTTCGAATCCGTTATTCTCCACACACGGGAACAATCTTTGAGGAACAAAGAACTTCACAAGTTGAAAAGTTCAAAGTTCAAATCTCAAAGTTCAAAGTTTCCCAGCGATT
>NZ_ADEG01000105.1 GCF_000177075.1 Hoylesella buccalis ATCC 35310
GAAATTTGTTCCGTTGGTTTTTCTCAGAGTTGAAGTTCGACAATTACACCTTGGACTTCGATTCGACTGTGATGGTTCGTGAGGGAAACCAGGAGGGAGCAGCCAAAGGGTACAACCCCAAACGTCCTGGACGACTGTCGCACCATCCTCTTCTTGCATTCGTTTCCGATGTGAGGATGATAGCAAATTACTGGCTACGTCCTGGCAACACATCTGCAAGTACCAACTATCTGTCATTTCTTGAGGACACACTCTCAATACTTGAGGGCAAACGTGTCGGACTGGTCCGCATGGATAGTGGCTTCTTTGCAAAGGAAATACTTGACTATCTGGAAAACAAAGGGTTACACTATATCATAGCCTGCCGTTTCAATAACCGTATTAAGTACAGTCTTACCCATGAACGCAAATGGATAGAGCTGACAGACGGATTGGAAATATCCGAAACCATCTATCAGGCAAACAGTTGGGAGAAACCCAGACGCATTGTGATGGTCAGGCAAGAAATTGAGAAGCGCCCAAAAGCTGCGGGAAAGCAAATCAAGCAGATGGATCTTTTCGAGGATGAGGAAGATTTCGGGAAATACCGATACAGCTGCTTCGTAACAGACCTTGACCTGCCAGCCAAGATCGTATATGACTCATATCGCGGAAGGGCGGATTCTGAGAACAGAATAAAGGAACTGAAGAATGATTTCTCCATTGATGATTTTGTCACACATAACTTCTGGGCAACAGAGGCATGCGGGAGTTTCATTGTAATGGCATATAACTTTATGTCGTTG
>NZ_ADEG01000104.1 GCF_000177075.1 Hoylesella buccalis ATCC 35310
TAAACGCAATATGGACGTTCAAGGACTTAGTTGCGGATTTTAGGGTTAATAATAATTAACCCAATTGCCTTTTTTATGGTATCTTCGTTATAGTATTGATCACTATTTAATAAGGTAGACGAGAACCACATGACATCAACTGCCAATCGACACGACTTTGAAGGACAATTCCAAAGAGATTGCAGGCCAACAGACCATCGATTGCAGGGTGTTGAAAATGAGACGAATCACACAGGGGCTGACGTAAAAATACTTAACAATTATCGACAAATCACAACGTTGAATGAGAGGTTGAGCCAACCAAAAACTTCAAACGAAACATCGATCAACATTAAACGTTCGTTGAACCATAATTGATTCATAATTGAACGAACAATCAATTTACCCCCTCCTAACTCATTGATAATCAAGCATGGCTCCTATATATACTAATAATACTAATCATACTAATGATACTGATGATACTCATCATACTGATAATCCGACGACGATAGGACGGGAAACGTCGCCGTCGTCGTTTTTTTTAAGAAATAAAAATTTAGGACAAACGATGGAAACAGCATCGAGGACACGATGCCGCATGGTTCGCCACGCCTTTCCAACTTTTCTCGCTCCCCATTCTCCGGGCACCGCTACCCGCTGCACTTGTTCCCCACTCCCCTCTCTCCCAACACCGCTGCCCGCGGCACTGGTTCCCAACTCCCCATTCTCCCAACACCGCTACCCGCTGCACTCGTTCCCCGCTCCCCACTCCCCTGGTTCGAAATGCGAACGTCACGCCCATGCGACATCATTTTGCTCCCGCTAAGCCTAGTGCTGTCTTTTGGAAGGTACTTCAAAACAACCTAAATTTGCGGGCAAAAACAATGAACGGAATGAGAAAACAGAAAGAAAATGGCACACGGCTCCTGCATGGAAGGGCGAAAGTTGGTGAAACTAAAGCAAATCATAGTTGTGGTCAACGAGAGGCTTTTTAAAATAAAAAAATCGTGATGCCTTACACGCATTTGAAGTGATTCTGTAGATAATCTTATCAAAAAAATAACTATCTTTGTGTGATTTTAATCTCACTCCTCACTTTTTTTGAGAAGCTATACGCTAAAACCAACGATATGAGTAAAATGAACGTAAAACCAATGAAAGAATTGGCTGCCATGTTGCCACTGATGAAACAGTGGATGGAAGCCATGCACCAAGAGCCCGAACTATCTACCCAAGAGGTAAATACCGGCAAGTATGTTGCCGACCTGCTAAAAAATATGGGCTACGAGGTTCATGAGCATGTAGGAAAACATGGCATTGAAGGTGTGGTAGGCGTACTAAGTCATGGCGACGGAAAGAAGAAAATAGGCATTAGAGCCGACATGGATGCGCTCCCTATTAAGGAAATCAACAACCTGCCTTACAAGAGTAGGCACGACGGCATTTCTCATCTCTGCGGACACGACGGTCACAGTGCCATGGCACTTGGGGCAGCTAAGTATCTGGCAGATACAAAGCATTTCAATGGTACCGTTTACTTCTATTTTCAGCCGGCCGAAGAGACCATGCAGGGCGGTCCTTCGATGATTGACGATGGACTTTTCAAGAAGTTTAATGCCGATAGAATATATGCCATACACAATATTCCTGGGCTACCAAAGGGGGTACTGCATTTTCATGATGGAGAAACAATGTCGGCTGTAGATAATTGGGAGATACGCTTAATGGGGCGTGGTGGGCATGGCTCTATGCCCGAACTAAGCATTGACCCCGTCGTAGCTGGTGCCTCATTGGTGATGGCCCTACAAACGATTGTTGCACGCAACCTCTCTCCTTGGAATAATGGTGTGGTCACCATCGGCTCATTCCAAGCAGGTAACGCAGGAAACGTTATTCCAGACGAAGCTGTACTCAAGTTGTCTATGCGCAACATGCAGCCCGATGGGCGTAAGCTGGTGTTACAACGTATTCGTGAGATAACGGCCGCCCAAGCAGAATGCTTTGGGTGTAAATATGAAATAAAAGAGGGACAACCTGGAGCAGTGCTTGTCAATTCGCACGAAGAAACGGCTTTTGCTGCCGAAGTGGCACGCAAATATTTTGGAGAGGAAAATGTAGTGTACCCTTGTAAGCCAATGATGAGTAGTGAAGACTTTGCCTTTATGTTGCAAGAACGACCCGGAAGTTACATCATGTTGGGTAATGGTGAAACGCCTATGGTACACAATCCTAAGTACATCTTCGATCAGGAAATCCTCCCCATAGGTGCCTCGTTGTGGGTCGCCTTGTGTGAAGAATATCTAAAGTAGGAGATTCTCGTATTTTTAATTGAAGCGAGTGGGACTTCAGAAAACATGGTGCAGATTCAAAGTCTTATATATCATATAAATCTCTATGTACACAGATGCAGAAGGCCGCAAATATAAGAGTTACGAGGAATATGTAAATTCTCCCGATCTTGATTTGGATTTGATATACGCCAAGCTATGGAGCGGTGAACGAACTCCACAGAATAAGCGAGAGCGAGAAATAAAAAAGGAACTGGATGAAATGAAATCTCTTGGAATGAAATTAGAACTTAATTTTGAATAGACTGCTATGAACAATTTCGATGAACTTCGAGACAAGGCTATGCAGATTGCTACCGAAGTGCACAAAACACAAGTAGATAAGGGAGGGAAGCCATACATCGGACATCCGCTTCGTGTCGAGAAGTTATGCCAGGACGATGACAGTAAGATAGTGGCGCTTTTACACGATACGATAGAAGATGGAGATATCACCGCCGAATATCTGCTCACGCAGGGATTCCCGACATACATCGTGGACGCCGTTCTATCTGTCTCTCGAAATAAAGGCGAAGATTATTTTGACTTCATTCAGCGCAGCAAGGCTAATCCCATTGGTCGTATCGGGTGACGAGGTCGCGCACCACCTTACAGGTGTAGGCGCGCACCTCGGGGAGCCCGGGATTGAAGAGCTGTTGCTTGCCATATCGGACAAACCACTCCGGATGCTGCTTCGAGGGATGCCCCGGTGCGACGTAGGAAGAGATGTCGGCCACGGCGCGGTAGGGATTGATCCAGGCATGTAGCTCGATGAAGCGCTCATGGCAGATCTTTATCATAAAGGCAAGGGGATCCCAGAGCGGCTCCGGGGCTCGCCCCTGCTCACCCGTCAGAAATCGGCTCCACGGCTCATAGGGGGAGTAGTACCAGGCATCTACTTGCAAGAGATATAAATAGGTTTGAAAAACAAGGATATAAACTAGAAAAAATCAATGCGGTAGACATGTTCCCTCAGACAATGCACGTGGAGACGGTAGCTCTGTTGTCCAAACTAAATACAGAACATCATTTAGATATAGAAATAGGGGAAGATGAATTATCTGAAATTGACTTTTCAAAAGACGCAACTTATTGAGAAATTAAAAAGTATGTGTTAGATAAATACGGACTAAAAGTTTCAAGCCTATATATTGCACAAATAAAAAGGAAACATGGTCTAATAGAGAGAGAAAATTATAATTTTAGTAAGAAAGAAAATCAAAGAGTGCCAAATTGCCCAGAAGAAAAAGAAAAAGCAATCGAAGATGCTTTAGAGCATTTTGGAATGATTTAAATAATACCTAAGATTGAAAATTTTAAAATTAAGACTTAAAAACTTTAAGATTAAAAAGATATGTACTTCTTATATAACCTAAGAAGATTAATTGAAAATCAGGGGAACGATGATGGTAAAATAAAAAATTTTAACAACTAAAGAAGAATTAGGCATTATTGCCAAAGAGGTTTTTATGAAGTTAAAAATACTGAAAAAGACTTGTTAGAATTGAAAATTTTAGATCATTGTGCAGGGTTTCGTGTCATAATAGTGATAGAGGCAAATAGTTATGTAAATATAAAGAGTTCAAGACTTCTACCAAAGTTTAAAACTCAAAAAATAAATAGTTGGTGTGCTGCTTAGAGTAACGAAGTGTCCTGCTCAACGGTCATCCGTGAAATCAGGCGAAACTCCAAGCCAGACGGCACGTATGTGTGGAAGTATGCACAATCCAAGTGCGAAGCCCGCAAGCACGGCTTTAAAGGCAATCACCGCAAGCCTGAGGACTTATGGTGGCGTGTTGACCGCATGATAGAGGATGAGGACTGGTCTCCCAGCCAAATTGCAGGCGTGCTCAGACGTGAGGGTATTCACATCGTGAAGCAGACCATCTACAACCACGTCCATGCAGACACCACCGGAAAACTTGCTTCACATATGCCACATAGGCTCAAATACACAAAGAGGAGCAAGGCGTTGCGTCCTACGAAGGCTACCAATATCCCTAACCGTATAAGCATACACCAGAGACCAATGCAGGCTGACGGCACGCGCTTCGGAGACTGGGAACTGGACACTATCGTCGACTCGTACGGTCATGCCATTGTTACCTTAACGGAACGCTCGACTAACTACATTCTCATGGAAAGACTGCCGCAGGGACGGAAGGCGTTACCAACGGCAAAGACCGTGGCAAAATTGCTCTTTCCATATAGGGAATCACTGCTTACCATTACCACTGACAATGGATGTGAGTTTGCCGCACACGAGGAAATAACAAGGCGGCTCAGCATGAATGGAAGAAATCCGGTGGTGGTTTACTTCACCGATTCTTACTCCTCCTGGCAGAAAGGTGCTGTAGAGAACGCAAATAAACTCATTAGAAGGTACATACCAAAAAAGGCAAACTTCAACGATTTCTCTGACCGAAAAATAATGGAAATACAAAAGAAAATAAACAGAAGACCAAGAGAAAAATTAAATTTTGATACCCCTAAATACAAATTCTTCGAAAACTTTCCATAAATTTGCATTTGCTGTTGGACTCTACAAAATTGGTTTTACCTAGTTTAAAAAAGAAATTATAATGAAAATATGGAGGCTAAGAATATGAAGATTAATAATGAATGTTGTTGTGGATGCAAAACAGAAAAGCCGGATCAAATTAAAGACAATTGTCCTGTATGTAATAATGAAGGGATTTCCGTTAGTAAAGTAACTGTTGAACATCTAGTGGTAGATGATTATCGTAATGCTGTTAACGGAGATCAATATAAGATTTGCATGAACGAGGACTGCGACGTTGTTTACTATAACTTAGATAATGAAATAAAATTCTTGAAAGACCAAGTTAGAGTTCCTATCTGGTTTAAGAAAGATGCAGATCCTAAGTATGCTTGTTATTGTAGCGAAGTCACAGAAAATCAGGTAATTGAAGCAGTTGTAAAGCATGGCGCGAAATCCGTAAAAGAAGTAAATGCCATCACTGGGGCAATGAAAAATTCTAATTGTAAAGAAAACAATCCGTTGGGAGTTTGTTGTCATAAGATTATTCAGGAAGCTATCGATAAAGGCTTGAAAATGAAATAATTACAGTCGATATGTTCCTACAAACGAGAGCCAATCTTTGATATGTTTCCATCTACGAGCGTGGATATGTTCCCCATAACCATAGGGGTTGAGACTGTAGTATTGATGTCAAGAAAATAGAATAACAAGCTATAAAACTTATAAAATCAATGGCTTATAGGATTTTAAAAGAAATCAGTTTTATAATAAATTAAAAATCGTGTTGGTAGAAAAATCGTCTACTTCTACCAACACGATTTTACAAAGAGCCAGTACTTACATCTCTTTTTCTCCTGTAAAACTATTGTATATTGATACTTTAAGGAGTTTCAATCATTCGATCTGTTAACCGTTATTTTTTGGATCTAAACTTAATAAAATAGCATTAATGGCGACGATGACTGTTGACACAGACATTAGAATTGCTCCTAATGCAGGGCTTAATGTGATACCAATAGGAGCCAAAATTCCTGCAGCTAGAGGGATAGCTATAATGTTATAACCAGCTCCCCAAAAGAGATTTTGTTTCATTTTACGAGTTGTCTTGTGTGCTAATTCAATAAATGATTCAATATCTCCTGGATCAGATTGAGTCAAGATGACATCAGCTGAATCCAACGCCACTTGGGTTCCAGCGCCTACAGCTATACCAACATCTGCCAAGGCAAGAGAAGGAGCATCATTGACACCGTCACCTACCATGATAACTTTCTTTCCTTCTTCTTTAAGTGTTTTTACTAACTCATATTTGTCTTGTGGAGATTGATTTGATCTATATTCAATCTCTAAATCTTCTGCCGCTCCTTGAGCTGCTTTTTCATTATCACCTGTTGCCATAATTGGTTGAATATTGTTCTTTTTAAGAACTTTAATTAACTCTTTGCTCGTTGGTTTTAATTCATCCCCTAAAGCTACAGCACCAATAGCATCATCGTTTTCTACTAAGACACTGAGAGTTGCTCCTTTTGGAATATCCATATCCAGATTACGTCCGTAGGCTTTTTGGCTGATTAATTGGTAACTATGGCCCTTGGCTTTGCCTTCTACGCCAGCACCGGAAATCACATCAATTGAATCAAAAGATACTGGACTTATACCTTGCTGCTTAGCGAAGCTTATAATTGATTGAGCAATCGGGTGGCTAGATCCTCCTTCAATACCTGCCAGTAAGGCAATGATTTCCTCTTTATTATATTTGTTATTAAAAAGTTCAACGTCTAATACTTTAAACTCACCAGTTGTTAAAGTACCCGTTTTATCTAAAATCATCACATCTGCATCTTGAGCTATTTCTAAGGCTTGGCGGTCTTTTACTAGTAAGCCACGACTTGCCCCTAAGCTTGTGCTACGAGCGGTGACCAATGGAATAGCTAGACCCAAAGCGTGAGGACAAGCAATAACTAATGTAGTAGTTGTAAATATAACTGCCGTTGGCACATCTTCTATAACCATCCATGTTACAAAAGCAATTAGCGCGACAATAACAGCAATATAGAAGAGCCATCCTGCAACCTTTTGAGCAATATTTTCTACTCTGGAAGGCTGACTTTGAGCTTGGCTGATTAAATTCTGAACTTGAGATATAAAGGATTGATCACCTGTCTCATTCACTTTAATATAAAGAACCCCTTCTCCATTTGTTGAGCCTCCGATTACTTCATCGCCAGGGCCTTTTTTTACTGCTTTTGATTCTCCAGTCAAAAGAGCTTCATTTACACGTGATTCGCCACGCTCGATAATCCCGTCTGCTGGCACATTTTCTCCGGCTTGAACACGAATTAAATCACCTACCTTTAAGTCAGCAACTGGTCGTGTTTCTATTGAATCGTCATCTAATACTACATGAGCATCTTTTGGTACTAGCTTAGCCAGTTCTTCTTGTGCATCTCCTGCTTCTCCAATAGCTTTCATCTCAATCCAGTGACCTAATAACATGATTAATAGTAATGAAGCAAATTCAAAGAAAAAATCCATAATTTGTACACCTGTTACGTAGCTTGCTATTACAGTATAAATACTATATAAATATGAAACACTTAAACCTAAAGAAACGAGAGCCATCATTCCAGGTTCTTTTTGTTTAAATTCGTCAACTGCCCCTTGATAGAATGGACGTCCACCATAAATAATTAATATAGTAGATAAAATAGCTACTACAATATCAGAATATGGAAAAGCAAACTGGAATGGTAGTTCAAACCCAGCCATAGGTGATAAGAGCATAATAATGATTCCTAGTGGCAATGACTTTAAGAAAAGTTCCTTAAAGTTACCGTGATGATGGTGGTCATGCCCACCGTGCCCGCTGTGATCATGCCCAGCATGATGTTCTTGATGTTGATCCTTATAGTCTCCATGTTCTTCCGTGCTTACGTGCTCATGTTTTGAATGATCCATGTCGCCATGATTATGGTGACTGTGGGATAAATGTTTGTTGTTATTGTTCATTTTAAATTCCTCCTTATTCTTAATGATGATGTAAATGACATTTGCATTGTCTATGCGATTCCTGAAAAAAGTACACAGTTGATTGAATATTACTGGGACTGTATACCGGTCATTGGATTAAGACCTGAGAGTGTACACACCCGAAACGGGTTAGGTGCCAACTCATATACAAAGGTACATATATTCTCTCGTTTGGCAAAATCCGACTTTGCACAGAAACGATCTGTGGCGTCCCTTTCGGAGTTCGGCTAATTCGCATTTTTTCCGAATAAGGCAAAATATGAGTAAATAATTAGTTACTTACCAAAAAAAATACTATCTTTATATATCCTATAAATCTCTATGTATATAGATGCAGAAGGCCGCAAATATAAGAGTTACGAGGAATATGTAAATTCTCCAGATCTTGATTTGGATTTGATATACGCCAAGCTGTGGAGTGGTGAACGAACGCCACAGAATAAGCAAGAGAAAGAAATTAAAAAGGAACTGGATGAAATGAAATCTCTTGGAATGAAATTAGAACTTAATTTTGAATAGACTGTTATGACAAATTTCAATGAACTTCGAGACAAGGCTATGCAAATTGCTACCAAAGTGCACAAAACACAAGTAGATAAGGGAGGGAAGCCATACATAGGACATCCGCTTCGTGTTGAGAAGTTATGCCAGGACGATGACAGTAAGATAGTGGCGCTTTTACACGATACGATAGAAGATGGAGATATCACCGCCGAATATCTGCTCACGCAGGGATTTCCGACATACATCGTTGACGCCGTTCTATCTGTCTCTCGAAACAAAGGCGAAGATTATTTTGACTTCATTCAGCGCAGCAAGGCAAATCCCATTGGTCGTAGGGTGAAGATAGCTGACCTCAAAGACAACATGGACATCACGAGGCTGAATGAGCTTACAGACAACGATATTGAAAGGTTAAAAAAGTACCTTCAAGCCTATAAGATGTTGGAAGAGGAATAAAGGCGGTTGTAACCATATCATGCTCAAAATCTTATAACGAACATAGATCCCAGAAACATATAACGGGCTGTAAGCCCATAAGCTCATAGCCCAAGGTATCGCCTTGGGTAAGCGAGAGAGTAGTTGTACGCCCTACAGGGGCAAAAGCATTAGGGAAAGCAAGCGTAACAATATGATAATCACATGCTTTTTCCCTTACAGGGCGCAGCCACCCCAACGCATCCCAACCTCAGGGCGTTGCCCTGGGCTATAAGCTTATGGGCTTACAGCCCGTGGCTACCACATATCGCTATCCAACGCTACCTTGTAGGGTATACGCCTTGCCACCTATTTACCCTGTTGTGATGAAACGGGAAGCTAAACTTCTCCTCTTTGCAACGGAATGAAGCGGATGACCTGAACAAGATAATAAACGCCAACCATCAAATTCATTTTTTTCGTTTATTTCGTTGTTGATTTTATCTGCGCTGTTTACAACAACAAAATACATCATTTTTAAATGAAAGAGCCGTGTGAAATACAGAATAAAATGGGTGTAAATGTTTCGTATATTAGAAACTTTTTCTATCTTTGCATGAATAAAGAAACTTCGTATGAGGAACAAACCAAAAGTCATATATCTGGAAGATGCGCTGGATTTTATTGAGAGTCTACCAACATCGGCAGGAGACAAACTACTCGAAATCGTCAAACGTATTGAGGGTGGCGAAAAAAATTCCAAGCTGTTCAAAAAACTGGATAACAGCGACATTTGGGAGTTCAGAAGTCTTTACAACAAGATTACTTATCGACTGTTTGCCTTTTGGGACACGAAAGAAGAAACGTTGGTGATAGCAACGCATGGCATCATCAAAAAGACACAGAAGACGCCACCAAAAGAAATTGTTAAGGCAGAAAAAATTAGGCTGGAGTATTTCAAGGATAAAGGAGAAAAGATATGAAACAGGTAGGAAAATTCAAGACGTACACTTCTGATGAAGTTCTTGATCGGCACTTCGGAAAGATAGGCACGCCAAGACGTGATGAGTTCGAACAAAGAGTGGCAGCGTCGATTCATGCCTATAAGTTAGGCGAAGCCATCAAGAAAGCCAGGATTGAACAAAACCTCACCCAAGAGGAATTGGGTGAGCGCATCGGGGTGAAGCGCGCTCAGATTTCAAGGCTGGAAAAAGGTTACAGTATCAGCATTCCAACCATGAGCAGGGTGTTCAAGGCTCTTGGCGTGCCAACAGCCTCAATTGATTTAGGGAAAATAGGCAAGGTTGCGCTTTGGTAAGATGGCGGTTTGTTCGTAAATGCTTATCTTTGCAGCATGATTTACCCAACCAACTTTGAAAGCAAGATTGGCTTTGACAAGATACGCGAACTGCTGAAGGCGCGCTGCCTCTCCACGCTGGGCAAGGAGCAGGTGGACGCTCTGGCGTTCTGCACCGACCCCGCTATTATCGGCGCATGGCTCGACCAGACGCGGGAGATGAGGCGCATACAGCAGGAGGACGACAACTTTCCACTGCAATATTTCTTCGACATGCGACAGGCCATCGCCCGCATTCGACTGGAGAACACGCACTTGGAGGAAGACGAGCTGTTTGACCTGCGCCGCTCGCTGGAGACCATCATCGCCATTGTGCGCTTTCTGGCCCAGACCGAAGGCGACGATGACGATGACGCACAAGGCGAAAGACAAGTCAAGAGGGATGGCGAGGGGGATGACGATGACAGCCGCCCCACCCGCTACCGCTACCCTGCCCTGCAAGAACTGACGCGCGGCGTGGTGGTGTTTCCGCAGCTGTTGCGGCGCATCGACCAGATTCTTGACAAGTTGGGACACATCCGTGACAACGCCTCACCGGCCTTGGCACAGATACGCAGCGAACTAAGACGCACCGAGGGCAGCATCTCGCACACGCTGGCCAGCATCCTGCGCGCCGCCCAGAGCGAGGGCGTGGTTGATAAAGACGTGGCCCCCACCCTGCGCGACGGTCGTTTGGTCATCCCCGTGGCACCGGGACTGAAACGCAAAATCAAGGGCATCGTACACGACGAGTCGGCCACGGGACGCACCGTGTTTATCGAACCCACCGAGGTGGTGGAGGCCAACAACCGCATCAGGGAGCTGGAGAGCGAGGAGCGCAAAGAGGTGATTCGCATTCTCTCCGAGGTGACGCGTGAGGTGCGGCCGCACGTCAAAGAGCTGCTGGCGGCCTACGGCATGCTGGCCAAGATTGACTTGGTGCGCGCCAAGGCCGAGTTGGCCAAACTCATCAAGGCCATCGAGCCGCAACTACAGTCACAGCCGTACATCGACTGGATTGGTGCCACGCACCCACTGCTGCGCCTGTCGTTGGAGAAACAGGGCAAACAGGTGGTGCCGCTCGACATTATTCTCACGCCCCAGAAGCGCATGCTCATCATCTCGGGACCCAATGCCGGCGGCAAGTCGGTATGCCTCAAGACCGTGGGACTGCTGCAATACATGCTGCAATGCGGACTGAGCATCCCCGTTGGCGAACGCTCAAAGGCGGGCATCTTCGAACACCTGATGATCGACATCGGTGACGAACAGAGCATTGAGAACGACCTGAGCACCTACTCGAGCCACCTGCTCAACATGAAGAACATGATGAAGACGGCCAATCCCGGCACCCTGTTGCTCATCGACGAGTTCGGCACCGGCACCGAGCCACAGATAGGTGGCGCCATTGCCGAGGCGGTACTGGAGCAGTTTTGCGACAAACAGGCATGGGGCGTCATCACCACCCACTACCAGAACCTGAAACATTACGCCGACGCTCACCCCGGTGTGGTAAACGGTGCCATGCTCTACGACCGCCACGAGATGCAGGCCTTGTTTAAGTTGGCCATCGGACAGCCGGGCAGCAGCTTTGCCATCGAGATAGCCCGCAAGACGGGCATCCCCGAAACGGTGATCAGCAAGGCCAGCGACATCGTGGGGACCGACTACATACAAAGCGACAAATACCTCCAGGACATCGTGCGCGACAAGCGCTACTGGGAGAACAAGCGGCAGACCATCCACCAGCGCGAGAAGGACATGGAGAAGACCATCGCACGCTACGAGAACGACATTCGTGAGGTGGAGCAAGAACGCAAGCTCATCATCAAGCGCGCCAAAGAGCAGGCCGACGAACTGTTCAGGCAGAGCAACAAGCGCATTGAGAACGCCATACGCGAGATACGCGAACAACAGGCTGAGAAAGAGGCCACGCGGCGCATACGAGAAGATTTGAAGGTGTTTGAGCAGGGCATCAAGGCCGACTATTCCCAAGCACCCAACGGCACCATGAGCGATGAGCAGTTTGCCAAGAAGGTGGAGCAGATAAGGCTTCGCAAGGAGCGCAAGGAGAAGCGCAAGGCCGAGAAAGCCAAACAGCAACAGAAGCGACAAGAAGAGGTGCGACAGGCTGCCGACCGCCATCAACAGCGAAAAACCATCGCACCGGGCGACCGGGTACGCATCATCGGGCTTACCACCATCGGCACCGTTGAGCAGGTGGAGGGCGACAATGCCACCGTAATCTTCGGCGACATGCGCACCAAGATGCGCGCCGGTAGGTTGGAACACGTCATTGAACAAACCACGCAACCTACGTTGGAAGAACGACTGGGGGCCGTGAAGATAAGTAAAAAAACACGCGACACCATCGACGAGCACCGCAAGAACTTTCACCAAGACCTGGACGTGCGCGGCATGCGGGGCGACGAGGCCCTGAACGCTGTGCAGTATTTCATCGACGACGCCATCCTCATGGGCATGGATCGGGTGCGCATCCTCCACGGAAAAGGCAACGGCATCCTGCGCCAACTCATCCGCGACTACCTCTCGGGCATCCCCAACGTAACCGGTTACCGTGACGAGCATGTGCAGTTTGGCGGCGCGGGCATTACGGTGGTGGAACTGTAAAGACTGGTTCTATAAATTACCGCCGCATAAAGTCATTAAATTTTTATGAAATACGTTTTGTTATCTTTTGGCTTCTTTTTATATAAAACAGGCTGCGCCTCAACAATTCAAACAAGTTTGATTATATTCGGCTTGCTCCGTTTTTGGTTCAAAATGTAAGTTCGTTCAGTCGTGTAGCTCGCTACACTCCTTCTTTCTCTTGCATTTTGACCTCAAAAATAAGTTCAAAATCTAACAAAGCTAATTTATAGAACCAGCCTAAAAATGAAAGAAAGTAACTGACAATGATTGTTTGCATAGCAGAGAAACCCAGCGTGGCCAAAGACATCGCGCGCATCATCGGCGCCCATAGCTCGAAAAACGGTTATATGGAGGGCAATGGCTACCAAGTGACGTGGACCTTCGGACACCTGTGCTGTCTGAAAGAGCCCAACGACTACTACGACAACTGGAAACACTGGAGTTTGGCCGCCCTGCCTATGTTGCCACCACGCTTCGGCATCAAGCTCATCGACGATGAGGGCATCAAACGACAGTTTGCCGTCATCGAACAACTGATGCAGCATGCCGACAGTATCATCAACTGTGGTGACGCGGGACAAGAGGGTGAGCTGATTCAGCGGTGGGTGATGCAGAAGGCGCAAGCCAAATGCCCCGTGAAGCGGTTGTGGATAAGCTCGATGACCGACGAGGCCATCCGCGAGGGATTCAACAAGCTGAAAGAGCAATCGGTATACGAACCGCTGTATCTGGCTGGGTTGTCACGCGCCATCGGCGACTGGATATTGGGCATGAACGCCACGCGTCTGTACACCCTGAAATACGGACGCAACCGACAGGTGCTGAGCATCGGGCGGGTGCAGACACCCACCTTGGCACTCATCGTGAGCAGGCAGAAAGAAATAGACAACTTCAAGCCCGAGACGTATTGGGTGCTGGCCACCATCTATCGCGACACCACGTTTACCGCCACCAAAGGCCGGTTTGACAAGAAAGAGGATGGCGAGGCTGCCTTTAAGACCATTGAGGGTGAACCGTTTACCGTGACCGACGTGCAAAAGAAAAAGGGCACGGAAGCACCGCCGAAGCTATACGACCTCACCTCGTTGCAGGTAGACTGCAACAAGAAGTTCGGCTATTCGGCCGAGATGACGCTCAACCTGATTCAAAGTTTGTACGAGAAGAAATACACCACATATCCGCGTGTGGACACCCAATATCTTTCGGACGACATCTATCCCAAATGTCCGCAAACCATGAACGGACTTTATCAGACAAAGATACAAAGCAAGACGGTGTATGCCGAACTCATCAAACCGTTGGGCGGAAAGCCGCTGAAGAAATCGAAAAAGGTGTTCGACTCCTCAAAAGTAACCGATCACCACGCCATCATCCCCACCGGCGTGCCGCCCATGGGACTATCGAACATGGAAGAAAACGTGTTCGACCTCATCGCCCGACGCTTCATCGCCGTGTTCTATGACGATTGCAAGTTCGCCACCACCACCGTCATGGGAAAGGTGAAGGACATAGAGTTCAAGGCGAGCGGCAAGGAGATATTGGCCCCGGGATGGAGGAACGTGTACGCCAAAAACCAGCAAGAGGACGACGATGCTGACGAGAAGGCTGTCGATGAGGAACGCACCCTGCCCACCTTCACAAAGGGCGAGAGCGGAACACACGTCCCCACCCTGACCGAGAAGCAAACCACCCCACCGAAATACTACACCGAGGCCACCCTGCTGCGCGCCATGGAGACGGCGGGAAAGTTTGTTGACGATGAGGAGCTGCGCGCCGCCTTGAAGGAAAACGGCATCGGTCGCCCCTCGTCACGCGCCAGCATCATCGAAACGTTGTTCAAGCGTCATTACATCCAGCGCGAACGCAAACGCATCGTAGCGACGCCCCTTGGAATACAACTCATTGACATCATCAAGGAGAAACTGCTGACGAGTTGCGAGCTGACGGGCATCTGGGAAAAGAAGCTGCGCGACATCGAACACCAAAAATACGATGCCGCCCAGTTTGTCAACGAACTGAAAACGCAGATCACCACCATCGTGAACGACGTGTTGCGCGACAACAGTCACCCACAATTAGGTACATCAGACGCGCCGTCTAAGTAAAGGCACACACCGCTTTTCGGCAATACATCAGACACGCCGTCTAAGTAAAGGCACACACACCACTCTCACCATTACAACCCTCACCAATACAACCCTGCGCCAATATAACCCTGCGCTATCTGCGTGATTATTTGAAAACGGGCTGTAAGCCCAAAAGCTTATAGCCCAAGGCATCGCCTTGGGTAAGCAGGTGAGTTGGTATACGCCCTACAGGGGCAAAAGTATGGGGGAAAGCCAGTGTAACAAAATGATAAACAGACGCTTTTGCCCTTACAGGGCGCAGTTATCCCTATGCATCCCAACCTCAGGGCGTTGCCCTGGGCTGTTGGCTTTTGGGCTTACAGCCCGTGCATACCTCATATCGCTATCCAACGCTACCAAGCTGGGTGTACACCTGGTCAGCTTTTACTCAGTTTTGATGAAACGAGAAGTGTGGTAATTTGTGGTTGCAACGGATCCACACGGAACGATACGGGCTGTAAGCCCATAAGCTTATAGCCCAAGGCATCGCCTTGGGTAAGTATGTGAGTAGGCGTACGCCCTACAGGGGCAAAAGCATGGGGGAAAGCAAGTGTAACAAAATGATAAACAGACGCTTTTGCCCTTACAGGGCGCAGTTATCCCTATGCATCCCAACCTCAGGGCGTTGCCCTGGGCTGTAGGCTTTTGGGCTTACAGCCCGTCGTTTTTCTCATATCACTTTCCAACAGCAAGGGAAGTGGACATCACTCACTTCGTCATCATGAACTCGTAGGTGTACTTTTACCCTGTATGTTTGAATTGAGCATGGGTGACGCTACGGCGAAGACATAAAAATATATGGGCAACGAGCCTTGCGCCCGCTGCCCATATTTTGTAGCATTAAATGAAGCTTACTGCTTACTTCGTGATAACCATCTTCTGGCTCACCGTCTTACCATCCACCTGCATCGAAACGATGTACACACCGTTTGGCAGTTGAGCCTTGAGGCGATTCAGGTCTTCAGGCTGACGCACATTGGCCACGCGTTCACCCGAAACGGTGTACACAACAGCCGGTCCATTCCAGGTTGCCGTCGTTACCCCTTGAATCTCGGTAGGCAAATTGCCGAATGAGGTTGCCGTGGTGTTCATCAACTTAAATCTATCGCCTAAGACACCATTCCCCGTTACATCGAATTCATATTCCAAAGCGTCACCCTCAAATGGTACAATCATCTTTGCCTTTGAGTCAATGAGCTTTAAGTCAGAATACTGTGGTAAATCCTTGCGTGAGAGATTTAATACATAACGTCCAGGCTTAGCTGTCACGATGGTAATGTTAGCCTTTGTCAGATCATCGGTGGTGTTAACCTGCAACTTGCCAGCCTTTGAATCCGAGTAAATCATACTACTCATCATCTCAGCACCCAGTTTCTGGCCATCCCATCCATTGTCGAAGTTGTCGGATGTGCCTGGCTGCTCAAACAACCACATCACATCGCTCACATCCTCACCGTTCAGGATAAACCTTACAACACCAGGTTTAGTGTTTGTACCAAATGTATATCCCTTGGCCAGTTGTTGCTGGGTAGCTACTGACGTGAGATTGTCGTACTTCAGGTCTACCGTTACGTTCGTTCCATCGACAGTTGTTTCACCGTCGGTAAACTTCAGCAAGAAGCCCTGCATGGATGGAATTTCGTTCACACCCTGTTGTGAAGCCGTGTTGACAGGAACAGCCAAGTAAGTTCCAGCCGATGTACCCGATTGACTTGTTGCGTCGCCCCAATCTTTTCCACTACCAGTATTATACATATAGATAGTTTTATCCAAAGCGTCAGGCAACGTCAGTCCACTTATCTTCACAGGTGCAGTGTAAGAGTTACCAAAGAGGTTTTGCCCCAATCCCCAGTGGTTGATGGCATCGCTTGGTGCATTTGCACCATCAACCTTGGAAGCCTTGCGGGTCAGCGTCAAGGTAGCATCACCCAAGTTGAGGTAACCTTTCATAGATTTCACCTTAGCTTCTGCGGCCGTGCTGCGGATAGAGTAACCAGCAAAAGCGGTCATCATTTCCTTGGCTTTCAAGCCCGTAAACTTCTGGTAGAACTTGTTGCTTGCGTTGGTTGCCTCATCATACTTATAGATGTAGGAACCACCGAGCCATGCAGAAGAGGTCTGCTTGAATGGGATACCAAAGAACTGGTCTGTATATTCCACCTTCAGGTCTTGTCCCTCTGTCGGAGAGCCTTCCACATTGTCATTCCATGTTGTAGCTTCGGCAAGTTTCGTCGACTTGACATTCATCTGAACTTCCGCAAACACCTTGGCATCAGAAGGAGCACCAGTATATACGAATGCGCCATTGGGCTTGCCTGCCTTAGCTTCAATCTTCAAGCGAACAGGCTCACCTGCTTCGTGTTCAAAGCCAACCATATTGGTTACTTTCAATCCGCTGCCTGCTGGAATCACCATGGCCACAGCTGATTGATTTTCGAGTTTTCCGGCCTCAAAGTTAAGGTTTTCGGTACCATTGGTGAGTCGGCAGTCGTTCACGGCATTCTCACCATAGTTCGCCTCGGTGGCGAACACAATATCTTCGCCTGTTGCAGGAACTCTGTTGGCTGTCCAGTTGGATGCCGTACTAAAGTCTGTACCGTTGGTTCCCATCCAGTAGTTGGCTTTGATTACATGGAAGATGATGTCCTTGTAACCACCAGACGAACCATTGCATCCAGCATTGTCAGTGAAGTTGGTCTGAACCCTGTATGTATAATCTCCGGGCTTTGTAAACGTGGCGTAATATTCGTTTCCAGTTCCGTTTGGAAGCGGTTCCGTATTCTTTTTGTCGTTGGTGATATCAATCCACTTCACATCATAGATGTAAGTAGACACCGGCAAGGCAAGGTCGATAGGTTTCATGCCCCTTGTAATATCAATAGTGATTTCCTTGGCAACCTTTTTCCCAAATTCATAGATAGGGTCAGGGATGCCAGAAGCGTTCACCTCGACAATCTTCTTCATTGTACAACCGTTACCATAGGTAATCTTGACAGCATAGAAGCCCTTGGCTAAACCGTTCCATGCCGTGTTCACATTCGAAGCATCGGAAGACTCGAAAGTCTTAATAGCTGTTGCATCCGAAGCAACGGTACCGTCTTCGTCTGAATTGAACAATTCATACTTCACCGGCATCGAAACATTCGTGCCTGCCTTGGGTCCTACCGAAATGATACCCGTGTTGTCTGAATTTAAATCGCACATGGCACCGAACACCTCAAAGGCGTCTCCACCGGAGATTTCGTCGAAGTTGAACTGATAAGGTACATAATCATAGTCGCGTGGCTTATCAGTGTCTAAAGACCCAGAAGTACTACGTTCTCTTAGATCTTTCTTAATAGCTGAATATACATAGCTGGGGCTAAGTTGATAACCATCTATACCTCTCAAGTCTGGACTATAAGCCACAGAAAAATAATTCAAACCATTAGGAACGTCCGTATATGTACTTTCATCGTTCTTAAAACCACCACTGCCAGAGCCGGAACCTCCAGTGCTGTTTTTATACTGATACCGCAATGTTCGAAATTTTAATCCGAAGTCAAACTTCACGGTATTTTTACCCTCACAGTCCACGCCTACATATACACCGTCCTTAAATCCTTCGTTGTTCTTGGGGCTGTAGGTCTGAAGTTTATCGGAGGTAATAGTAAATTCGTAAGATGCTTTCTTATTACACTTATCTTCCACTTCCAAAACATAGTCTCCCTCTGGCAGGTCGCCGAAGAAATAGCCTTTTTCACGTGCCGTAGGATAATAAATTTCCTGCGGGAAATCTATTGTTGTGGTGTATTCCTTGTCGCTAAGGAAGTCGGTCACCACAAACGAGGTTTTGCCATCCGGGCGCTTCAAAGTGAATTTCAGTGGTGCGGCAGCATTTTTGACAGCTATTCTCAAGCCTGCCGTGTTGCCATGGATACCTAATTTCGGGTCGATGGTCGGATTCATGCTCTTCCCAAAGTCGACAAATTTAGGATTAGGAGCTTCTATTTCAAACTCTTTCTCAATATAGCTTAGCGGGCAATCCGATGTGCCATAAACCAGTTTGTATTTGCCTGGCTCTTTAAGCGTGAAGCTGCTCGAGAACGGAGCCTTAAATGCATTGGTAGGCATCAGCACATCTTTCTTGACGGGGGTTGTCTCGTAAGTTCCGTCGGCTTTTTGCTTATATACCTTGGCATATTTGTGGGCATCATCGTTGAGGAAGAAATAGTAACTGTTCAACCATGTACGGAAGCCTGTGTCATTGCCCTTGAAGTCATAGTTTACTACAAAACTCTTGTTTTCGTATTCGCAGGTTTCAGGATTGAGGGTAGCCGATGAAGACGTGGTGAGGTGCATCATCTTCTCAAGATTGGTCACACTATTGTATGAGTCTCCCGTATTACGCGATCCTTTACACATGGTGTCATATTTGAACCCATAATATGAAAGTCCTGGTACATCGGAAGCTGAAATTCGAAAGAAACGATAATGCTCTTCTCCACGTGAATAGTTATATGCTGGTGCATATTCCATAGGATATTCCTTGTTGATATTCCACCTCAACAACCGCAGTGTCTCGGCTAACATTTGTGTTTGCTTTTCAACAGCAGCTTCATCTTTACAGTCTATTTCAAAGCGCAGATAATAGTCAAATGTGCAATCTTTAGTTTGTAACAAATAAATATTTTGCTCCTGATATACTTTTATCGAGCTGTTGCCCACTCTTTCAGACCATATCTCTTCTTCACCAGTTGTGCGACCATCTGCATCTGTGACGATCACCTTGATGTATTCGCCTTCTGTCAAGCCCGTTACAGTGACTGCTCGATTCTGCGTGGTCTGGTCAATAGAAACACCCTTTGCATTTAAGGGAGAATAGACATTTCCCTTGATGGTAAATCCCGGTTTACCACCTGCGATGTTGATGGTGATAGAACCTTTGGCGTTGCACGTTTCGTTGATAATATCAAAGGTTACGGTTGGTGGCTCCGGTGTGGGGCTTACTATGGTTTTGATGGTCACATCGCCCAACTCGGTCTGTCCTGTTCCACCAGTCTGCTTGAAATAAACCTTGTAGTCGCCGGCCGGTACGTTTCTCCAGCTGATGGTCCAGGTAGAACTTGTCGCGTCGCTTGAAGTCTTCGTCAGGGTGCCGTCTACAAGATAGTTAGCTCCATTGTTAACTTGGTTGTCGGGGTCTGTGCTTTTGCGCAGCATCGCCATGCCGTTGGGAACTTCATCTTTACCCAAAGTGACGGTCAGCGTAATGCTGCTCAGCGTAGAGCCACCCACGTCAACGTGCGTCAACTCGCTATTGGCCTTTGTTACTTCTCCAATAGCTGCCGATGCCACCATGCACAAGGGCGACAGCAACAACAGCAAGAATAATCGTTGTAAATTTGTTTTCATAACTTTTTTACTTTCTCATTTTTTTAATTTAATTCTTGATTTGTTACCAGCCACCATTTTCAAGTTCCTCCAGTTCCTCTGGAGTCAGCTCTGGCTGAAGCTCAGCGTCTCCTTTATCTGGTGATCCAATACTAGGACCGACGATTTGCAGGGGAAGCAATAAGATGCTTGGCGTTACATAACTTTTCCTCATAAAATCTATATTTAGTTTAACTTATTTCAAAAATACGACTCAAGAAATTGGAAGAGTCGTGCATATTACGGTGGCAAAGTTATGAAGTTTTGTTAAAATTACCCCCCCGAAAAGTTAATTAAATGTAATTTATACAAATACGAATAAAATAACACATCATTTGCATGGGTGTTTTTACGAAATCTGAGAGAGAAAAACTGACAGCAAACAGGGCAGCGAGGCAATAAAAACAATTATACCAGCGTTGTCATATCATATATATAAATGTAGACATCACGCATGCACAATCAATACAATCTCACGTTGCTCATCCTCATCACCCTACTGCTGGCCGGCTGTGGTGCGGAACGGAACATGAAGAAGGGCGAACAGTTTCTGGCCATTGGCGAGTATCACGATGCGGCCAACCAGTTTAAGCAGGCCTATCGCAAGACACCGCCCAAGGAAAGGGACACCCGCGGCCAGCGTGCCAAGCGAATGGCGCTGTGCTATGACCGACTGAACGCCACGCCACAGGCCATCGCCGCCTACCGCAACGTAATCAGGTACCGGCAAGACGACATCATGACGCACCTGGGCTTGGCTCGCCAACTGCTCCGGCACGGCGACTACAAACAGGCGGCCAACGAATATCAGTTGGTACTCGACTCGATGCCCGACCATGAGCTGGCCCGCACAGGACTGCTCTCGGCACAGCGTGCCAATGGATGGAAGGAGGCGGGCAGCCGGTACACGGTGAAGAAGATGAACGTGCTGAACTCGCGACGCGCCGACTATTCGCCCATGCTCCTGGGCGACGACCACGACCAGCTGTACTTCACCTCGACCCGCAACGAGGCCACAGGCAACGAGCTGAGCGGCATCACGGGGTGCAAGCCCGCCGATATTTTTGTATCTGTCAAGGATGACAAAGGCAACTGGGGCAAGCCCGAGCCCGTGCAGGGCGGACTGAACACCGATGCCGAGGAGGGTGCGTGTGCCTTCAGTCCCGATGGGCGCGAGATGTACCTCACCCAATGTGTGACCGACGCCACCAACCCCCGCTATGCCAAGATCGTAAAATCCAGTAGGGCGGACGCGGCATGGGGCAAGGCCAACAATTTGGAAATCACCCGCGACACGCTCTCAAGCTACGCCCATCCGGCCATCTCGCCCGACGGACAATGGCTCTACTTCGTCTCAGACATGCCGGGGGGAATGGGCGGAATGGACATCTGGCGCGTGCGCATCACACCGGCCGGACTGGGTGGTGTGGAGAACCTCGGGGCACCCATCAACACGCCGGGCAACGAGATGTTCCCTACCTTCCGCCCCAACGGCGACCTGTATTTCTCGAGCGACGGCCATCCAGGACTGGGCGGACTGGACATCTACATCGCCCTACCCAACGCCTCCGCCGAACAAGTGGGGCGGCAAGACTCAACGAAGCAGGGAGAGGCATCGGCCTATCGCCTATTCCATCCTGGCTATCCCCTCAACTCGCAGGGCGACGACTTCGGCATGACGTTCGAGGGGGCGTACAACAGAGGCTTCTTCTCATCCAACCGAGGCGACGCACGGGGGTGGGATCACATCTACTGGTTTGAGAATCCGGAGATTGTACAGACCATCAAGGGATGGGTGTACGAGATGGATGGCTACGAACTGCCGGCCGCACAGGTGCGCATCGTGGGCAGCGACGGCACCAACAAGACATTGAGTGTGACCAGCGAGGGGTCGTTTACCTACGTCATCAAGCCCGATGTTGACTATCTGCTGTTGGCAACGTGCAAGGGATTTTTGAACCACACTGAAGAGTTGCGCGTGGGCAAGGTGGACGAATCGAAAGAATACACCCTACAATTCCCGCTGGCCTCCATCACCGTTCCCGTGCTGATAGACAACATCTTCTACGATTTTGACAAGGCCACCCTGCGTCCCGAATCCAAACAGGCGCTCGATGAGCTGGTAAAGCTGCTCAACGAAAATGGCAACGTAACCATCGAGCTGAGCGCGCACTGCGACTATAAAGGTTCGAAGGAATACAACAAGCAGTTGGCGCAGCGGCGCGCCGAGTCGGTGGTGCAATACCTCATTGCAGGCGGCATTGCCAAAGACCGCCTATCGCCCGTGGGCTATGGGAAGGAGAAACCGAAGGTGGTTCGCAAGAAGCTGACCGAGCGTTACCCATGGCTGAAAGAGGACGACGTGCTGACAGAGGCGTTCATCAAGAAGTTGGACCCCGAAAAACAAGAGATATGCAACCAGCTGAACCGCCGCACAGAGTTCAAGGTGCTGCGCACCACCTATGGTCTGTTTGACGAGAAAGGCAACCTGAAAGTAAAGCCCAAGCCACAGAACCACGACAACAACAAGGGGGATGACGGAGGGATATTTATTGAGTTTGAGTAGTTGTAACAACAAATTGTATTTGAGTTGTTTTAACTACGAATGACACAAATATCACGAATTTGTTGGCTGAAGATAATGAACGCAAGCGTTCAACGAATGAACAACGAATGTGTAAACACACACAACACATTAAAAACCTATAAATGTGGTTATAAAGGTTGGATAAAGCACCCTCACCTTGTTCTTCGTCTACGAAATCTGTCGCAACGAAATTTCACAGATTCTCACGGCACATCCGTATCGTTCCGTGTGGATCCGTTGCAACCACAAATTACCACACTTCTCGTTTCATCGCAACTGAGTAACTAGCTGCCCAGGTGTACACTCAGCTTGGTAGCGTTGGATAGCGAGATGAGGTAGGCACGGGCTGTAAGCCCAAAAGCCAACAGCCCAGGGCAACGCCCTGAGGTTGAGATGCATTTGGATAACTGCGCCCTGTAAGGGCAAAAGCATTTGATTATCATTTTATTACACTTTCTTTGCCCTACGCTTTTGCCCTTACAGGGCGTATGCCTACTCACATGCTTACCCAAAGCGATGCCTTGGGCTATAAGCTTTTGGGCTTACAGCCCGTGAGATGCCGTATCCTGTAGCCGGTAGGATGCGCATCGCTTAACCGAAAATAGATAAGATTGGTTATCTATGACTTACAAACTTCTTATGAAAATGTTACAACGTAAAGAGAGGATGGTCGTGTTTGTTTAACTACAAATTGAATAACACGAATTTGATAGTTGGTGTTTATGGTCGTGTGTACTTCATTCGTGTAATTCGTGTAATTTGTAGTTCTACAACGAATTGAAGTTGAGTAGATTTAACAACGAAATAAACAAAAGAAGCGAAATTGATGATTGGTGTTTATTGCCTTGTGTACTCCTTTCGTGTCTTTTGTGTCTTTCGTTGTTCAACAACACGATTCGTGGTCGCGTCAACTTCATTCGTGTAATTCGTGTAATTCGTAGTTAACAACACAAACAGTGGTCACATCAGCGGTTGGACTCCACCGCCTGATAAGCACCGAGGAAGACAAAGGTGAGAATGGTGAGATAGACCATGATAGGCGTTTGTATACCCAGTTCTATGGAAGCTATCCAGCCATTGATGTCGCCCACGAAATTGCTGAACACCATGCGCAGCTGGTTCAGCGCGTTGCTCACGAGCAGGAAGACCACGCCCAAGAGGCAACAGAAGACCACCCAAATGCGGTTGAGGTTGACCAACCGCCGTGGCAGCTTCTGCATTACCTGTTGGGTAAAGCCATTGTCGGCGAGCTCGAAAGTATGTTGTGCAAAGAACTGTTTGAGCAGTTCGTCGTCCTTATTTTCCATCATAACCATTTTGTTTTAAATAAGTTGTTAGTTTACCCTTGCCCCTGAACAAGTGCGATTTCACCGTTCCTTCCGCCAGTCCCGTGATGTCGGCAATCTTATCGATAGGCTGTCCCTCCATGAGTTGCAGGGTCACGCAGAGCCGTTCAATGGGCGTGAGGATGTCCAAGGCATCATACAAGTCCATCTTCAGCTGACTGTCACTCACCGTAGCGTGGCGTGCGGCAACGGCTGGCGAATCCAGTCCTTCGGTCATCTTCCGCTGTCGCGTATAGTCGTAGAACACGTTGTAAGCGATGCGGTAGAGCCAAGTGGAGAATTTCGACTGTCCCCTGTACTGCGCCAACTTGGTGTAAGCCTTGACGAAAGTGTCTTGCGCCAAATCGTCACTCAGCGGTTGATCGCCTAAGGTCTGGCTCAAGAAGAAACGCCGAATGGGCGACTGATACCTCACCACCAGCTGGTCGAAGGCCCGCTTGTTGTGAGAAACAGTCACCTGTCGCACAAGGGATAAATCGTCGAGGGGTTTCACGCTATTTCAATTCATCGTGATTTTTGCTGGACGTCTTCGCCATGACAAGCTGTCCGATGCCCAGACAGACAATCAGTCCACCAATACCAATGAGCGTTTCTGATCCCCAGATGCCGAACATCACCATAAGTCCCACGCCGATAGCGACATGTCGGATGCCCGTCTTCCACAGATATTCAGAGCTCTGTTTGTCAACCCGCAGCAACTCTTCGGGAATGGGTTGCCCGTTCTCCACGGCCTTTTCGGCCAGCGCCACCTTGTCGTTGTGTCGCTTGATGATATGGCGCAACACCATAATCACGATGATGACCGGCAACAAAATAAAGAACAACACGGTGAATATCACCACGATGGCGAAGGCCTTGGCCCCGAAGGAGCCGCCAAGATGCCTCAACCAGGAGGGAATTCCTTCGACAACAAAGTCGGAATCTGCGTCATCCCAGTAGGCGTCGTCATCAACAGTGGCATCATACCCCGAATCTTCCGCCATCGAATCAGCAGGAGCGGATGTCACGGAGGTGGTGTCCGAATAGGCCTCAACACCCTGGTTGAGCGAGTCGACCGACGTTGTTACACCCGTTACGGGCTGATGGTGACGATGATGGCCTTGAGCCGTGGCACCATTGATGCCTATGGCCAGCAACATCAAACATGCTAAAAGATACTGTTTCATATTTTCAATTCTTATTTTTTAATTTTCTGTTTGTTGGACGCAACAGCCATGCTTTTAGTTGCAAAGAAACAAAATTTTTTCTACATTTGCACGAAACAAACAAGCCAATGCATCTTCCCGAAGCATTTGAAACCTACACCCGCACCCTAATGGGCAACCACTTGTACGATGACCTCGTGCAAGCCTTGCAAGACGAACCCGCTGCTTGCATCCGACTGAACCGCCAGAAATGTCCATCGGCACAGGTTGCCGTGCCCCATGTCCGGGTGCCTTGGTGCGATCAGGGCTATCGCTTGGCATGCCGGCCCGCGTTCACCTTCGACCCACTGCTGCACACTGGTGCCTACTATGTGCAGGAACCGTCGTCGATGTTTTTGTCGGCCGTACTCAGACAATATGTTCGAGAACCGGTCAAGATGCTGGATCTGTGTGCCGCCCCCGGCGGAAAGTCAACGCTGGCTCGATCGGAACTGCCCGAGGGAAGCGTGCTGATGTGCAACGAACCGGTGAGAAACCGAGCGCAGGTGCTGGCGGAAAACGTGCAGAAATGGGGACATCCGGACGTGATTGTCACCAACAATTATCCGGCAGATTACCGCAAGGCTGGGCTACGGTTTGACGTGATTCTTTGCGACGCACCATGCTCTGGCGAAGGCATGTTTCGCAAAAACAGCAACGCCATTGACGAATGGAGCGAGCAAAATGTGGAGAACTGCGCTCGCCTGCAACGCGACATCGTGGCTGATGCCTGGGAATGCCTCGAGGCGGGCGGACTGATGATTTATTCTACCTGCACCTTCAACGCCAAAGAGAATGAGGAAAACGTGGCGTGGATATGTAGTGAATTGGGGGCTAAAACCTTATCTATTGACACGGAAACTCATTGGGTTATCGCTCCAACTCCATTGCATTTAGAAACCCAAGGCACCAGCCCCATCGACGGTTCGTCTCATCTCGCTGAACCTCTGCACGTTTACCGCTTCATTCCCGGTTATCACAACGCTCAGGGAAAGCAAATGGGCGAAGGCCTGTTTATGGCGGTGCTGCGCAAAGATGGGGAGAGAAAGACGGACAAACCTTGCAGACAGCAACCGAGTTTGAGAGGGGCAAAGGGCAGAGAGGCGAAAAGTGGCAACGGCAAGGACAACAATATGGCTCGTGAGTGGCTGCTGCAACCCGACAATTTCTGCTATATAAATAAAGGTGACGAGCTGCTGGCCATGCGACAACCGCTGCTTGGACTGTACGAAAAGGCTGCCAGTGAACTGCGCGTGTTGTTAGCCGGCATCTGCCTGGGTCAGCAGAAGGGCAAGAATTGGATTCCCAGTGAGTCGCTCGCCCTGTCTACCAGTCTCAACGCGGCGGCTTTTCCGAAGGTGGAACTCAGTCATGCTGAGGCCCTGAACTATCTGCGAAGTCAGGCCATCTCCCTGCCGGCAGACACGCCGCGGGGCTTCATCCTCATGACGTACCGAGGTCTACCACTGGGCTTCATGAAGAACATCGGCAACCGAGCCAACAACCTCTACCCCAACGAATGGCGCATCAAGAGCCAGTACAACCCCGAGGAAGAGCCACACATCATTGACATTGAATAAAATAAACGAACTATGCAACAATATTTAGACCTGCTACATCGCATCCTCGAAGAAGGAAAGGTGAAGACTGACCGCACCGGAACTGGCACGAAGAGTATTTTCGGCCACCAGATGAGGTTCAACCTGGAGGACGGATTCCCTGTGCTGACCACGAAGAAACTGCACCTGAAGTCCATCATCTACGAACTGCTATGGTTTCTCAAAGGAGACACCAACGTGAAATATCTGCAAGAACATGGCGTGAGCATTTGGAACGAATGGGCGGACGAAAACGGAGACCTGGGTCCCGTGTATGGACATCAGTGGCGTTCGTGGCCCGATCATCGCGGCGGCACCATCGACCAGATACAAAACGTCATCGACCTGATTAAGCATCATCCCGACAGCCGCAGAATGCTGGTCACCGCTTGGAATCCTGCTGACATCAGTGAGATGGCGCTACCGCCCTGCCACTGTCTGTTTCAGTTTTATGTGGCCGACGGGCGTTTGTCGCTGCAATTGTATCAACGCAGCGCCGACACCTTCTTGGGCGTGCCTTTCAATATCGCCTCGTATGCCCTACTGCTCCAGATGATGGCGCAGGTCACAGGACTGAAAGCGGGTGATTTTATCCACACCACGGGCGACACGCACCTATACCTGAACCACATCGAGCAGGCCAAGCTGCAACTCACCCGCACGCCCCGTGAGCTGCCTCAGATGAAGCTGAATCCAGACGTGAAGAGTCTTTTCGACTTTAGATACGAAGACTTTGAACTCCTCAATTACAACCCCTGGCCCCACATCAAGGCAGAGGTGGCGGTGTGAGATATAGTTTATATAGTTGACGAGTTCACAAGTTTACGAGTTGACAAGTTGATAGCTTATATAGTTTATATAGTTGACGAGTTTACGAGTTGATAGTTATTATAGTTGACAAGTTAACGAGTTGACGAGTTGATGGCTTTTAAGTTTGTGAGTTTTTGAGTTTTTAAGTTTTTGAGTATTTTAGTTGACGAGTTGACAAGTTTATGAGTTGACGAGTTGATGGCTTGTCTAACCACTCCCCTCCCTTTTGGGGAGGGGTAAGGGGGAGAGGCCGCTTTTTAAAAGTAAATAAAATGTTGATTACTATCATCGCAGCCGTGGCGCGCAACCGTGCCATCGGCTATCAGAACAAATTGTTATATTGGTTGCCCAACGACCTGAAACGGTTCAAGGCACTCACCACCGGACACACCGTCATCATGGGGCGACGCACCTTCGAGTCGCTGCCCAAAGGCGCATTGCCCAACCGGCGCAACATCGTGCTGAGTCGTACGCAAACCCACTTTGACGGTTGCGATAGCTTCGCATCGCTCGACGAAGCACTGGCTCACTGCGCTGCCGACGAAGACATCTACATTATCGGCGGTGCCCATGTCTACCAACAAGCCATTGAGCGGGCCGACCGACTGTGCCTCACTGAGGTAGACGACGTGCCAGAACACGCAGACGCGTTCTTCCCCCCTTATGACGACTGGCATGAGATATCACGCGAGGAACATGGCACCGACGAGCGCCATGCCCACCGCTACGCCTTCGTCAACTATGTGAAAAACAAGTAGGGAACGTTATAAATCACGACCTACGCATATACGCCACTATTCAAATGGCACGACATCAGCTGTGGTCTTGTTGCCGACGATGAGATGATTCATGTTATATCGGATGGTGACCCGCAAGTTTTTCTTATCAAGCTCAAAAGCATCCATGCCCTGTCCAAGCGGTATGAAGGCTGGGATATGCGCTTTGATGTAAGGAGTGGCAGTAGGATTGGCTTTGGCCTCCACCTCGCTGATGGGTAAGCGGATGCCCAAATCGTTCATGCGCCGTCCCTCTGCGATGAAAATTTCTTGCCGCATCAGGTAAATCAGCTCGAGCAGAGCGTCATGGCCTTGACACTGATCGATCATCTCTGCCGTCACCGACGTACCTGAAACCGTGGGCACGCTCACCATTTGCGGTTTCTTTCGGCTCAACACCAACCCCTCGCGATAAGGTTCACCCGGCGATGCGGCAACAGTGTAGGCGGCTCCATCAGGATATTCCTTGATGCCTCCCACGGCTCGTGTCTTGGCCCAATCTTTCACATCGTGCCGCACGGGGCGCGACTTGACCAGACCAAGCAGTTGTTTGAGTTGCGCCTTACACTTGTCCGTTTCCTTTTTGGCCAGCAAGGCTTCGGCCATGATGAGGTGGTTCTCCTCGGCCTTGGCAATGCTGATGGGACTTTCATAAGTGGACGTGAGCTGCACATATTTGGGATTGAGAAAGTTAAGACGCGGCAATGGCTGATACAGGGCTTTCCAGATGTCATCCTGCATCGCGTTGAACACACTGTTTGAGCCATCAAACTGTACCTGCCACAGCAGATTGTCGCACAGCTTCAACGCCATGCCGCTCTCCTCCAATGCCTCGTCTACCTTGCCCAGACGGTAATAGGCGCGCGCCTTGAGCGTATGAACAAACGACCGCACCGTGTCGTTTTCAGCATATCTCTCACTTTCTCCCAGCGATTGCAGCGCCAGTTGCAACAGCTCTTGCCAGGTCTTCACCGCACCTCGCTCGCTCACAGGCAGGGCCATGAAGTTCTCGCCGCCGAGCAAAAAGCCGTAAGCCTTGATGATATGAAGTTTGAACAGCTGCGCCTTCGTGACGTTCTTGTCATACTTGCTCACCTTGTCAAAGGCGAAATCGGCCGTAGCTCGCAACTGCTGCACAGCTCGCTCCAAGCCGTTTACGTCGGGATCGTTGTACAATATTTTCGGTTCGTCAAAGAGCTTGCTCTCGCGCGTGTAGTTGTTGAAATAGTTGTCAGAGATGATTTCGGTCTGCAAGCAGAAGTCACCAACCGTGAGGGCCAATGTCTTCTCGGCACCGTTCACCCAGGTGTCCATGGCGTTTCCGCCCTGGAGATAACCATCTTCTGTGACGTTAGGATTCTCGATATCGCCAGGGGCCACCAAGTTGCACGAGGCCAGCAGCAACGTTCCCCCGATGATGAGGGTATATGATAAGTTTGATTGCATGATTTTACAAATTGAATTTCAGTGAAAAAACATATTGTCTGGGTAACGAATAGGTGGCATAATTCAGTCCTCCCGATGCCACAGCCCCTTGCGAGTGCGCACCCGAGATGACCGCTTCGGGGTCTACGGATGCCGCAGTGAAGTTCAACGGATTGTTAACGCTCATGCTGAACAGCACGCTCTTGACCACCGGCTTTGAGCCTTTGAGGTGGTAAAGATAGCTCAAGCCAACGTTTCGCACCTTGAAGAAGTCGGCCTTCTCCACGAAATAGTTGGTAAAATCGAGCCATGCGTCTTTCTGCTTCCTGCCCATGAGTGCCGACTGTGGAACCACGTTGTCTTTCAATCCCTTTTGAAAGCGGAATTGACGGTCGAACGAGTGAACATAACTACCTGTCTGATAGTCACTACTCATCCACAGACTACAGTTTTTATAGTGTACATCCAACGACACGTTGCCATAGCAGGTGGGAATGGTAGAACCCAAATCTTGCATGCGAAGCACCTCCTTGAGGGTGCCATCGGCATTGAGAACGGCCTTGTTGCCACGCAAGAAGCCCACGGGCTTACCCTCCTCCACTGCCGTCTGAATGGTTTCGGGACCGAACCCGCCAATGCTGAACGGCACTGTTCCGCCCGCGCTCAGCACGCGGTTGCGGTTGGTGTTGACGGTGGTGCGCAGGGTGGTCTGCCAGTCTTTGGTGCGCACGACGTTGAGGGCAAGCGCCATCTCAACGCCCAGGTTACTGATTTCGCCAATGTTGGCCAAGTAGCTGGCCGCGCGTCCGGCCGATGGTAAGGTGGGAACCGTGAACAACGCACCCTTGGTAACGGAGTGATAGTAGGTGAATGAAAGCGTGGCGACATCATGGAGGAAAGATGATTCGAAACCCACCTCGAACGAATGTTTCTTCTCGGGTCCCAAGTCAGGGTTGCCAAACTGCCCGAACGTGCCAGCCTGCTTACCTTGATAGCCTGTCACGGAGATGGTGCGCTGATAGGCGAATGGCGGCGGATAGCTGCCCGCGACACCGTAGTTGCAGAACACGCGCAGCATGGACAGCATGCCACTGCTGACCAATGGGGCGAGAAATGGCTCGTCACTCATCACGTAAGACAGGCCGAGCTTGGGATAAAACTGCCACTTCACATTGTCGTCAAATGCGGTGTTGTAGTCCACGCGTGCGCCTAAATCAACGTAATATTTATTGAACAGCCCAATGTTGTCCTGCGCGTAAAAGCCGTAGCTGTGCAGGAAGTTGAGCCACTCGTCGGCCTGAACGGAACCTGCTCCACTCATCACCTTGGCCCCATCGCGCACGTTGGTACCGCGATAGATGGCCTGACGGTCATGCGTGTTGAAATATTGGAAGCCGGCAGTAAGCACGTTGCTCAACCGGTTGGCATGGTAAAACTTGTACTGTGCGTTGATGTCGGCAGTGAGTCCGAAGTAATTGCGGTCGAAATTGTTGACACGACCGGCATCCGTCGTACCCACATGCTTCTCACCAATATGAATGAGATACTCGTTGGTCACGATTTCCTTGTTGTTGTTAGCCCGATAGTCAATTCCAAAAACGCCTTTAACGGTGAGTTGGGGCAATGGCTTGTAGAGCAAGGTATGCGATGTTTGGAAATGTTTGGTCGACTCGCGATAGTGCTGCAAAGCCTCGGCTTTGTCCACAAAGGCTCGCATCTTCTCAAACGTGTCATCATCGGCAGCATCGATGTCGGCAGGATATCTCTGCTCATGACCATGGGAATCGGTAAACTTGAAGCGGCTGGAAGCACTGCCCTCCGTGAACCACAGTCCCGTATAGAAGCCCTGATTGCCATTGCGACTGCGGTTATAATCATCGGCCACAAAGCCGAATGAGTTCTGATACTCCAGTTGGGTGGTGAGCTGAGCGCGCGAACCAAAACGCAGGTCATAACGTTTGTGGGCATTGTTGTTGTGTATCACCACACCCGTGTTTTCCATCATGTTGGCACCCAGGCTATACCCATACTTGCTGTTTCCGCCGGCAAGCGACAGCCGGTAACGCTGTTCGAAACCCGTCTGGTTGAGCAAATCGGCCGTACGGCGGAAGTGATAAAACTGCGTGGTGGCCCTGTCCCATCCCATGTCCACTGAGGCTGAAGCGTGAAAACCATCCGAGCTTCCCTTCTTCGTGAAGATTTGTATCACCCCATTGGCCGCATCAGAACCATAGAGCGTGGTGGCCGCTCCACCGCTCACGTATTCTATATGGTCGATGTTCTCCATGGAAATATCGCTCAGCGCGCTCGATGCCGCCATCTCACCCATGGGCATGTCGCCAATGGTGTAAGGCTGGGCGCCATATCCTTTCTTGGAATAATTGAGAATGGCACCGGTATTGAGGTTGTCCGTGCGAACGCCATCAATGTAGATAATGGGAGTAGAATTTGAAAATGCCGAGGACAATCCTCGGGCTTTGATGACAGAGGTGCTGCCGGGCTGGGCCCCTGAGAGTGAAAACTGAACCCCGGGGATAGCGTTGCGCAGCATTTCGTCCATGCGCCCCACGGTCAACTTCTGCAAATCTTTACCTGAAATCTTGGTAACATTCGAAGATAACCTTCGCCGTTCAATGGCTCCGCCCTGCCCCGTTACCACAACTTCGTCAAGACTGATGGGCGAGTTGAACCTCATCGTGTCTACCATCTCTGCATGCACATTGGCATGATCGTCATCCGTCACCATCATCGCCCTTGTGCCAGGATTTGCAAATGCGGGCAGGTAGGCCAATGATTGAAAAGCAACCAATGATGTTATCGTCAACAAATTGGCTTCTCTTTTTAAATGAATCATTATGTGTAAAATCTTTTTACATTAAAAAACTAATGGTTGCAAAGGTAAAAATATCCTATGAATCTGTCAAAAACTAAGGAGAAATATCATGACAAAAAGAGATTTTTATAAAAAAAGCGAATAACCTTTTGTTAGTATACAAAAAAATATACTTTTGCAGTGTCGTCGTTCTCAACGATGCGGCAAACAGGGGTATAGCCCAGATGGTTTAGAGCGCTGCAGTCACATTGCAGAGGTCATCGGTTCGAGCCCGATTATCCCTACCAACCCAAAAAAGGTTCAAGAAAACAAATTTCTGTTTTTCTTGAACCTTTTTTATTTTTTCCAGCTACCTGGCTGCCTCTTTCTTTCGACATCCTTT
>NZ_ADEG01000103.1 GCF_000177075.1 Hoylesella buccalis ATCC 35310
TATTATAGTTTTGGATGACAATAAGTTCTTTTGTTAGTATGAAAGTAAAAATTTGCATTATTTTACCCTTATTATTCATTGTAAATCTGAATGTCTTAGGTCAGGCTGTATTGCTGGATAAAACAACAAATCAGCCAATATCCTATGCGCAGATTTTAAATAACAAAGGGGCTGTCGTTGGAACGACAGATATTGACGGTAATTTACCTAAAAACTTGAGTGATGAGATTGTTACTATACAGCATATTGCCTATAATCCAGAGAATGTGAAATCCTCACAATTTAAGAAAGACAAATCTGTTTTTCTTTCTCCTATTGACTATCAATTGAAAGAGGTGACAGTTACAGCAAAGAATACAGATTACATTTATCTTAAGACTTACTTTCGAAGCTATCAACTGAATGATTCTTGCATGAAATATTTCAGAGACGGCTTCTTGGATTTTTTTATCAATGTAAAACATAAAGATACGGAGAGATTTGTTCAAAAGATCCGTACTTTCCAAAACAACGAATTGATTGAAAAGGATAAGAAAAGAACAAATACTCTTGTTGATAAATATATTTATACTCCATATTTGGACGGTCTCACATTGATAGAATCATTAAAAAAAGAAGGATGGAGATATAATGCGGATAGTATAGATTGCCGATTATTCTTAAACGAAATGGTTGGAGGTGTAATAAGGTTAGATACAGTTCAAGGGGTATTGCGAGTTGAATATGATGTTCTTACTACTAAAGAAAAGAAGCCTAAAACACTATTTGGCTATACTACACGGCTTGAGAACTTTTATCAGACAGAAAATTATATATATAAGTCTGAATATCAATCTTATATGGATTTGATAAACCGAAAGAACTATAGAAAGTTGTTTTTTAGTCACAAGAAGGAACCCAAAGAAAAGATGATTGAAGTTTTTGATGAACTATATGTTTTGGAACACAAGTATATCTCAAAAGACGAAATGAGGCAGTACAAAAAAGTTAGGAAATCAAAATCAAACGAGCCTTTTTCTGAATGGGATGATAGTACAATAGTCACTCCATTAGCACCACAATTAGTGCAAATAATGGAAAGTCATATGACACAGGTTGAATAATGGTTTCTTCTCTCTTACTCTACAAATAAAAAGTAGGCCTTGCCATGGATACATTTTACCATAGCATGAGCTACTTTAACGTAACCTCAAATCCGCAACTAAGCCCTTGAACGTCCTTATTGCGTTATTCTATGAAAATGTTCTATTTGGGTCGACATTGATTGAGCATATAGAACCTTAGATTTAATTTATGACACCTATGGTAACGACCATAGCAGTTTAGACTTGCTGAACAACATAGGTTTACTACTGTTATAATTGATATAAATCAATTAATATAGCGTTGTATTATGTGGCGTTGAAAATGCTTGTATGGCAATTGATAAAATGCCACCTTTGCACTAACAAAACATACCAAACTATGCAGAGATACCCTTATATAAAGAAGGGTGCACAATATGCATTTTGCTACATATTTACACCAATGATGTTGTTTGCTTGTGGCAATGATGAACCATTACCAAATAAGCAAATAATCCACAATGAGAATGACAGTACAATCTCTCAAAATGATACTATAAAACATAGTCAGTATAATTTTGACCTTTACGATATTCCTATTGTTGAAGAAAACTACGTACAATGTTTTCTTGGAAATGTTGTTGATTTAGAGAACACTTCAGCACGACATATTACTTCTTTGCCAAACCCTCAATATAATAAGGTTTCGACCATGCTGTCATATGGAGCAGAATTTTATGAGTATAATTATACTCCAAATCTGTTAGAAACACAGAGGATTATAAGGTCATTAAAAGAGAATGATATTGAGCAAAATGAACAATTCACCTTTTCTAAAAATCGCTTTAATACACTGAAAGAGATTCGTTTGGCATATGGAGGGAAAGAATGCATCTCATTAGACTCCTTATGGCTACAAAACAACAGTATACAGCTTCGATATCAATCCTTTATTGTATATAGCTTGAATCAAGTAATGGCACATTTTTCCCTTGCTGATGAAACAGAGAACATACTGTCAGTATATCCTGTTGAGAAAAATCATTATGGCTGTATTAATTCAATAACTCTGGGGAAAATATGTTATGTCATAGCAGCGATAGAAAACCATAACGATGATGAACGAATAAATACAGCTGTTTCAATAGAAAACAATGGTATTGTATGCAATGCACTGATTATCACATTTGACAATCAGTGTAGACCTATTGTTCAACAACGTTCAAACTTAACAAAGCAAGATATACTTAATATTTTTAACCAACAACCCATTCGGCCTCTATATTTTAATATATATAGTATGAAGAATGGCGCAATTTGTACGTTAAGGAATACGATAAACATAAAATAATATTTATGAAACGCTTTTTAGTTGTTATTCTGCAGGTTTCAACCATGATGCTTGCATTAACTCTTGTTTTTTCATGCTCTAATCAAGAGGTCAGTCTTCAAACCATTTCAACAGAAGAAAACAATCCATATAAGTGGGATGAGTCATTTCATGTGAATTCTTCCACAAGAGCAGTTGTAGGCATTATCCAAGATCAGTTTGGAAAACATCTGCGTAAGCATTATCACAGGTATAGATATTCAGCACATACCGCCTTGATGTCCTGATCCACTTGGCTGGTACAGAGATAAACCTGAAGACAAACGCTTTTACGCGACTTGTTGCATTGAGTCCGAACTTCTTTACGTCAAGTCTTTGTGGAGTCAAATTGCTCCATGATTGAAAATAATCCCCCAAAAGGAGTGAGTCTCTCAGATTTAATTTGTATCTTCACCATGTCTATCGTCGGATTTTCTTGTTTTTTTTGCAACACTATGATAAGTGAAAATTCTGACGTGGCAAAATCCTGAGCAACTTTTTGTTGCTCAGGTACTTAAAAAGTTTAATTTATAATAGTGTTGCGAAATTAAGGTAAAGTAAAAAGATGATGAAGATAAAAGAAGTCAAGAATATAATAAAAGGGGGCTTTTTAATACAAACGGCCAAAGATAACAGTTTGATGTATCAAATCAGTAATAATACTTTTATAAATAATAAAAGCTATCATTATGTAGCTCGTTTCGAGCAACATACTTTGAACGATACTTTGTATGTGAATAATTTAAAACATACCGTATATAAATTTGACTCTCAAACGAAGGAATTACTTCCCTATATCACCCATGGAAAAGGATGGGTGGAAGGTGTTACACCTAATGGATATATATTAGCTAATTACAACAAGGAAAAGAAATTGAGAGAGTATACATGTATTCGTAATGATAATAATATATGGGAATTGGAATCTCCTTTTGAATCTTTTTCCTTATTCAAGCAATATGCACTTGCATGGAAAGGGAAAAGAGAATATGCAAATACATGCCAGCTAATCGACTTGGAGACAGGAAAAGTAATGTGGGAGAAAAAATATACAGAAGCTCATATAGACTTAGTTATTCCTTTTGAAGATAAGATAGTCATAGAATGGTGCACAGAATTATCATCTGACAAAAAAGATAAGATTATTTGTGTAGAGATTCCGTCAGGTAAAGTCTTATGGGAAAATTCTACAAGTGGAAATTATAAAAAATATGGAAAAAATAGACTTGTGAGTTTTTGGTCACATTATTCAACGGTTGGACCATCCAAAAACCATAATCAATACGCAGAGATTGATACTGAGACGGGTGAGGTATATATTCATAAATTTGAAAACTATAATAAAGAAGTCTTCACAACTATGGTTTATAAAGACTATCTCTTTTATGCTTATCATTCCGACAACTCAGAATATTCAGACAGAATGGGAGTCGGCATTATTGATTTGCGGACACATGAAATGATCCAAGAATACGACATCGACTTCACTCGTGGAGATTGCAACTATATAAAAAGCATGGGCGTTTACAAAGGCGACCTTTACGTGGAAGTGGAGACAGAAGTGAATCATAGCGACATTCATGTATTCGAATTGGAAGAGGAATAAACTCATGCAGAAAAAGTATTTATCCTCAAATCCGCAACTAAGCCCTTGAACGTCCC
>NZ_ADEG01000102.1 GCF_000177075.1 Hoylesella buccalis ATCC 35310
GAATTTGCTTTCTATGTTATTTTTCTCCTGTTTCTTTGATTTTAACTATTTATTTAACATTTCACTTCGAGCATTGATAGAGATGTATTCTGGCTGATACTTGCAGTCGTTTTTTACCATTGCTGTGATGATTGTCAGCATCTTATTCTTAACATTGTTCAATGCTACCATTGGTTTTTTGCCTTTGTCTACCAGTCGATGGTAATACATGCTCATAGCTGGACAGAAGTTCACGGCAGCCAAAGCAGCCTGCGAGAGTAGCGACTTGATCATCTTGTTGGCCAAATATCCTACTTTGGGAGCCGAGTGCACACTGGTTCCAGAGTCACGGGCGAAGGGTGCCACACCGTAGTAGCAGGCTATCTTGCGGGCATTGTAGTCGAACTTGGTGAAATTGTTGGTGAAGACCATCAGACACACCGCATTGAGCGTTCCCACACCAGGCATGGAAGTAATGATGCCGAAGATGCGACTAAGTTCCTCGTCTGAGCGTACAAGCTCCTGTATTCGCTGGTCGCACTTTTGAATCTCGTGCTTAAGTTCGGTTAATATGTGTCGAGAACTCTGCGATATCATCGTCTTTGCGGATGACTTCTGTTGCGTAAGACGCTTCTCAATTCGCCTAACCTCAAAACTGCATTTATGCCTGACGAGCATGTGACGGTAGAGGAACACCTCGCGTAATTGTGAGAGTGCCGGGTTCAACGGCTCGTATAGGCAGGCCTTGTCCTGATAGCGCATGGCGTACTCGGCAATCATCACCGAGTCCGACCTATCACTCTTTCCACGCTTCATGGCAAAGGCACGCTTGATGCTCAAGGCATTCTCTATCCAAAGGTCATAACCTTTTGAATAGAGATAGTTGCTCATCATCTGGCTGTATCCGCCCGTATTCTCGCCACAGAAAAGCCAGTCCTCACATGTGTCGGCACCGCATAGGCTGTCCACCCAACGGAGCATCTTACGATAGCCTGAAACTTTGTTGATAAACTCTTGGTGCCCTACAGACAGCATCTCGCTCAAATCTTCCGCCTTGATGACGGTCGCATCAAACTTTTCTTTTGAAAAGTCAATGCCAATAAAAATTTTCTTCATAACTTTGCAATTACAAGAACCGGCTAAAGTTGCAACGGACTCAAAACTCTAAATAGGCTCGAAGCCTTAACTTTCTATCAGGTCTTTGCAACTGTGCAGGGAGGACTAAAGCAAATTATGGGCTTGAAGCCCCGTTTTATTTAAAGTTTCCCTTCCCTGCAGGCTGGCTCTCCTTTTAACAACAAAGGTAATAAGCCACCCTTAGTAAGCAAAAAGATTTAATCCTATTTTTTTTCATGTTGCAAACTTAGAG
>NZ_ADEG01000101.1 GCF_000177075.1 Hoylesella buccalis ATCC 35310
AGTGGCTTCATAATAATATATATCCCAATGTCTGTACACCTTACAGAGTGTGTAAAATCGTCCAAAACATGGCTTTGGGATGATTTTACAGTTTAAACTTTCATTTGGTAACTTATGGATATTCAGATAAATTATAGGTACTATTATCATTTTATTCTTTTATCCAATTCACATTTCCCCCTTCGCCATATTTGGCGCAGAAAGAATAAGTTTTGTAATTGGGTACAGCTGTAGTGCCAACAATAAGCTGTCGTTCTGCAGAGATTGTCCAATACAAGGTATAACCTTTTGTACGGAGAAATTCCTCCAGTACAGTTCTGCGAATATGCAATCCTTTGGGGATACCTGCGCGATAATGTATGGTGGAAGCATAGAAAGAAGACAAATGATCTTCCGTTCCATAGGTAAAGCAAGCATGGTCTTTGAAATGAAGTTCCATAGTGTTCATCAGTTCGGGACAAGGTAGCATATTTTCTTCTCTATATTCATCGCCAAGCCCCATAGCATCTTCTTGAAGTTGGGTATAGTTGGTCAGCATTACACAGCAGGGACATTTACCATCACCGGCTGACACATAGAGCCATTCCTCATCTTCTGCACTGACATAAGGTAACATCCAAGGATATTCAAGTAGACGGATATCTATGCTTTGTCCAGAAGCGGGCATTGTTCTTCCGCTGAAGTTTTGCCTTGCTATCCAGGCTTCAAACTTCTGTGCATCTTCATTGCGGACAAAAAATGTTTCGTAGGACAAATAGGCATCCTTATGCTCTCCATTCACAGGAAATTCGGAGAAAATGTTAAATAACAACACCCACTTGTTATCCTCGCCCACAAAGAAGTGTTGACAATCGTCTGTTGTAACTGATTGCTCAACCCAATCGGTATCCGACATTTGCTTATCTAGCATGAATGGTGACTGCTTATCCAATACATCAGCTAACTCTGCATCATCTATCAATTCTGTGGTCAAAGTGACATCAAAGTCGTTCAGTATGGAACTGTACCATGGATAAGGAGGGCAGAGTATGCGCTTATTACCACCTACCCCATAGTGCCACCTATCAGTTATAGCAAAATGATCCATCAGTTGTGCTTCTACCGCAAATAGTGCTTGCCACTGATATTTCTTTCCTATTCGCTCACGCTGGTTATCATACCGCCCCGATGAATGTACTCCATTATCCAGTTCACCTAAATCATCATTCCAGCCCAAGATGTTAATTTTTTGAGCCACCATAGATTGTAACTGAACGAGTGACAGCATAGATGGAATGCCGTTTTGGTTATGTGGCATCAGGGTGTAAATCCTACTCTCACTATTTGTATTAAAGCCCAATATATAGCGATGGAAATCAGAAAACTCACACAATGAATATCTAAGTTTTCGGGAACCATCTGTACGACCGAAGTAATCGTCGCCTATCTCTATTGTAGCAAGGGATATCTCTTCTTGTGGATTGTAAGGAGGCAATGCCTTAGAAAAGAGGTCTATGCCATCGTTCTGCGTCTTGGAAAACAGTAGTATCTTCAACAACCATTCGCGTACTCTGACATCCTCAATAGGCTGTTTGTCTTGGAAATGATAATCACGAATAAGAAGCGATACAGCTTTGGAAAGATTTACATCCCGTAAAAGAAGTAATGCGCCATATATAGCATTATAAAGTCCCTCCAAGATATAAGTATCTTTGGCAGAATGGAAATCACGTATCAACATTTCAAACAAGTCGCTATGATGACAAAGTATGCGACACAGCTTCCGCTTGGCATGTGCCCTTATCCTTGGATGCGATGATGCGCAACTCCTAACCAAAAGATTGGCTTCCACCTTATATTCTTGTTCGTTCACTCCTTCGGTATAAAGTGCTGACTCTTCGTAACACTCATTGACAACAGGTGTCCACTTGAGATCCAAGTCTGCTTGGTTCAGTGATCCTAAAGATTGATGCAGTGTTTCCAAAAAACTATTAAGCGAATGTAAGGACACGCTGAAGATGAAACGGTAACCTAAAGTCTTCTCTGCATCTTGCCAAAATTCATTTAAGAGTTTCTGTTTAACAGGATGGTAATGCCATTCTAGCCCTTCAATAAAACATTGTTGCAGAAGAGCATTATTCCCAATTCTCTTTTCTTCAATAATCTCTTTTTTCTCAAATTTCTCTGGCCAAAGAATCGTAATATAGGTTAGAAATTGATAAAACCCCTCCTTGCTAAGTTTTTCTTGCTCGTAGTACTTAATCCACTCTTTGAGCTGGGTTATTTTAGCTTGCTTATCCGATCTGGTGTTTAGAAATACAATGGCTCGCATTACATCCTCCATCTGCTCGTATTCAAACTTCACAATTGACTCTTCGCCCATATAGTTCGTTGCATAATTCCAATCTGCCAAAAGTAGACCTTGAGCCATTAAATTATACAGAAGAGACTTACTCCAAGTACGATTTCTACAGAGTTGATTGGACACAACTCTTGCTTTTTTGCGAGTGATAGGATGGAATTTGTAGGTAAATACCGATAAGTGAACCAATCGGCAGAGGTAATGCCAAGTGATATTCTGTTCTGGATCTTCATCCACGGCTTTCGCCACAGTCTCTTCACGCATATGGATGTACTGGCGATATAATACGCCCAATGATCTTAACCATCTTCTATCGTAATATGGCATTGAAACATAAGTTTCACAGAAGATACTCAAAAAAAGCCCATTCTTGAATCCAAAAAGATTCTTGTCATAATCGATATTATAGGCTTCAAAATATTTATTCACAACATCTTGACTATTCTCCAGCCCAAGAAGATACTGCATTCTGTAACCCCATCTGTTTAACTTGTATTTTTCGTGAAATGGCTTTCTCACTGTAACAACTAATGCCAAATTGGGATATTTGTCTAATTCCGTTTTCAATACCCCCAAACTCTCACACCAATAGGAATCGTCAAGACCTTCATTGAGTGCATCAATAATGAATACATAGCGTCTCATACCAATATTTATTGCATCCCTTTCGGCTTTTTTCTGTAACTCCTCCAAATAATTCTCGTTTTCGAAGTTGAAGATTTTACGGATTTCAGCAATAATACCTCCTCAGTCCTTGTTGAACTGAATACCAAAGCACAGATATACATTGGTTTCTTTGATGATTTGCGAGGCAATGCTACATATATT
>NZ_ADEG01000100.1 GCF_000177075.1 Hoylesella buccalis ATCC 35310
AAACTTTCTGTCTACTTTCTAAGGTACGCTGAATTCATAAATAAAAATGAACCCTTTGAGTCGTCATCACATGAGCGTAGGCGGCTTTTTGGTGTCCGCACCTACGGATGCAATGTGTATTCATGGGCTGTTCACCATATGGACTGCTGTTCTTTTTCTCATTCCTTTTTTGTAACAATAAACCTATTGTCTTTTCTTTAAAATTAAAAATGCTTCGTCATATTTTTATTTAACCCCATTTTCGCCACAATAAGTTGACTGACACTTTTTTCTTGATGAATGGATCAACATGACGACATGGCTCAAATGGGAGAGTCCTTATGATGTTTTGTAGACGATTTTAATAAAAAACTTACAAATTATTGCTTTTGTTTGTAATATTTCTGTACTTTTGTTGTCGTAACGGCGTGCATCTTGCAAAAGATCAAATGAACATGACAACTCATGGTTGTATCTGTAGGGGCGTGTTTCATCAGGTTCCGCCTCCGCGCATGCGAGATGAGGGATGTTACTGATGCGTGATGGGTACTTGGTGTCGATGCCATTCCAAACTCTATGGGTTTACATTCCAATCTCTATGAGTTTGAGTACTAAACTCTATGGGTTTGCACTCCAAACTCTATGAGTTTGAGCACTAAACTCAATGAGTTTGCTCACCAAACTCTATGCGTTTGCGCAGCAGGTTGCATGCATTTCCAGTCCTAACTGAAATTTAATGTTAACTGATATTTATAAATTATTAAAAAAATGAGAGAAAGTATGAAGAAAATTTTACTCATGATTGCACTTTTTACCTGTGCATCCTGGTCGGTCATGGCAGCTGAAACCGACAAGCCAGCTGCAGTGTTTACCTATAACGAAGCACATGTGAACAAGCCTGTGAAAGTTGGACTGGCAGCAACTGGCAGCTTTTCGGTAGATTGGGGCGACGGCGTTCTCAAAAAGTATGACAAAACGCAGTTTTGCATCGATTACGTGAAGGGAAAGCAGGTGAAGCTGTATGGCGATTTTGTGCAAATTACCGCCGTCGCACAAGAGATAGAGGAGATGGATTTGAGCGGTTGTCCGAACATTCTGCTACTTAAAATCTATGAAAACAACATCAAGCATCTGAATGTGTCGCACATGACGAAGATGATCGGACTGTATGCTGCAAAAAATGAAATTGAAAACGAGATGGATTTCTCCGGCTGCAATAATTTGAAAGTCATCGACCTCAGTGAAAACAAGATTCCGGGCAAGATGGATTGCAGCGGCATGAAGAATCTTTCGAAGGTCGACGTGTCTGTCAACCACCTCACTCAACTGTTGCTACCCAAGGACGAGAACACTGTTCTGGTAGATGTAAACTGTGATAACAACGAGTTGACTGACATTGATGTTACGGGCTTAAAAAAACTCGATGAGCTTTCTTGCTCAAGCAACAAACTTCAAACAATCGACCTTACCGGTCTATCATCCTTGACGAAGTTATATGCCGACCACAATGAAATCAAAACTATCACGTTCCCGAGGGATAACAAGCTAGATTTGCTCAACCTGAGTTTCAATCAGTTGGAGAGCATCAACCTGGTGCCCTTGTTTCAACTCACCGGCTTGTACCTGTACAACAACAAATTGACGGAACTGGACTTGACCCCCAATCGCAACCTGCGGTGGATCAATGTGGAACACAACAACCTGTCTAAATTCAGCACCAAGTCTCAGCCGCAGTTGGCCTTGTTGCGCATTTCTTACAACAACCTCTCTGAGCTGGACATCACAACCAATAAGATGGTCAACACGCTTTATGCCGAGCACAATCAGCTTACCAATATCGATGTGAGCAACAACCCATCACTGTTTGATTTCAATATCGGCAACAACCAGTTGACGACCCTCGACATCTCTAAAAACCCGAGCATGTATTACCTCCGTTGCGACAGCAATGAGATTGCCAGCCTGGATTTGTCGGCCAACCAAAACCTCCATCTGGTAGCAGCCGAACATAACAAACTCACCACGTTAGACCTTCAGGGCAAGAAAAGTCTGCGGGGACTGTTCCTTCAGGACAACGCCATCGCTGATGTTGAACTGAATAAGATCATCGCAGCTCTACCTGACGTCAATGGTCAGAAACCCATCCAAGGCGTGGCTTGGAGCGATCAGCTGGTGTACTCTTGTCAGAACAGTGCCGATGTACACAAGGGCGAGGCCGAGCAGAAAGGTTGGAAGGTAACCGAGAAAATCACATCGGGCATTAACCGCTTGCTCCCAGAAGGTTCAAGCGAAGTCGTGCGCTGCCTGTATTATAATCTCAGCGGCCAACGGCTCAACGCCGAACCTATCCATGGCTTGTACCTTATAAAAGAGGTGAGAAGCAACGGCACAAGTACCGTGCGCAAGATGACGAAGTAAGCACGTCGCTCACACCAGCAAACGGTGCTAAAAACAATGAATAACGCCTTCCGGTTGAGATAATCGGAGGGCGTTTTGCATTTACACTGGCGCCATGTCAATCGCGTTTCAATCATTCCAGAATGCCCATGAATAGACGGTGGATGGAATATAACTATCAACAAATCAATGTCTTACATTTTTAAAATTAGACTTAAAAAGATTGAATAATTTGTCTGTTCGCCTTTTTTTGCATACCTTTGCACCCGATAAAAATAGAGATGGCATTTTGTAGTGATTATAAGCAGGCCATCTACTAAGTATCTAACGGAGCCGGATGAGCAGAAAAAAAGTTCTCACATAGCTGCCATCCCGGGCATGTTTGACAAGAGCGTTGTCAAGTCCAGGCTCCATAAACAAGTAAATATGGAGAGAATAAAAAAGATTGTTTTTGTAACATGGATAATCTTGCTCTTTCTTCCCGGTTTTGCCTTGGCAGGACAGATGAAAGGCACCAGTGCAACAAGCAATTTCGATTGGACTCCAGTGATGGAGGCAATCATTCATGTAGAGAGTCGTGGAGATGTCAATGCGAGGAGCGGAAATTCGGTAGGTGTCATGCAAATCACGCCGATACTCGTCGCTGAATGCAATCAAATCTTGAAAAGACGTAACAGCAAGAAACGCTACAAGCTGTCAGACCGCCTAAGTGTGGCAAAGTCTAAAGAGATGTTTCTATTGATTCAATCGGTGTATAACCCGAATAACAGCGTTGAGAAAGCAATCCGTTCATGGAACGGTGGACCTAATTACAGTAACCGTAGTACGCATCATTACTTCAGGAAAGTGATGAAGGTGCTGAGAGGATAATTAGAGGGTTTCGCTTTTTTATCGATTTGAGACTTATAGAGATCCAACTGTTAGAAATCTGAAACAGGATGCTAACAGTTGGATTTTTTTTCTGTCTACATTTCATGAATGCCGATGATTTGGAGTAAGCCATGTCTTCATATATCATTTTTCATTGGAAACATCGTGAATTTTCGTTGCTTAATTCCCTCCCCCTGTAACGTTCATTCTCTGTATTTTTTACTATCTTTGCAGAAGATAGGCTTCG
>NZ_ADEG01000099.1 GCF_000177075.1 Hoylesella buccalis ATCC 35310
TGCATTATATATATAATAAGGTGGAAGGACGTGAGCGCCTCATCACCTGATAGATACAAAAAGCTCGTATTTTGAACAATACAAAATTAATCATTACAAATGGTGTAAACGCATGATAAAATATTAAAACGGTGAATATATCTATCTTTATCCCCTCTTATTGCTAATAATTATTAAAAGGACGGAAGTAGTATTAATTTGTGTTTATTTTTCGTATAAACATGTTGTAATTATTATATATTTACAAAAATAAAGTCTGTTTGCAGTTTTGCTACAGATTTCCAAACTCTTGGTGCATGAAATTTTACAATTTAAACAAACACCGCCAATGTCCTAATTACATTGGGTCTAAGGCCATGGGTTTTGCCTTGCTCTCTGGCAAACGTGGAGAGCGTATGGACGACATTCTGCCCATCCCCCTGATGATATTCGTGATGAGTGGCAAACTGATGCTATGTCATCAAAAGAACGTTGAAACAGTTGTTAATGCCGGTGAAATGGCAACGGCCGTGTTCACAGAGCAGTCGTATGTTACGTTCATGGAAGATAGCGTGTGCATGCGGCTGTACGTTCAGGGTGACGGACTGGATTTCTGTCACCGCATCGTGAACACAGGGGCGTTGACGAACGATGGTGAACCAACCGGAGAGGAGGGTAGGGTGCTGCCCATGAACCCCGAGATTCAAGCCATCGTGCGGCAAATGACGGGCTACATCACCGACGGACTGATGTGTTGCGAGGTGCATGCCATGAAGCAACAAGAGCTGGCGGCGGTGCTGCAAGCTTATTATCGACCAGCTGATTTGCTGCCGTTTATCGCCCCCATCTACGATCCCAATGCGCGGTTCTACAATGACGTGATGAAGTTGGCTGGCCAATACTTGCCTGTACAAGAGATGGCCTCGCAGCTCAACATGAGTTATCCTACGTTTATCAGATACTTTCGCAAGGTTTTTAAAGAAACTCCACAAGCGTGGTTGTCGAAGAACCGCATGAAACAACTGCGGGATTTGCTGTGCAACACGGCGCACACCGACCAGGAGATTGCCGACGAACTAAACTTCACGACGGTGCAGAATATGCGGGCTTTCTGCAAAACACGAAGTGGGTTGACGCCCAAGCAGTTGCGGGAACAAGAACAGTAGTTTTCCCCTTGCTTTTTAATTGCATTGACTTTGGGCGCCAAAGTCAATGGGTTTAGGGCCTAAAGTCAATGGGTTTGGGCGGCAAAGTCAATGAGTTTAGATGGGCAGGGAATGAAGCATGTTTTCAACAACGAATAAAGCTTTTTATTTAACAACAATCTTTAGTTGACGAGTTCACAAGTTTACAAGTTGACGAGTTGATAGTTTAAGCTCGCACGGCTCTTTTATCTAAAAGGTCGTTTGTTATTCAACAATAATCATGTTCTTTTGTTTTAACAACGAATTGAACGAAAGAAACAAATCTGACTGTTTGGAATCAATGAACGCAAGCGTTCATCAAATGAAACAAATTTTGCAAAGAGGCACGACATGTTGACGTCGGCAGATTGGTTTCATTAGCAGAACGCTTGCGTTCATTGTCTTGTTTGGTTTATTCGTAATATTTGTTACATTTGTTGTTCAACAACATCGCCTTTAAATGAAAGAGCCGTGGTCTAAAATTGTAAGTATGGAAAAATGTCTTGCTGTTCTTCCGCTGATTTAAAAAAAATGCTTACCTTTGGCCCAAAAGGAGGACACTACCATGGAGAAAATCACGCAAGACAATTTTGAGGAAAAATATGTTGACCCCATTGAACAGCGGCAGATAGACAAGTTTGTCTGTGACGAGATGTCGCGTCAGATACACCGCTACATCAAGGGAATGTCGGGCTCGAAGGCCATGATGGAGAAGTTTGAGGCGCAGTTGTCCACCCTGAGCGTACCGCAGAAGGAGGAGGCCATCGCACGGTATATCGACCTGAACCGCAAGGTGTTGAGCGGGTTGGACTTGAAAATTGTGCTGACACGGGCCATCGCCAACTATTGCGACACGTTCAACTACATGCTCGAGCTGGTGAACGATAAGCGCAAGTGGGTGTTCTACCTCAATCGCATCAAATCAAAGTACATTCAATATCATACCGTGATTGAGCAGGATGGCAAGTTTGGCCTGTGTGATCATCGTGGCAACATCTTGGTTCACCCCGTGTATGATTTCGTTCGAACGTGTTACATTTACGTGGATGACCTGGTGACCATGCCCGTCATCGTGCAGAAAGAGGGTAAGATGGGACTGATACTTCCCGATGGGAAAGACACCATTGTGGCACCGTTTGAGTTTGATGACATCTCGTTGCGCGAGGAATATCCCTACTTTGAGGCCACCCGAGGAGGCGAACAAGGGTTCATCCACAGCGACGGACAATTCGTTGTTGCGTCATCCGATTAGTAGGTAATGTAGGGGCGTGATTCATCACGCTCCGCCTTTGTGCAGGGTGGTGTGTGTAGTGTTGCATCACGTTGTGTACGGTTATCCCGTTTACCGGTGTCGGAACGTGATAAATCTAGCCCCTACGGTGTTTGTTTGTGCTAACGGAACGTGATAAATCACGCCCCTACGGTGTTTGCTTGCGTTGACGGAACGTGATGAATCACGCCCCTACGGTGTTTGTTTGCGTTGACGGAACGTGATCAATCACGCCCCTACGGTGTTTGTTTGCGTTGACGGAACGTGATCAATCACGCCCCTACGATGCTGACATCGGTAGGATGGGCTGTTAAATTCTGCAAGAAAATAACGTTTTTCTCCTATTTGTCAGTTGGTTGTTGTATCTTTGCGGCTACACTATGACTTAACAATATCATCAATCTATGATACCGACAATGAAGAAAATTTTACTACTCAGTGTGTTCTGTTCCCTCATGCACCTGGCTTGGGGTGCTGTGGTTGAGGGCAAGACTTACCGCCTTGTTTCTGTAGGGGCGAAAGACAAGTCGCTTTTGATTGAAAACTCTTCTTTGCAGAACAATGTCAACATCTTACTGTGGACCGACATGAATGTGCCTTCGCAACAATGGGAGGCGGTGCGCAATAGCGACGGTTCTTTTGCATTCAAGAATGTATATAGTGGTAAGTTTTTGACCCGAAGAGGGATGTTGGGCAAGACATCACAATTGTACCAAACCACTTTAAGCACCTTTTCTTCCTCCAAATGGAAGGTAGAAGCCGTAGCGGGCCAGGCCGGTCAATACCAACTGGTACAACAGGACGGCGGACAATCGTATTGTATCACCACCGGCAGCACGAATGATGGAGCGACATTGTCGGTTGATGTGGTTCAAAAAAATCAAACAGGTGGGGCCGATCCTTCTCAAATATGGCAGTTGGTAGAGGTTGAACCCATCAACAAGATCACCCCTGCGCTACGAGATGAGGTAATGAACGGATGGACCAAACAGTTTGTGCGTGCCCGTGGTGCCAACGTTTCGTTTGGCATTGGCGGCGGATGGGGCGATGCCGAAATGCTGGAAACGATGTTGGATGCGTACGAAACGTCCGGCCAAGAAGCATATTTAGACCTATTTAAAAAAGGCTTTAACTATTTTAAGTCTAAGGTAAAGGACAATTGGTTGCGGCGCTATTGGTTTGGGTACAGATGGCATGGAGAAAACTACAACGACGACGTGATGTGGATGATCATCGCTTCTGCGCGTGCCGGACTTCTCACTGGCTCAACCACCTATACCCAATTGGCCAAAAATAATTTTGACGCCATCTATCAACGGGCGTACAACCCATGGGGCATGCTGCGGTGGGCAGAAAGCTCGGGCGACCGCAACGGCACCAACTCGTGTATCAACGGTCCCGCTGAAGTCGCCGCTTGTTACATTGCCATGGCTACAGGTGATGAAACCTATTATGTCAAAGCCCGCGACCTTTATGCCAAACAACGCCGGTATTTGTTCAATGCGTCTACAGGACAAGTGTATGATTCCTTTATCTGGGACGCGACAACCAACTTGCCTTCCAAGTACAATCGGTGGGCCTCTACCTACAACCAAGGCACCATGTTGGGCGCAGCCGTCATGCTTTACAACCATTATGGCGACGAACAGTACAAGCAAGATGCAGAACGAATTATGGAATACACCGTGAAACATCTCTGTAACCAAGACGGTATCATCAATGTTTGTCAAGTGGTGGACGGCGATTTATCAGGTTTTAAAGGCATTTTGATGCGCTATGTGCGAAAGTTCATCATCGATTTGAACAAGCCCGAGTATGTGGAATGGATGCAAAAGAACGCCATGCAGGCTTACAGCAACATGAATTCTCGTGGCGTGATTCACTCTGCATGGCTGACGAAGTCGAGTGAAGACTTTATGTTTGGTGAAAAGAAATTTGACAATCAGCCCTTTGGATGTTCCACAGCCGTATCAGTAGCGTTCAATGCCCCACTGAATGACAGTCGTATTGTCAAGGATGCGTTTCAGCCCATTCGCGCAGATGAGTTTAATGCGATACAAGGTGTCTATTTGAAGGACAGCAATTCAGGAAAATCGCCCTTGGAGATTTCAAATATCAAGAATGATTATTACGTGGGATATAACTGGGTTGACTTTGGCAGTCAGCCCGCAACTTCGGTGTCATTCTATGTCTCCGAGTTGGGCAATGCCAGTTATCAATGTGCCATTGAGGTTCATCTTGACAGTATAGATGGCCCCTGCATCGGTACAGCTGCCATTCCCAACACACCCGGTTGGAAGACTGTTACCGCACCGGTTGCACCAACAGACGGTATGCATCAGGTGTATTTGAAATTCGTAAACAAGGAGAATGTGGCGGCGGTGGACAACTTTAGGTTGGCAGAAATGCAGTTTGGTACCGATCGGGAAGCATTGCCTGGCGACATCACAGATAATGGTGGGCAGCTGATGACCGATCAACAGGTAGACGACTTGGGCAGTTTGACCGATAATCGATTGACAACTTCGGCCACGGTGTCTGCTTTCAAGGGGCAGGCCATGTTCCATTATCGTTCGGTGGCACCCGCTCTTTTGAAGGGATATGCGATAGGCAGTGGCACTGGTGACGTATCGTTTGATGCCAAAAGTTGGACGTTGCAGGGGTCGAATGACGGTGAGACCTGGACAACGCTTGATACACAAGAAGCGCAAGTGTTTGCCATGCGTTGCCAAAACAAGCACTTCAGCGTGAATACCAGCAAGACTTTTACGGATTATCGCCTGCTCGTTACCGCAACAAATGGCGGCAAAGCGTTGCATATAGGCGAGTGGCAACTCCTGGGAACCTGCCTCTTGAGCGATGATATCACAGCCGATGGCGGCAGTATGATGCACCCAGAAGGGTCTTCGTTGATTGACAAAAACGCCTCTACCATGACATCTTTTGACGCAAATCAGGATGCTGTCATTGAATATAAGGCTGCCGGAAGCTATGTGTTAACCTCCTATAGTTTGACTAACGGTGATTCAAAGGCTGCTGCGAATCCAGCTGGTTGGGTGCTCTACGGATCCCGTGATGGGCGAAACTGGACGGAGCTTGACCGCAAGCGACATGAAACGTTCCCAGTTGAGCAGAGCACACAATTCTACACCGTTGCCTCTCAAGAAGCTTACAAGAGCTTTAGACTGGTAATTACCGGCAACCATGGTGCCACCCATACGGCGCTCCATGAGTGGCAACTCATTGGAAAACTCATGTCAAGCGCCCCGCTTTATAACGATATTACCAAGAATGGCGGTAAGCTCACGGCATCCAATGGGGCCAATCATGCCGATTTGCAGGTGCTGACCGATAACAATGCCCGCACCTATGCAGAGCTTCCGTTTAAGGGTGAGGCATGGGTACAATACCAAACTCCCGAGCCAGCCAAGGTCAGGGCTTATTCTATTTGCATGGGTTATGATGCAGAAAAAGATCCGAGGACATGGCAATTGCAAGCATCTAACGATGGAACCAACTGGCGTGTATTGCATCAAGGCAGTGCGAGCAATGTCAAGGAAAAGGGAGCCTTGCGTACCTTCAAAATAACCAATAACGACTTGTATGTTTACTATCGTTTGCTGGTGAAGAAAACAGCGAGTGCAAGTGCCACTTCTGTCATGCTGGGTGAACTTCAACTCCATGGTCTGTGTCTGTCAAATCAAGATTTAACCAGTCGGGAAGGAACCACATCCTGCTATGTTCCTGGTGTGAATGGCGGTGAAGCCGTTGATAAGTTGTTTGACAAGGCGGCAGCCAGCAAGTATTGCTTCAGCTTCTATGGCGAATCGTGGGTTGACTATCAGGCAGCAGAAGGCATGAAAGCCAATCTGTATAGCCTTACCTCAGCCAACGACAATGCTGATCGTGACCCGCAATCCTGGAAGGTGTTAGGCTCTCATGACGGCAGTCATTGGGTGGTACTGGATGAGCGTAACGATGAGTTGTTCTACGATCGACACATCACACAGTTCTATTCTTTCGACAATTCAGAACCATACGAGTATTATCGTCTGCAACTCGATGAGAATAAAGGCGGGGAACTGTGCCAGATTTCAGAGTTCCAACTGTTCTATTCAGATGTCGTAGCAACTGGTGTGAACGCTATTCAGGCGCCTCATCTGGCTGTCAAAGTTTATCCAAATCCCGTCATCGACTACCTCCATGTGGACCTTCCAGCCGAAGGATGCATTCAGATGTTTGATTCACAAGGGTTGCTGATGGCTCAACAACGTGCTCAGACAGGCACCACTCAGGTTGATTTTGCAGGCGTAGCCCCTGGACTATATTTGGTAAAAGTGATTTGTGGCGCACAAACGAAGACCTTTAAAGTGGTGAAATAACATCTGAAAAGTGTCAAGATATTGGGTGTTTTTAAAACTTGTATTCTATCGAAAAATAGGTGGAACACAAGTTTTGAAAACACCTTTTTTAGGTGTTTTACAACCCGTCACGTTGAGTTTGACCAGCTATTTTTTTGTTCTTTCTCTCGTTTGTCTTAACTTTGCGGCATGCTCACAACGTATGTAAATGTCATTGTTCCGCTGCCTTTGGAAGGCACGTTCACCTATTCGGTTCCTCACAACTTGGCCGAGCGGGTGCGGTTTGGCGTGCGTGTGGCCGTGACGTTTGGTGCCTCGAAGGTGCATACCGCCATTGTGGTGAGGGTGCATCAGGACAAACCCGCCTTCAACGTTAAAGACATCGTTGACGTGATTGATGATCAACCCATGCTTCTGGAGCAGCAATACCAGCTGTGGCAGTGGCTGTCGGCGTACTACATGGCCCCGCTCGGCGACGTGTACAATGCCGCTTTGCCCGCTGGACTGAAGGTGGAGGAGAACTATAAGCCTCGTACGGAGACGTATATCGACCTGTGCGAGCCACTGCGCAACGAGCAATCGCTGAACGTGGCCCTTGACCTGTTGAAGCGAGCACGCAACCAACGAGAGGCTCTCATGCACTTCTTGCGCATCTCACACTGGGAAACGATAGAAGGAACTCAAACGACAGAGCCGGTGATGGACATCACCCGGGAGGAGTTGATGAACGTGTCGCGCTGTTCGTATGCCGTCATCAAGAGCCTGGTAGAGCGGAAAATACTGTTCACCTACGAGCGGGAGGTGGGACGGCTCAATGACCATGGGGAGGAACATCTTGAAAACGTGAAACGTTTGAATGAGGCTCAGCAAGAAGCGTACAACCAAATTGTTTTTCAATTTCTTAAGAAAAACGTGGTTTTGCTGCATGGCGTAACCTCCAGTGGCAAAACAGAAATCTACATACACCTTATTAAAAAGGCACTCGAGGAAAAGAAGCAGGTGCTGTATCTGTTGCCGGAGATAGCCCTCACGGTGCAAATTACCAGTAGGCTAAGACATGTGTTTGGCAACAAATTGGGCATCTACCATTCTAAATATAGCGATGCCGAACGCGTTGAAATATGGAAGAAACAGCTTTCGCACCATCCATACGAGGTACTATTGGGAGCTCGCAGCGCCGTGTTTCTGCCCTTTCAGCGGCTCGGGTTGGTCATCATTGATGAAGAACACGAAACCTCTTTCAAGCAACAAGACCCCTCGCCACGCTATCATGCACGGTCGGCAGCCATCGTATTGGCAAGGATGTATGGCGCGAAGACCTTGTTAGGGACGGCCACACCGTCGGTGGAAAGCTATTATAACGCCTGCCAGGGCAAATATGGACTGGTGACCTTGACCTCGCGGTACAAGGACATTCAACTGCCGGAGATTAGGGTAGTGGACACGAAGGATCTGCAACGGCGCAAGATGATGACGGGACCTTTCTCGCCACCGCTTATCGCTGCCGTGAATGAAGCGTTGCAGAGCGGGCAGCAAGTGATACTGTTTCAGAACCGACGCGGCTTCGCACCGATGATAGAGTGCCGCACTTGCGGTTGGGTTCCAAAGTGTACCAACTGCGATGTGTCGCTCACCATGCACAAAAGCATGAACTTGTTGACCTGCCATTATTGCGGTTATACCTACCGCATACCTGCGGTTTGTCCCGCATGTGGCGGCACCGACCTGCGTGGTCGTGGCTTTGGAACGGAGAAAGTGGAGGAGTATGTGGGGCAATTGTTCCCCGATGCGCGTGTCGCCCGCATGGACTTGGACACCACGCGCACCCGCAATGCCTACGGAAGGATTATCGATGATTTCTCTTCTGGTCGCACCAATCTGCTCATCGGCACGCAGATGGTGAGCAAAGGACTTGACTTCGACCGGGTAAGTGTGGTGGGAATACTCAACGCTGACGCCATGCTGAACTATCCAGACTTCCGCGCTTACGAACACGCCTTCATGATGATGGCGCAGGTAAGCGGTAGGGCTGGGCGTAAAGGACAGCGGGGGAAGGTGTTCTTACAGACCAAAAACAAGGAGCTACCCATCATCAGACAGGTGGTGGAAAATGACTATCAGGGATTTTATGAGGCACTATTGGAAGAACGGAGATTGTTTTCTTATCCGCCCTTCCATCGGTTGGTATACGTTTTTTTGCGTCATCGGCACGACGATGTGGTAGAAACGGCCGGCATAGAGATGGGCAGCAGGCTCAGACAGGGATTGGGTGAGCGTATTTTAGGTCCTGACAAACCTTCGATAGCGCGCGTGAAAAACCTGCACATCCGCAAGATTGTCATCAAGTTGGAGAACGGTATCGACCCAAAGGCGGTGCGTCTTTACTTGCGTACCGTGCAGCAACAACTGTTGCAGGACAAGCGATATGCCGCCCTGCAAGTGTACTATGACGTCGACCCCATGTAAATATCGTTGGACGATATTGCTTCTTTTTTAAGCGAGATAGATGAAAATATCCCGCTTTTCTTTTTCATGGTGATGAAATATTTCTTTTACATGATTGTAATATCTATGTCCTAATTTTGCATTCGTAAAAGTGAACAGGCTAATTTTATGAAGAAAATTGTATTAACGACAGTGCTGATTTTAGGCATCATTCCTGTCTGTCTTGCTGATTCTTTGACTGGTATAGTGAAAGATAAGTTAACGGGTGAGATGCTTATTGGTACCGTAGTTCAAGTGAAAGGTGAGAAACATCATGCCACCTCTACAGGCTTGGACGGTTCTTTTGTGTTGAAAGATCTGCCCAATCAAGGCACCATTACGCTGATAGCCAGCTACATTGGTTATCAATCCAAGGAGGTTCAGGTGGATATGTCCGCAGGAAAGTCTATCAATCTGGAGCTGGAACCAGAACTACAAGAACTAAAAGAGGTGGTTGTTAAGGGATTTCGTACAAAAGACACTGATGTAAGCGCTTATGCGATGGTGAAAAATTCGTCGCAAGTACTCAATGTGATGAGTGCACAAGCCATTCTGGTGTCACCCGATGTCAATGTGGCAACAGTACTGCAACGTGTCTCTGGCGTAACAATGCAGCACGATGCGTCGGGTGAAGCCTCGTATGCCATTCTAAGAGGAATGGACAAACGGTACAATTATACCTTGGTTAACGGCGTGAAAATACCCAGTCCTGATGACAAAAATCGCTATATTCCCTTGAATATCTTCCCTTCAGATTTGATGGACAGGATTATTGTTTCTAAGTCGCTCACTGCCGATATGGAAGGCGATGCTGCGGGTGGTGTGGTAGATATGAATATGAAAGATGCTCCAGGCAGTTTCAGACTTCAAGCGAATGTAGCAACAGGGGCAAGCGATTTCTTTTGGCAAGGCGATAAAACGCAATCACCATTCGGACAAATCAATTACGATTTTTTAAGTGCTAAGCGCGGAAGTACCACCTCTAAAGCGCCCTACGAGCGTTATGGAAGTACGTACGATGCGACCAATGCCGACTTTAAGAATGGTGGAACTCAGCTTTCACGCCACAAAGTACCAATACCCAACATCCATGCAGGTATCTCTATCGGCAATCGTTTTTGGGATAAAAAGCTTGGAGTGATATTCTCTACCAACCTGCAGAATACGTATCGTGGCACCGAACGCGAGCTCAATAAGGAGGTGATGGCCAACGGTGAGGAAACAGCTTACATCAGTTCCATCAAGAAAAGACTCTATTCCATCCATGATCTTAACCTGGGTGTGCATGGAAAGATTGACTTCACGCTTGACAATCACAAGATAGAGTGGTATAATATGTACGTGCGTCGTCAAGCGGACAATACACGCTACAGCATGGATATCACGACTGACTACGACTTTGACCTTGCAAATGGCAACTGGACACGTGCGGATGAGATGCGTACCATGACACAAACACAGAATATCTTTGCATCAAATATCAAGGGAACGCATCATTTCACGCGTAACCTCACGGTAGATTGGGCTGGACTTTTCGCCGATGCCAGAGAGAAAGATCCTGACCGTATCTATACCACTATCAAGAACACCGTGACAGAAGGCAAGGTCACTAAGATATTCCCGGCATCACAGGAGCGTCGTTTCCAGCATAACGACGATAAGGATTGGACGGGCTATGTCAATCTTTCGTGGGCGACTCCTTTCAGTGAAGAACTTAAAGCGGTGTGGAAAACAGGTGCTATGTATCGCAACAAGAAGCGTAACAATCGATATTACTCATACATATCTGTACCCTCAGATAATGGTATCCTACTGCCTTCTGATGATATTGATGCGTTTCACGGAATTGACTGGACACTCAAAACACCTCGTTCGCAGGCCTCACAACTCAATTACGACTCTAAAGAACGAATAGGTGCTATCTACGGTATGGTAACACTTACTTCGCCAATCTATGAACTGGTAGCTGGATTTCGTGCCGAGCATACCAACCAACTATACACAATGCTGCAACGTTTTGAGACAACGGGTTCTCTTGGTGAACAGTCGTATTGGGATTATTTGCCGTCTGTTTCGTTTCGCTGGACATTTAGGGACAAGATGAATCTTCGCTTCAGTTATTACAAGAGCATCAATCGTCCAGGATTCTATGAGCTTGTGCCTTATCAGGTGGATGGTGAGGATTACACCGAGAAGGGTAATCCGTTATTAAAATGTGCACGTATTGACAACCTCGATCTGCGTTGGGAGTGGTTACCATCGCAAGATGAACAGGTGCTTTTGGGTGTTTTTTATAAGTATCTCAAAGACCCGATTGAGACAACTTTCGATGTAGACCAGCGTCAGGGTAACGCCAGCTACTATATGCCTCAAAACCTTGGTAACGCCAGAAACTATGGTGTTGAGCTTGATGTGGTGAAGTATATCCGTCACTTTGGATTCAAGGCCAACTATACTTATACGCATTCAGCCATCACCACAACCAAGAAACGCTATACTGCAAAGAATCAAGTAGAGCATGTTGACCAAACGAGACCACTTATCAATCAGGCACCGCATACCGCTAACTTATCTTTGCTTTATAAAGATACGCAACATGGGTGGAATGGACAATTGGCAGCAGCCTATACTGGGACACAACTTGTATTGGTATCTCCCTATTATGATTCTGACGAATGGGAGAAGCATCTCTTTTCGCTTGACCTGAGTGGCGAGAAGCGTTTCAACAATGGCATATCCTTATTTGTTAAAGCCAATAACCTGCTCAACTCAAAGCGCGAACGGTACCTAAAAACCGTTAATGAGTTTAATACCAAGATACCAGGACAACCCAATGATCGTACCATTGTAGGAACCTACAAGTATGGACGCACATTTCTGGTTGGAGTGAGAGTAAATTTGTAATCATCAACTTTTGTAAAATTCAATATGAAGAGATTTAATTTGTTTGTAAGCATATTAGCTGTAACCCTTATGGGAGGCATGAGTTCGTGTGAAAATGAAAACATTAATCCATACGATTACGCTGCCAAAACCGATACCATAACCATCAATACAGGTGACGCAAATACAGTGAAGACGGCCATAGCCTCTTATCCTACAGGATCTATCGTTTGGTCACATGACACCACACTCACCTCTTCGTTCAAGATTCCTGCTGGCGCTTCCCTCTATATCGAGCCTGGCGTGAAGGTCACAGTCAGCTCGAAGCCCTTGGAAGATCATCCTATAGAGATTGTGGCATTAGGAAACCTGTACGCTATGGGCACGAAAGAGAAGCCCGTAGTTATCAGCTCGGATACGGGCAAGCCCAACGACTGGGGTGGTATCATTTGTGGATACGACTGTGAAGAGGTGGTGTTAAGTCATACAGAGATAGCCCATGCTGGTGCTACTCCCACGGAAAGTTCCCTTTCTTTTCAAAACAAATTGTTCAAGACCACCATTGATGGCGGGGTACCTGCGTTCCATTTCTGCAATACCAAAGGTCGCTTTGCTGTCGTTAACTGTTTCTTCCATGACAATTACGATGACCAAACTTATTTCACAGGTGGTAATGGAATTATTTATGGGTCCGTGTTTGCCGATAGTGGTAATGAGAGTGATGGTGGTGAAGCTATCAATGTGAAATCGGGATGCATACTCGACATAGCCTACAACCTGATATACAATGCTTGTACCAATGCCTTTAAACTTTCTGGGTCGGGCGTAGAGAAAAACTTTGCATCGAAGCTTGTTATCTATAACAATACAGCTATTGACTGCGGATGGCGTCGAACGAAGAATAAGAAAGGTGGAAATGTATGGATAGAGAAAGCTATTGCGCCCGTTTTTGTGAATAATTTAATGGTTGACAACCGTTATGGAATCCGTCAACCCGGTAAGGATGGGGCTGATATAGACAACAGTGTGCTTTCTCCCAATTATTTCTTTGCATCCACAAATACAGGAGTGAAGCAGCAAAGTAAAGACTTCAAGATGATTGTTTGGGATGACAACAATCTCACCAGTCAGGCTCCAGAGGATTTGTCTAAATTATTTATTAAGTTTACTCAAAATGATAAGATGAATATCAACTGTGAGAGCGATGACCCTGCCAATGGGGCTCCCTTGAAATGGAACCCAGCATGGGACTTTCATCTTCAGCCTGGCGCGCCTCAACTCACTGGTGCTCTTTCGGCAGTGAAGCCTAACTTTCCCAGCGGATTGGCTTTCTTTGGCATGAAGAAAGTAAAATGGGTGAGCAATACTGATGACCAAAATTATTATTTCTCTTCATCCGTGGCCAGTAACTTCTTTGGAGCATTTGGAGCAAAATAAACATCAATCAACATGAAAATGAACAAGTTTTTCAAACAGATACTATTTGTTGTCACCTTACTTTTGTCTTTCATTTCCTCTCAAGCGCAAACCCCTGCTGATTGGAAACAAATGAAAGCTGCTGTCAACCTGTATTGGGTGAACGATATGGGGCGTAATGGCTATTACGACCAGAAAACCATAGCCCAGTTGATGGGTACCATGGCGGAGACTGTTGGACCCGAGGCAGTGATTGCTGTAGGTGATATTCATCATTTCAATGGCGTGCAAAACGTTACCGATCCATTGTGGATGACTAATTATGAACTAATTTATTCTCATCCAGAGCTGATGTGTTTTTGGTATCCTGTTTTGGGGAATCACGAATATCGTGGCAATACCCAAGCTGTACTCGATTATGCTCATGTGAGTCGTCGATGGGCAATGCCAGCTCGTTATTATTCCAAAGTATTCGAAGGTGATGGGTGTACGGTGCGAATCGTTTTTCTCGACACTACTCCCCTTATCAGTAAATATAGAAAGAATACCGAAACTTATCCTGATGCTCATTTACAAAACCTTGAACAAGAGCTGGCATGGTTGGACAGTACGTTGACTGCTGCACATGAAGATTGGGTGATTTGTGTAGGTCATCATCCCATCTATGCACAGACTTCCAAGTCGGACAAAGAGCGTGCCGACATGCAGAAATATCTGTTGCCCGTGCTTCAGCGACATTCCAATGTGTCGGTATATGGTTGTGGGCATATACACAACTTTCAATATATCAAGAAGAAAGGTGACAAGATTAACTATTGGGTCAACTCTGCAGCAGCTCTCTCACGTCCAGTACAGCCAACAGATGGAACCCGTTGGTGCGATGGGTCCACAGGATTTACAGTGATTAGTGCCAACAAACAGCAACTTACCCTCTATGCCATCAACAAAGATGGTAAGATTCTGTACACCCTGCCGATGAAAAAGTAGCTATCTTTGCTGCTTTACATGTATTTTATTGAGCAATCTATATGCCTACGTGTCCGTGAACGAGCGTAGGCATATAGTTTATTTGTCTATGACTCCAAGGTCATGGTCTGTATCAAATGTTTCCGCTGAGGTAGAGTCTACATCTAACTTGTAGAGGCCTCTTTTAATTCGTGTTGCTAACTTTCTCTTCCGGATATGATATCCGCGTGTGGTAAATGGCCTTCAGTCGTTCTATCAATACCTGCTTGGCTTGCAACACATCCCTGAAGGTAATGGGGCAATCGGTGAAGGCACCGCGCTTCACTTGTCCGTCAATGATTTTGTTGGTAAGCTCTGTAATGCTATCTTCCGTGTACTCGGGAAGCGAGCGAGAGGCAGCCTCAACAGAGTCGGACATCATCAAAATGGCTTGTTCGCGCGTGAAAGGATCGGGTCCCGGATAGGAGAAGGGTGCAGGATCTACCTCCTCATCGGGGTGTTCATTCTTGTATTGTATGTAAAAATAACTTGCCGTGCTGGTGCCATGATGGGTCAAGATGAAGTCTTTGATAAAGGATGGCAGGTTGTGTTGCTCTGCCAATTTCACGCCGTCTGGCACATGACTCACGATGATGCGGGCACTCTCCTTGGGTGAAAGACCTTCGTGTGGGTTGGCTCCCACTTGATTTTCGGTGAAAAAGGCGGGGTTGTTCATCTTCCCAATGTCATGATACAGGGCACCGGTACGCACCAGTAGGGCGTTGGCCTCAATCTTGTTGGCAATCTCAGCGGCGAGGTTGGCCACGGTAATGGAGTGCTGGAAGGTGCCGGGAGCTATCTCGCTGAGGTCGCGAAGGATGCCCCGGTTGGTGTTGGACAGCTCGAATAGCGTGACATTGGACGTGAAGCCAAACATCTTTTCGATGACATACATCAGCGGATAAGACAGCAACAGCAGTACAGCATTAGCTGCAAAGTGGTAATACATGTCGATGTCAAGCTTGTCGAGCGAGCTATTTTGCATGAGTTGTAGTGCAAAATAAACCACCGCATACGATAGTCCTACGAGGATAGCTGTCTTGAATACCTGTGATCGTTGTGTGAGTTCGCGTAGAGAATAGATGGCTACCAGGGCCGCAACGATTTGCATGATGATGAATTCGTATTGGTATTTCACCGCCGCGGCACAAATCAGAATGATGATGCACTGTGTGACGAACGCCGTTCTTGAATCCATGAACATGCGCACGAAGATGGCTGCGGTGGCCAATGGCAAGATGTACACGCTGAACAAACTGTGCTTCATCATCAGTGAAACAAAGATGGGAAACAATGCGATGAGTACATAAAGCATCATGATGCTGCGCGGCTTACTGAAATAGTCTTTGCGGAAAAGCGACAAATAGACCGTGAACAGAATGATGAGGATGCTCACATAGAGCAGTTGGCCATAGAAAGTGGTCTTGGTTTCTTGGTCAGAAACGTTTCTGCGCTTCATCTCTCGCTCGTATGAGTTTAATACCCGATAGGTGTATTCGTCGACGATGTCGCCCCGGTCGATAATCTTTTGTCCGCTAATCATCATGCCGCTGGCTATCGGAATGCTGCTCAAAAGGTCGTTGAGCTCGGTTTCACTCCGGTCTTTGTCATAAATCAAGTTGGGCTGTAGGTAGAAGTTCAGGTTGCAACGTTGCAACAATTGGCGATAAGGAGCCAGCTTGTTGTCGGCAAACAGCTGTTCGTAGGCCGACAAGGTAGAGTAAACGCAATTGACTTGGACGCTCTGTGCCGCCTTGCCATTCACCACTCTGACCATGTTGGTCGAATCTTTTGCGAACCGATTATATTCGGGTGTGTTGATAATGCCTGCCTGATAGAGGCGATGAAACCTATCCAAAAGGATGTGCATGTAGGCCGCTGGCAAGCCTGGCACGCCCAACTTGAAGTCGTTTTTGAACCGTTCTATCTGCTCTTTCTCCACATTTGCCTTATAATTGAAGTAAGGTTGGAAATACTGCATCAGCGAGTCTTTCTCCTGTTGGATGGCCTCATCTGTCTTATAGATGGGGAAATCGAAGGTGGCAATGAATGAATGATACATCCAAGGCTTGTCCACATCGTAATGAAACTGCTGCGACGTGTCGCGTGGAAGGCTCCATACAATGAGCACAACGGTGACCACCACGAGTATTATCCTCGTTAATATGTTTTGCCAGTTTTGCGAATCTGTTATGTTAAGTTTACTCATTTTGTCACAAAAAATAGATATCTTGTTCTGAAACGTGTTGATAGATGGGATGTAATCCCTATAAGGCTCGTTTGTGTGCCATGAACCTTTTGTCTGTTCATGATACAGGGTCTTTCGGCCAACTATCATGCGAAAATACAAAAAAAATACGGCATACTGCAAAAAAATGACTACTTTTGCACAAAATTTAATATCTTATCTTCATTTATTTAAAATGGCAGAAAGAAAAGTAAGGGTGCGTTTTGCACCCAGTCCTACCGGTGCTTTACATATTGGTGGAGTACGAACAGCGTTGTATAATTATCTTTTCGCACGTCAGCATGGTGGCGATCTCGTGTTTAGAATCGAGGACACCGACTCTCATCGTTTCGTTCCCGGAGCCGAAGAATATATCCTTGAGTCATTCAAATGGTTGGGCATCCAGTTTGATGAAGGTGTTTCTTTCGGCGGAGAGCATGGGCCCTACCGTCAAAGCGAGCGTCGCGTGCTATACAAGACGTACGTTCAGCAGTTGCTGGATGCAGGTAAGGCTTATTATGCTTTTGACACTCCGGAGGAGTTGGAGGCCAAAAGAAACGAATTAAAAAACTTCCAATACGATGCTCATACGCGCATGCAAATGCGCAATTCGTTAACAATGACGCCCGAGGAGTGCCAACAACGCATCGCGGATGGTGAGCAGTATGTGGTGCGTTTCTTGGTAGAACCTGGTCGTGAGATACATGTACAGGACTTGATTCGTGGCGAAGTGATTGTCAAGAGCGACATTCTTGATGATAAAGTGTTGTACAAGAGTGCTGACGAACTCCCCACTTACCATTTGGCTAACATTGTTGACGACCATTTGATGGAGATTACACACGTCATTAGAGGTGAGGAATGGTTGCCCAGCGCGCCCCTCCATGTGTTGCTCTACGAGGCGTTTGGCTGGACCGACACCATGCCTTCGTTTGCCCATCTGCCCCTGTTGTTGAAGCCGGAAGGCAAAGGTAAACTGTCGAAGCGTGATGGTGACCGCTTGGGCTTCCCCGTCTTTCCGCTGGAATGGCACGACCCCAAGACGGGTGAAGTGTCGTCAGGATTCCGCGAGAGCGGTTATTTCCCCGAGGCAGTGGTTAACTTCCTCGCTCTTTTGGGATGGAATCCGGGAACCGATCAGGAGATATTCTCACTCAACGAGTTGGTTGATGCCTTTGACATCACACGCTGTTCCAAGGCCGGAGCCAAGTATGATTACCAGAAAGGCATTTGGTTCAACCACGAATACATGTTGCAGAAGAGTGATGATGAGATAGCCGATCTCTTCGCACCCATCGTTGCCAACAACGGCGTAGATGAGTCGATGGATCGTATCCGGCAGGTGGTTCACATGATGAAAGACCGTGTCGACTTCGTTAAAGAGCTTTGGCCGTTGTGTTCTTTCTTCTTCGTAGCACCGCTGGAGTACGACATGAAGACGGTTCGCAAGCGTTGGAAACCCTATTCAGCAGAGCAGATGACCGAGTTAGCCGACTTGCTGGAAGGTCTTGACGATTTCTCCATTGAGAATCAAGAGCAGCATGTCATGAATTGGGTCAAGGAGAAAGATTATAAACTGGGTGATGTCATGAATGCGTTCCGTCTGACTTTGGTCGGAATAGGCAAAGGCCCGGGCATGTTCGATATTTCAGCTTTCCTGGGTAAGAACGAAACATTAAGGCGTTTGCGTAAGGCCATTGAGGAGATTCCCACCGTGGCTTCTCATCTTGCCTGATGCAAATAAGCTGAATAGGAAAACCTCTTTGCATCGTGTATCAAGTAGCCATATACCTCTATCTGTGCGGTGTTGCCGTGGCCAGTATCTTCAGTAAGAAAGTTAAGAAGATGTGGAAGGGCGAACGCCAGGCCCTTGATATCCTCAAGAGCAAGGTCAATCCCAACCATCAATACATCTGGTTTCATGCCGCTTCGTTAGGTGAATTTGAACAAGGGCGGCCGTTGATAGAGCGAATCCGCGCCGATTATCCTGAATATAAAATACTACTGACATTCTTTTCGCCTTCGGGTTACGAGGTGAGGAAGAACTATGAGCATGCCGACGTTGTGTGTTATCTGCCCATAGATACCATCCGCAACGCCCGCAGGTTTTTGAGAACGGTGCGCCCGTGCATGGCTTTCTTCATCAAATACGAGTTTTGGTACAATTACCTGCACATCCTCAAGCACCGCAATGTGCCCGTTTACAGTGTCAGCAGCATCTTCCGAGAGCATCAAATTTTCTTCCGTTGGTATGGCAAAAGTTATGCAGGCGTCTTGAGATGTTTTACGCATTTCTTTGTCCAAAACGAAAAGAGCAAACACTTGCTTCACACGCTAGGGATAGATACGGTCGATGTCGTAGGCGATACTCGCTTCGATAGAGTGTTGCAAATCAAGGAGAAAGCTCAGCAACTCCCGATAGTTGAGGCTTTCAAAGCAGATAAAAAAGTGTTTGTTGCAGGCTCAAGTTGGGCGCCAGACGAAGATATTTTTATTCCTTTCATGAATGAATGTAAGGGTTGGAAAATGATCATCGCCCCCCATGTCATCAGCGAAGAGCATTTGAAGCGTATCGAAGAAAAATGCAAAGGAAAGACGGTTCGTTACACAGCAACAACACCCGAAGAAGCTGCACAAGCTCAATGCTTGTTAATCGACTGCTTCGGACTGCTATCGAGTGTTTATCATTATGGTGAGGTGGCGTACGTTGGTGGAGGCTTTGGGGTAGGAATACACAATGTGTTAGAAGCCGTTGTATGGAATATGCCCGTACTTTTTGGTCCTAATCATCAGCGTTTTCAAGAAGCGCAAGAACTGATTAAGGCGAAGGGAGGGTTCGAAATCACGGATAGTTCTTCGTTTGCACGTATGATGCAACAGTTCATGACTCAGCAAGAGTACTTGCGATTGAGTGGCGAAGCGGCTGGTAGTTATGTGGAATCAAAGGCGGGTGCTACCCATAAGATTTTGAAGCAAATAGATTTGTAAATCAATCTACCTTTGCAAAAAGGATACCGTTTGACTTTCAATAAAACGATATAGTGTAAAAGGTTAACTTATTTTCTTGAGTTAACCTTTTGTGTTCTTGTACTTTATGCTTATTTTTGTCAAACAATCAACAATCAATTTTCAACGACATACAATATGATACGGCATTCAAGATATTTTTATTGCTTTTTGGTAGTGATGACTTTTTGGGTACAATTTGCTTTTGCACAAACCTATACTCGTGGCGTTGGTATTTATCCAGGGTGTGTGCAAGAGGCTTATGTGCCTATGTTAGTGCAGGATGACACCTATCGTAACATCGCTTTGCATCGCCAGGCGTACCATTCTTCGAGCTATGATTACAATCTCACGGCACAATTGCTCACCGATGGCATCATCACTCGTCTGGGTTCTGCCTATCTGGTAGCAAGCACCAATAGTGGCGTTTTGCCCCTTCGCGAACGCGAATGGGCCATTGATGGCGGAGAGTATACCCGCAATATCTTGATGGGTAGCCGGGCAAAGTTAGAGTACCACTGGCAGGGAATGAGCATCAAGGCCAACCAAGTGAAGCTGTTTGCCAGCGTAGCCTATCAGCCCGAAGTGGCCAAGAATGGGTTTTCCATCAAGGTGATGGGTAAGAATCGCAAAGGACAATGGGTGGTGTTGGACGAGAAACGTGGAGAAGCATTGCCCGGAGAGGCTTCGAAATACAAGGCACACAGCGACCCTAACAAGAATACGGGCGGTGACTTGTTGCCTACGCGAAAGATCAATATCAGCTTCAACCTCAACACCAAGGGTAAAGCTTTCAGCGACTTTCGCTTGGCATTGGACATGGATGGCGCTGCTTACTGGACCGTTACCGAATTGAAGTTTTATCAAGACGGGCGACCAATGACCGACCTGTTGCCTTCGTCTGTCTTCAACAGCTGTTGGATGAGTGCGGAGGGCGGCAACCAATGGGTGTATGTTGATTTGGGCGTGAAGGCCTCTTTTGACAAAATTCGGTTGCATTGGGTGCAAAAGGCCATGCAAGGAATGCTTGAAGTGTCTGATGATGCCCAGCGATGGCGACCGCTATGTAAGTTGTCTTCCAAGAATGTGACCCTCGATGAGTACGACTGCAAGGCCACGGCCAGATATGTTCGTGTGAACATGCAGGGTGCACGGGCGGGACAACGTTATGCAATCAGTGAGTTGGAAGTGATGGGGCGTGGGGGATTGGTGGCGCATCCTAAGACACAAAGCCGGCTGGATGGCAACCAACTTTCGCTCAATGGAGGACACTGGCGATTGCAGCGTGCCTCGCAAGTGCGGGCAACGGGCGAACAAATTGCGCAAGCAGCCTTTGACGACAGTGAGTGGATAACGGGCACAGTGCCTGCCACGGTGCTGTCGAGCTATATGAACATAGGCGCCATACCCAATCCAAACTATGCCGACCATCTGTTCATGATTTCCGAATCGTTCTTCAATTCCAACTTTTGGTATCGTCGCTCGTTCCGCGTTCCCCAAGCAATGTTGGGCAAACATGTGTTTTTGAACCTTGATGGCATTAATTGGAAGGCCGACATCTACCTCAATGGAAAGAGGGTTGATCGTATGGAAGGGGCGTTTGTTCGTGGAAGAATCGACGTTAGCAAACTGCTCGTAGCGGGCGAGAATGTGCTGGCCGTGGAGATTGTGAAGAATCAACATCCAGGTGCTGTCAAGGAAAAGAATGAGATGAATACCGACTTTAATGGGGGAATCTTGGGTTATGACAATCCTACGTTCCATGCCACGATTGGGTGGGACTGGATCTCTACCATCCGTGGGCGTAACATCGGTATTTGGAATGACGTGTATCTGTCTGCTGAAGGTGGGGTGAGTTTGACAGATCCAGTGGTGACTTCGTGCTTGAATCTGCCTGATACGTTGGCTACGGTCACACCGTCAATCGTACTGAAAAACAACGAATCGCATGCTGTGACAGGACGGTTGAAGGGCTGGATAGGCGAGGTGAAGTTTGAAAAAACCGTGACGTTGCCCGCATTGGCCACGGTGGAAGCAACGTTTGACCCATCGAAATTCGCCGATTTGAAGAACCGTCGTCTGCGTTTGTGGTGGCCCAATGGTTATGGAGCACCTTATCTTTACGACGCTGGATTTACGTTTGAGGTGGACGGAAAGGTGTTGGACGAGCTGACGTTCAAGGCCGGAATTCGTGAAATAGGGTATCGGGATGTTGATACCCGACTGACGATGTATGTCAATGGGAAACGCTTCGTGCCACTGGGAGGCAACTGGGGCTTCAGTGAGAGCAATCTGAACTATCGGGGTAGGGAATACGATATTGCCGTGAAGTATCACCGCGATATGAATTATAACATGATACGCAACTGGGTAGGGCAGACCGGTGATGAGGAGTTTTACGAGGCTTGTGACCGCTATGGCATTATGGTGTGGCAAGATTTTTGGCTGGCTAATCCTGCTGATGGACCCGATCCGATGGACGAGGACATGTTTCTGAAGAATGCAAAGGATTATGTGTACCGCATTAGAAAGCATCCGAGTATCGGTTTGTACTGTGGACGAAATGAGGGTTATCCACCCGAAACGATCGATAGGGCGCTGCGTCAATTTGTACAGACGTTGCATCCAGGACTTTGTTATGTGTCAAGTTCGGCCGATGATGGCATCAGTGGGCATGGTCCATACCGTGCCTTGCCTGCGAAAGAATACTTTGAAAAGCAGACTGGTAAGCTGCATTCGGAGCGTGGAATGCCAAATGTCATGACCTTCGAAGGACTTTCGAGAACACTAAGTCCAGAGGCTTTATGGCCTCAGAATGCACAATGGGGACAGCATGACTACACGTTGCAAGGAGCACAGCAAGGAGATTCGTTCAACAAAATCATCGAAAAGGCGTTCGGAAAGGTGCAAAACGCCAAGCAGTTCACCGCTCTTGCGCAGTGGGTGAACTATGAAGGCTATCGTGCCATGTATGAGTCAGGAAGCAAAGAACGGTTGGGATTGTTGATATGGATGAGCCATTCGTGTTGGCCCAGCATGACTTGGCAGACATACGACTACTACTTTGAACCTACAGCCGCTTTCTTTGGCGTGAAAAAAGCATGCGAGCCGTTGCATATTCAGTGGAATGCAAGCACGCGAAACATGGAGGTTGTCAACCTAAATAAAGTGGTGCACGGGACCTTGAGGGCACAATGTGAGGTGCTGGATATCCATGGCAAGCGACTTTCATCTCATGAGATGGCGTTGCAGAGCAAGCCTGACACGACCGTTGTATGCACTAAAATAGAAGAGCCTGACATGCCAGGGACGGTCTACTTTTTGAAGATGAAATTGATAGATGATGACAACCAGGTGCTGTCAGACAACTTCTATGTCTGCTCGACCGATGAAGGAAACCTGCAAGAACTTAGGCGTTTGCCCATGGTAACGTTGACCACACATGTTAAATGGGAAGGAACTCAGGCAACGGTTGTGCTGAAAAACGAGAGTGCCACACCCGCCATGATGAACCGCATCAACTTAAAAGGCAACGATACCCTGCAAATTTTGCCGGTTGACTATAGCGACAATTATTTCCACCTCATGCCCGGTGAACAGAAAACGGTGACCGTGAAGTGGAAAAAAGAAGACACTCGTGGTTGCGAACCGATGCTGGAAATAACGGGACTGAATGTAAACTTAATAGAAATGTCTGCGCGCTGACCTCTTATGAATCAATCATATAATCCTTATTGAATACTGTATAATAGATGAAAAAACTAATAATATGTCTTGTAGTCTACGCTTGTATCACTGCTTTTGCTGGCTCCTTTTACCGATAAGTCGATGATGCGTGACGTGTTGACCATTGAGTTGTTGCGACCTTATTTCGACTTTGTGGCGAGTGTTAGATGCGGTGAACTCATCTTGGATGGCACATACCATAATCATGATGAAGAGATTTCTTCATCATGTGAAATCACTCGTCTAATTGTTTTTATATAATTAAAAGGTAAGGTCAAACCAGAGAACGTCTAAATATAGTCCGTTCCCTTCTTGATTTGTACCTCGTTAACGTACTTCCGCACCAAGGCTGACGAGTCTTCTTTCTTGCAAATAAGCAATACGTTGCCATGTTCGGCAATGATATACCCTTCCAGTCCGTTGAGGATGGCCAGTTTATTCTTCGGCAACTTGATGACGTTGTTTTGGCAATCTTCAAGGATGACGTCGCTGTCAATCACCACATTGTCCGATTCGCTCTTCTGCATGGCCTCGTAAATGCTGTGCCAAGTGCCGATGTCGGCCCAACCAAAGTTGCACTTCATGACGTATACCCGGTCTGATTTCTCCAGTACGCCGTTGTCAACCGATAGGTTGGGGTACAGCGGGAAGTTTTTATTGATGAAATGGTTCTCCTCTTCGATGGTCCAATTGGGTGTCATGGCGTCGAGATTGCGCAACACAGAGGGCAGTAACTTGAACAGACAGTGGCTCAAATAACGTATGTTTGCCATGAACATGCCCGTGTTCCAATAAAACTCACCGCTTTCCACAAACATCTTGGCAAAATCTCTTTCGGGTTTTTCGGTGAACGACTGTACTTGATAAACGCCATTCCCCGCCGGTTCGCCCAATTGAATGTAGCCATATCCGGGTTCTGGTCTGGTGGGCTTGATACCCAGGGTTAGCAACTCATCTCTCTGACTGACGAAAGCAAATCCTTCTTGGATGTCGCTTACAAAGGCATCCTCGTTCTGAATCATTTGGTCGGACGGTGTCACCAATAGGTTGGCGTCGGGGTTGAATCGCATGATGCGATGTGCGGCCCATGCCACGCTTGGTGCAGTGTTACGATGGATAGGTTCGGCCAAGATGCGGTCTTCCGGGATGTCGGGCAACTGCTGATGAACGTCATCAAGATACGACTGATTGGTGCTGATGAAGATGTTATCGGGTGAAACCACCTTGAGCATCCGGTCGTATGTCTGCTGCAAAAGCGTACGTCCTGTGCCAAAGAAGTCTATGAATTGTTTCGGCGTGGCTTCACGACTGCAAGGCCAAAGGCGTTTACCCTTTCCTCCGGCCAGAATGACACAGTATTGGCTATCTGACATGATGGTATGGTTAGTTGTTGATTAGATTTCAAAGGTACGAAAATAAACCATACCGAACAATTATTTTAGTTTTATTTTGACCCAGTATTAAATATTCACACCTCATTGAAAGATGGCGAAAAAAGTGGGTTCATGTCAATGAATATTCTTGACAACGTACCTCTTTCTCCTTGGCTTATTTGCAAACAGTCATGCCTGTGGTTGCAAATAACGCAAGGATGAGCGACTTTTGTATGTGTCTGTGGTATAGTTTGTTACAGAAATAGTACACCGCTTGTCTGCTATCCCTGTTGCTTTTTGTCGCCAATAGCATAGCTTTTAACCTCCAATCTGCATGCTTTTGGTGGGCAATAACATGCCTATTGCTCCGCAAAGTGATGCTTCTTGCAGCATTATCTCAATGCTTTTCATGAAAAAGGGCGATATTTCAGCCAAATAATCTGCTATTTGCTCCTTGCTTGCCTATTGATTTTTTCTAGATTGAAAGTTTTCAACTGCTATTTTAGGAGACTTATTTTGATAAAAAATCGAACAAATTGTGGAAGGCGTGATACATCACGATCCGCCTCTGTCAATTTAAAATGGAGAACGTGGAAGGATGAAGGTGCGATTCATCGCCAGGCAGGTTTGGCGCACAGCAAGTTGCAATAGTAATGAAATACATGTTGTGAATTTGTCACATAGTTGTATCGTTATCATCATATTACGGAAATGAAAATGCAACATCATACCCGTACTTTTGCAGCGTAAAAATTAGTTCAGTATTTCTAATGAAGACAATGAAAAGGGGATTGGTAGCTGTATGCATGCTACTACTGATGAGTTTACAAATGGCCGGCCAAGAGATTAGCGGCACGGTGGTGGATGCTAAAAGCAAAGAGCCGTTGATAGGTGCGACCATTGAGATAGCAGGTGGCAAGCCTACCGGCGTCACCGACATGGATGGAAGGTTTAGGCTTACCGGGCTCAAGGAACAGAAATACACGCTTATAATAAGGTACGTTTCTTATAAGGCCAAAACGCTTCGAGGGGTTCTCACCGGCACCACCGACTTGGTGGTAGAGATGAGCGCTGACGAGCAGACGCTGAAAGAAGTGCAGATAACGGCTGCCGTCAAACAAACCACTGAGACTGCCATGGTACAGTTGGCGAAAGAGAGTCCGTATGTGATGAGCAACATCTCTTCGCAAGAGATTCGTCGCACGCAAGACTCAAACGCCGGAGAGGTAATCAGGCGTGTGCCGGGTGTGAGTTTAATAGAAGATAAATTCGTGATGGTGCGCGGACTGTCTCAGCGTTATAATAATGTATGGGTGAATGGGGGTGCCGTTCCCAGCAGTGAAGCCGACTCAAGGGCTTTCTCGTTTGATATTGTACCCAGCTCACAAATAGACAATTTGTTGATTGTAAAAACCCAATCGCCCGAATATCCATCTGATTATAGTGGTGGATTTATTCTGTTGAACACAAAGGAGATACCGTCAGAAAACTCGTTCTCGCTATCCTTAGGAGGCAATTGGAATACCCAATCGGCATTTCAAGACTTTACTTATGCCAAAGGTTCGAATACCGATTTTCTTGGATTTGATGGCGGTTTGCGCTCGTTAGACGGCGGTATTCACAGTCAACTGAAAACCTTATCAGATCAAGCGATTAGCTTATTGGATAACGGATTGAACAATGACTGGCACGAGAAGACGAAGAAACCTTTGGGAGATTTGAAACTTTCTGCCAATTGGAATCACCAATGGGACGTGAATCGGTATCGACTGGGGATGATTGTTGTGCTGAATTACAGTAACGAATACAGAACCTATCGGGACATGGAGAACAACCTGTTTGGCATTTATGACGCTCAAAACGACCGCGAGAACTATCTGCGCCAATCGGTTGACAACCAGTTTAACAACAATGTGCGCTTGGGTAGTATGTTCAATCTTACGCTCATGTCGAAAAATGGGAAAAACAAATACCAATTGAAGAATATCTTTAACCAGTTGGGCAACAATCGCTATACCGAGCGTAACGGCATCAGTGCACAGTCGAACAATGAACAATCGGCAGAATATTATTATCGTAGTCGCACCACCTATAATGCACAGCTTACCGGAAAGCATACGCTCAAGGCGCACGAGTTGGACTGGAATGTGGGCTATGCATACGCCAATCGGCACATTCCCGACCGCCGACGCTATTTGGTTAACGATGCCATCGAGACCAATCGGTTAGGATTGTTGACAGGAAACGATGTGTCACGTGAGTGGACACATTTGGATGAGCACATTGTATCGGGGAGTGTGAACGACAAGATAACCTTTAATTGGGGGCAATGGGAGCCATTTTTGAAGTATGGTGCGTATGGCGAATATCGTACCCGCGATTACACAACTCGCGAATTGATATACAATTGGAACACGTCTAACAACAACATGCCAGACGGATTCAGGTACATGGAGATGCCAACCCTGCTGAGCGATGCCTCTTACTTTGGTGTGGACAAGTTGCACTTGCTGGAGCAGATGCACATGCGCAACGACTATATCGGACACAATACATTAGGCGCAGGATACTTGGCAATGTCTCTCCCCTTTGGCAAGTTAGGTATCTACGCCGGTGTCCGATTTGAACATAACAACATGGAGTTGGTATCAAATACACGAGACACAGAAGTGAGTCATGTCAGTACATTTTATAAAACCAACGACTTGTTTCCCTCGCTCAACACCACCTATAAGTTTAATGATCAACATCAACTGCGTTTGTCGTATGGCAGAAGTATCAACCGGCCAGAGTTTCGTGAGGTGTCGTCGTCGGTATATTATGATTTCGATTTAGCTTCCGATGTAAAAGGCAATCCTAACTTAAAAAATGCGTATGTGGATAACATCGATTTGCGATACGAATACTATCCAAGCCGAGGTGAACAGATATCTGTAGCAGCTTTTTACAAACACTTTAAGCATCCTATTGAGTGGACCTATACGGTGACAGGAGGTACAGATTTGAATTATTCGTACATCAATGCCTTGGCTGCTAACAATTATGGACTGGAGTTGGACATCAAGAAAACGCTTGATTTCATCGGACTTCCTCATTTCAGTTGGTCACTCAACGGGGCTTTGATTAAAAGTAGTGTGCAGTTTGAAAAGGGGGCCAAGGAAAAAGACAGACCCATGCAAGGACAGTCACCTTATCTGATTAACACAGGAATATTTTATAAGAACGAGGCGCACCAAATGCACATCGCCTTGTTATACAATCGCATAGGTAAACGTATCATAGGTGTGGGACGTAGCGAAGGCACCACCTCGGGCGACAACATCAATGCCCGCGTGCCCGATAGCTATGAGATGCCACGAGATGTCATTGACTTGACGGCTTCTAAAAAGTTTGGAAATCACTGGGAACTTAAGTTAGGAGTGCGCGATCTGTTAGCACAGAAAGTGTATTATAAGCAATTTGCTGACGTAACCTACGCTGATGGAGCCAAGAAAGAGGTAACCGAAATCAGTCGTTGTTATCAACCCGGACGCAATTTATCGTTGTCGGTTATCTATCAATTTTGAAAACTAAGTTAATTTAAATATCATATTTCGTTCATTGATTAAAACAAAACAAAGATGAAAAAAAGTTTGAATTTATGGGGATTGATGACAGTCCTAACGCTCTCTCTCGGTTTTACTGCTTGTGGAGATGATGATGATGAGCCAGTTGATAAAAAGGAGTCAACGCCCCAATACGTTTGGGGAACAGATGGTGGGTTAAAGAGTTGCGACCACTTATTGTTTACGAATGGTAAGGAAGACCCTAATGGTAAAGAGATTGGCAATGGCAATCAGGAGTTTGTCTTCAAGGGGAAACAAACGTTAAAGAAAGGTACTTATCTACTGATGGGCTGGGTGTATATTGCCGAAGGCTCGGAACTGACCATTGAACCTGGTACTATCATCAAGGGTGATAAGGCGACAAAGGCTGCCCTGATTGCCGAACGAGGTGGAAAACTCATTGCGAAAGGCACGCCTACAGAACCTATTGTGTTTACATCGGCACAAGCCAAAGGCAACCGAAAGCCTGGAGATTGGGGTGGTGTCATCCTCTGTGGAAAGGCTGTAAACAATCAGCAGGAAATGGAAATAGAAGGAGGTCCACGCACCAAGCATGGAGGTAATGACAATGCAGACAACTCGGGTGTGTTGAGTTATGTGCGTATTGAGTTTGCTGGTTATCCATTCAGACAGGATAAAGAAATCAATGGTTTGACCTTGGGCTCGGTAGGAAGTGGCACACAGCTCGACCATATCCAGGTTTCTTACTCCAATGACGACTCTTACGAGTGGTTTGGAGGTGCGGTAAACGCTAAGTATCTCATTGCTTACAAAGGTTGGGATGATGATTTTGACACAGACAATGGCTATTGCGGTACGGTACAATTTGGTCTTGTTGTACGTGACTCGAAGCTTGCGGATGCCTCTCAAAGCAATGGATTTGAAAGTGATAACAATGGTTCAGGATCGGCTGTTGAGCCTTATACCACTGCACAATTCTCGAATATCACGTTTATAGGACCTAAATTGGATAAGAACTTCCAAAACAAGCCCGATTATATTACAGGTGGAAGTATGAATCCCAATAATGGTTCGGCACTCGGTAAGTTCCAATCTGCCATGCAAATTCGTCGTAACTCTCGTTTGAGTTGTTACAATACGTTGGCCATTGGCTATCCTATCGGCCTGATGCTTGATAATGAAAAGGGCGACACACAGGGTGCTGCCACAGCTGGAAAACTTAGTTTGAAGAACATCTGGTTTGCAGGTATGGATGCCATTGGTTCGGATATGAACAAGAAATATGAGGACGAGTTGGTCACTGACTATAAGGCAAAGAAGGCAGATAGCAGCAAGAAATCATTCTCTACCACCTTCTTCTTATCACAGGGTAACATCGTGAAGGAATCTTGGGAAGGCCTGATTGATACCAAAACATTCAAACCTTTGGCATCAAGTCCGTTGCTGAACGCTGCTTCTTTCACAGGATTGAAAGGCTTTAAGACAGTTTCTTACATTGGAGCCTTTGCTGCAAACGATAACTGGGCTGACGGTTGGACAGAGTTCGATCCAGAAAATGCCAATTATTGATTGTACGTTGATGCGATAGTAAATTTGTAGGTTTTAGCGATTCTATAGCGGATCGTATAGATAAGTAGTTTTTTTATGACTTCTTATACTTGTCTATACGAAACGTTATAGAATCTTTTTTTGGTGTATCAATCAGCCCAATAGTACCCATAACGAGTACTGTTTTGTGTAAAAATTAGTATTACGATATGTTCGTAATAATATTACAAACAATCACTTTTGATAAATATTTATAATTTATTAACAAAGAAATACTTGACATTACTACGAAAAGTTCGTAGATTTGCGAGTGATAAGCAATCAATGGACTGACATCAGACAGTTGCTTACGGTTTAAGTTGATAATACGCAAGATGATGAATATGGAAAAATTGACAGTACAAGAAGAAGAGGTCATGCAACGGATATGGCAATTAGGAAGTTGTACGGTAAAGCAAATATTGGGTGAGCTGGGCACGCCTCCACCGCCATACACCACTGTTGCTTCGGTGGTGAACAACCTCAAGCGCAAAGACTTTGTAAATCAAGAGCAGCGGGGAAACACCTACGTTTACTCTCCTGCTATTCCAGAAGAGAAGTACAAACAGCACTGTATGTCGCGTTTTGTTCGTGATTACTTTAGTAACTCGTTCAAGGACATGGTGTCTTTCTTTGCAAAAGAAGAGAAACTGTCTTCTGAAGATTTGCAAGACATCATTGACCAAATTGAGAAGGGTAACGAATAAACACCTTTCCCTATCGCTGGTTAGAAAATAATAGATTTGAACACGCACACTTAAAAAATACAGATTATGCTTATCTATCTCGTCAAAGTGAACATAGCCCTCATACTGTTGTATGGTTTTTATCAGATGTTTTGTGCCAAAGACACGTTCTTTGGCTGGAGAAGAGGTCTTTTGTTAGGCATTTATGCCGTCGCCTTCTTGGTTCCATTGATGCCAACAATCGATTGGCTCATGACCGCTGAAACCTCTCAAGGAATGGTATTAACGTACCGGCAAGTAGTGCTTCCTGAGCTAACTGTCGGAGCAGAGAAGACCGAGTTGACTTGGATGAACGTGGCGCAATGGATATATATAGGTGGGGTAGCGGTACTCTTACTTCGGATGTTGGTGCAAGTAGGCATGATTGTGGCCATGGTTATCCGCACCAAAACGCGCGAGATAGACGGTTGCAAGGTGCATATCATTAAGGGCAAAGGCAGTCCATTCTCCTTTTTCCAATGGATATTTGTGAATCCCGACGCACAAACGCCTATTCAACTGCACGAGATATTGGTGCACGAACAGACACATGCCCGACAATGGCATTCGATAGATGTCATTTGTTCCGAACTCTTTACCATCGCATGTTGGATGAATCCTTTTGCATGGTTGTTGAGACGAGAGGTGAGAATGAACATAGAATATTTGGCAGATCATCGAGTGGTGGCAAATGGAATCAACTCTAAAACCTACCAATACCACCTATTAGGATTGTCGTATCAAAAGAATGTAGCTACAATTTCAAATAACTTCAATGTTTTACCATTAAAAAAAAGAATCAAGATGATGAACAAACGCAGAACAAAACCCGTAGGAAAGGTTAAATACTTGTTTTTCCTTCCGCTCGTAGCCGCACTCCTCGCAGCGAGCAATATAGAGAGTATCGCACGCTCTATCAGTGAACAACCCACTATTGTGAAGAAAGATGCCGTAAAAGTTTTGCGGCAGACGCAACCACAAAAACCCAAGAAGAAACGGACACCTGTTAAAACACAGAAGAAAGGTGGCACCGTAAAAGATAGTGACGATAAAGTGTATTCGGTATCATCAGTGATGCCCGAGTACGAAGGAGGCATACCTGCTTTAATGAATTTTTTGGCAACAAACATGAAATATCCCGTAGAGGCGCAGAAAAAGAAACTGGAAGGGCGCGTCATCGTGAGTTTTATAGTAGAAAAAGATGGGTCGCTGTCAAACTTTAAGGTTGTCAGATCTATTGACCCATTATTAGATGCGGAAGCCCTCAGAGTGGCAAAGTTGCAAAAGAAGTGGAAGCCTGGATATGAAAAAGGCAAGCCTGTACGGGTTCAATATACACTTCCTATCACTTTTAAGTTGAAATAAATTCCAGAATAAATGCAGGGGATTGGAAAAAAGATAGTGAAACTTTGCTGCCATATCCCCTTCATTACCTCAAAATGATGTTGGATAGGAAATCCTTATTGCGATGTGGCGATGGGTTCCTATCCAATTCTTTTATCAGTCCTTCGTTTAGGGGTGAGGATAATACCGAGTGGCAAGTGGAATGATTTTTGGTGGAATCAGTTGGTTTACATCTTCGCCTTGCTGGATGCGTCGGCGCACTTCGGTGCTGCTGATGTTGTAGAGAGGCGTGTCCAACAGGTGAGCGTTGTGGGGCAAACTTTGTTTGTTGATTGGAGCGTTGCGGCGAGGATAGATGATAATCTCGTAATTTCGCAGAATATCTTCATAGTGTGCCCACTGATTGAATACCAGCCAGTTGTCGGCTCCGATGATGAGCGTGAATGATACTTCGGGATACTCGGTGGATAAATGTCGCAGCGTGTTCCAGGTGTATGATGGTTTGGACAGGTGAAATTCGGTATCGCAGGCGATGAGTTTCGGCTCGTTTTGAAGGGCCGTGCGTGTCATTTCCAAGCGCAAATGGTCGTCGAGCAATTCGTTTTGGAGTTTCAAGGGATTTTGAGGGGACACCATGAACCATATCTCATCCAAGGCGGAAAGCCTGAGAATATGCTTTGCCAACTGGACGTGTCCGTTGTGTATGGGATTGAAAGACCCACCGTAGATGCCTACTTGTTTCATCGTGCCGGGTGATTTCACGCTTTCTCTTCTTCCAAAAATGAGCGGATGACCTCCAATGTTTCCTGTTTCGCCTTTGCCAAATCGTCATTGATTACGATTTTGTCAAATTGAGATGCGAACGATAGCTCGTATGAAGCCTTGGCCAGACGGTCTTCTATGACACTCTGTGCGTCGGTGGCACGCCCTTCCAACCGACGTCGAAGCTCATCTACCGAGGGTGGCTGTATGAAGATGCTCAAGGCCCTTTCGCCATAAAACCGTTTGATGTTGATGCCACCTTTGACATCCACGTCGAACACAACGTTTTGCCCAGCAGCCAACTGCTTGTCCACTTGCGCTTTCAAAGTACCGTAAAAGCGGTCTTCATATACCTCCTCGTACTCCAAAAACTCATCGTTGTCAATACGTTCGCGAAACTCCTGAGGACTGACGAAGAAGTATTCCACGCCATCTCGTTCCGTACCTCTTGGTTTACGACTGGTGCATGAGATGGAGAAAGCCAGTTTTAGTTCGGGATGTTCTTCCATGAGCCAGTTCACGATAGTGCTCTTACCACTGCCAGAGGGTGCGGAGAAGATGATGAGATGGGATTGTGGCCTCCCCCCGCCCCTCCGAAGGAGGGGAGCCTTATCAGAGGACGTCGTATTCTGTACGGTTTGCTGTTTGTTTTGTTCGTTTCGATGATTCATGATATGTCTTATTTGCTTAAGTACGTTTTGTGTGTCTGCCAACACCTCTTCGTTTGTGAATCGTATAACCTGATAGCCAAAAGATTCGAGATATGCTGTTCGTTGTTCGTCAGAGATGAGTTGGTCGCCAATGAAATGATAACCTCCATCCACCTCAATAATCAACTGTTTGGAAAGGCATACAAAATCGGGTATATATTGGCCAATCAAATGCTGTCTTCTGAATTTTGCCCCCAAACGATTCCCTTTTAAGTATTCCCAAAGTGCGGCTTCAGCCTGCGTTGGGTGTTTCCGATGTTGCAGTGCACGCTCTTGCAATACTTTGTATAAAGAAGCATCAGCTGTCTCGTATTTATATCTTTCTTGCTTGTTTTTCGCCATTTCCTTGATGACAGTCATAAGAGTGGTGAACAATGTTCATGAAAATAGCCTTTCCCTCTATCCCAAAGTACAAACAGTGTAGCTCCCTTATATTTAAGTAGCGTAATAATTACCAATATTTCCTACCTCTTTTTTGTACAGCTCCCCTCCTTCGGAGGGGTTGGGGGAGGCTCCCCTTTTCTATGGTCTACAGTGCATTGAACACCTGTTCTTTGATTTGTTCCAGTTCGTCTTTCATCTTCACCACGATGTTCTGCAACTCTGCGAGATTACTTTTCGACCCCGTTGTGTTGATTTCTCGGCCCATCTCTTGTGCGATGAAGCCCAGTTTCTTTCCAACGGGTTCGTTCTCGTTCATGGTGGTGCGGAAGTATTTTAGGTGATTAGCCAGCCGTTGTTTCTCCTCACTGATGTCGAGTTTCTCGATGTAATAAATCAGTTCTTGCTCTAGACGGTTCTTATCATACTCAACATCAGGTATCTGGGAGAGACCGTCAACGATGCGAGCGCGTATCTTTTCAACACGCAACTTTTCGTATGGTTCAATCTCATTCAGCAGGTTGGTGATGTTGTCCAGTTTCTCGGTGAACTTCTTTTGCAGTGCGGCGCCTTCTTGTTTGCGGAAGTCGATGAGCTGGTTGAGAGCCTCTGTGATGGTCTTTTGTGCGACAGCCCATTCTTCATCATCAAGCACTTCGGTCTCGGTCTTGATGGTCACATCGGGAAGAGAGAGTAAGGTGCGGAACCAATCTTGCGGTTCGGGCAGTCCGGTCGTGGCTGCTATTTGTTTGATTTGCTTGTAATAATTCTCAACAACCTCGCTGTTAATGGGAGAAAGGTCTGTTGATGCGTCTTTTTCTATCCAGATGGAGAAGTCTATTTTGCCCCGCTCTAACGCATGAGCGACTTGTTGGCGAATCTCTAATTCTTTCTCTCGGTACAGTGGGGCGATACGTGTAGAGAGATCAAGCGACTTGCTGTTGAGTGATTTGATTTCGACATTGATTTTCTTTTCCTTGTAGATTGTGGTTGCCTTTCCGTAACCAGTCATCGATTGTATCATAATTTCAACACGTTAAATTTATGCAAAAGTAATCATTTTGCAGGAAAAAAGCGTAAATTTGCATTTTATTTAGGTAATATTTACGATACGTATGTCGTGTATTTTAAGCATAGAGACGAGTACAGACGTGTGTTCCGTGGCCGTAAGCCAAGATGGAGCATGCATCTTTGAGAGAGAAGATCACAGCGGTCCCAATCATGCCGTGAAGTTGGGTGCGTATGTAGACGAAGCACTGTCGTTCATAGACAGTCATTTGATTCCGCTCGATGGCGTGGCAGTGAGTTGTGGACCGGGTTCGTATACAGGGCTGCGAATTGGCGTGTCGATGGCCAAAGGCGTTTGCTATGGTCGTTCGGTCAAATTGATTTCCGTTCCAACGCTCGAGCTGTTGTGCGTCCCCGTGTTGTTGAGCGAGCAAATACAAGAGGAAGATGCGTTGCTGTGTCCCATGCTGGATGCCCGTAGAATGGAGGTGTATGCGCAGCTCTTCGACCGTTCTTTGAAAGAAATTCGACCGATACAAGCCGACGTGGTCGATCACGAAACGTATAAATCATATTTGGATGAACATCCCATATATTTCTTTGGGAATGGTGCTGAGAAGTGTTTGGAGGCCATCAACCACCCTAACGCGCATTTCATCAAAGGCGTAGAACCCTTGGCTAAGAACATGTTCCCATTGGCGGAGAAGCGCATGATGAACGAACAGTTCGAGGATGTGGCCTATTTCGTCCCGTTCTATTTGAAGGACTTTGTGGCCAAATCACCCAAAAAGTTGCTTTAAGAGCATGGGGCTCGCTGCGACGAGGCTTTTAGTTGATAAATAAATTGAACTATGGATATTGAAGGATTAGATTATAATACCCAGCGCGAGAAACTCATCTTGCCCGAGTATGGCCGTGAAGTGCAGAACATGGTAGACCATGCTGTATCGCTCACCAACAAGGATGAGCGTCAACGATGTGCCGAAACCATTGTCGCAATCATGGCTCGAATGTTTCCACAGAGTCGTGAGAACGAGGATGTTCAACGGAAAATGTGGGATCATCTTGCCATCATGAGCAACTTTAAGCTTGACATCGACTATCCTTATGATGTTTCGCAGGCGGCCAAGATTTATGCAAAGCCCGAACCATTGAAATATCCTATGAATCGAATTCCTGTGCGTCACTATGGAAACATGGTGTTCGAGATGTTCGAAAAGCTCAAGACCATGAAGCCTGGTGACGAACGTGACGAGTTGGCTCGCGTTACAGCAAACCAGATGAAACGCAACCTAATGCAGTGGGGACACGGCTCCTCGGATGACGAGAAGGTAGCTTTCGACCTTGAAAAGTTCACCGACGGCAAAATTGTTCTTGACCTTGATACTTTCAAGTTCGACCGGATGGACGCGCGTCCCAACGAAAGAAGGAAAAAGAGACGATAAGCGTATGGAGGCATTTGTCATTGAAGGCGGCCATCAGCTGAGCGGAACAATCAAGCCACAAGGAGCCAAGAACGAGGCGTTGCAGGTGATTTGTGCAACGCTTCTTACCTCCGATCCTGTCACAATCAAGAATATTCCAGACATTCTTGATGTCAACAACTTGATCAAATTGATACAAGAAATTGGTGTCAAGGTCACCCGAATCAATAAAAATGACTATGTTTTCCAGGCAGACGAGGTTAATCTCGACTATCTGGACAGCGACGCTTTCGTCAACAAATGCTCATCCTTGCGCGGCTCTGTCTTGATGATTGGCCCTTTGTTGGGTCGCTTTGGCAGGAGTACCATCGCCAAACCAGGCGGTGATAAGATAGGTCGTCGTCGATTGGACACTCACTTTCTAGGCTTCAAAGCACTGGGCGCGAAGTTTAGACATGATGCAACTCGTGACGTTTATCACATAGAAACGGCAAACAAGCTCAAAGGCTGTTACATGCTTTTGGATGAGGCGTCGGTTACAGGAACAGCCAATATCATCATGGCAGCCGTGATGGCAGAGGGGACAACCACCGTGTACAATGCGGCTTGCGAACCCTATATCCAGCAGTTGTGTCATCTATTGAATGCCATGGGAGCCAACATCAGCGGCATCGCATCGAACTTGTTGACCATTGTTGGCGTCAAGTCGCTGCACAAAGCCAAACACACGGTCTTACCAGACATGATTGAGGTGGGGTCGTTCATCGGCATGGCGGCAATGGTAGGCAATGGTGTGAGAATCAAAGATGTGGCTGTTCGGCACTTAGGAATCATCCCAGATACTTTCAGACGATTGGGAATTAAAATCAAGATTGAAGGTAACGATTTGCTCATTCCCCGTCAACCGCATTACCAAATCGACTCGTTTATCGATGGTACCATCATGACTTTGAGCGATGCCCCATGGCCAGGACTTACGCCCGACTTGCTGTCGGTGCTGTTGGTGGTGGCAACACAGGCGTGTGGTTGCGTGCTTTTTCATCAGAAAATGTTTGAAAGCCGACTGTTTTTCGTAGATAAACTGATAGACATGCGCGCTCAAATCATCCTATGCGACCCGCATCGTGCGGTGGTTATCGGGCACGATCGCCAATTTAGGTTGCGTGCCGGCCGCATGACCAGTCCCGACATCCGCGCCGGTATCGCATTGTTGATTGCGGCATTGAGTGCTGAAGGTACCAGCAGAATAGAAAACATTGCCCAGATAGACAGAGGGTACGAGGACATAGAGGCTCGTCTCAATGCATTGGGCGCACATATCAAACGTGTTGATGATTAAGGAAGAAGATGTTTACCGCATAGGCAAGATTGGCAAACCGCATGGTGTTAAAGGCGAGTTGTCATTCCATTTCACCGACGATGTGTTCGCTCGTACGGAGAGTTCCTATCTCATTTTGAAGGTTGATGGCATCTTCGTGCCTTTCTTCTTGGAGGAATATCGCTTCAGAAGCGGTGAGACGGTCTTGGTTAAGTTTTGTGATGTCGATTCACAGGACAAGGCTCGACAGCTGACTGGCTGCGAGGTTTTCTTTCCAAGGGCGATTGCTGAGTCGGATGATGCCCATCTCTCTTGGGC
>NZ_ADEG01000098.1 GCF_000177075.1 Hoylesella buccalis ATCC 35310
AAAAAGTAAGATCGACTTTCAAATTCTTACCAGAATTTTTCGGGGATGTCAAAAAAAAGTTGTTATTTTGCATAAAATAGGCAGCACCCCAATATAGAAAGTAAACTTTCTCTATGTTCGGTTTGCGCTGTTTTTGCATAAAATAGGCTGCGCCTTGACAAGGGAAATATATTTTCTTTGTATTAGGTTTGCGCTATTTTTACATAAAATAGGCTGCGCCTCAATATAGAAAGTAAACTATCTCTATGTTCGGTTTGCGCTATTTTTGCACTAAATCGTCTACTAAGGGTTAAAACACATCAAGAATAATGAAGAACATTTTGGTCATTGGGTCAACCGGACAGATTGGTTCGGAGTTGACCAGAGAACTACGAAAACAGTATGGTAACAGTCATGTTGTGGCTGGATACATCATCGGAGCAGAGCCTACCGGTGAACTAAAGGAGAGTGGACCGTCGGCCGTGGCTGATGTCACGAACGCGGAACTCATTGCGAAGGTGGTTAAAGATTATCAAATTGACACCATCTATAACCTCGCCGCCCTGCTCTCTGTGGTAGCAGAGTCGAAACCAAGGCTGGCTTGGAAGATTGGCATTGATGGCCTATGGAACATTTTGGAGGTGGCGCGCGAGAATCATTGTGCCGTATTTACCCCCAGTTCGATAGGTTCGTTCGGCCCTACCACGCCGCATGACATGACACCGCAAGACACTATTCAGCGCCCACAGACCATCTATGGCGTTTCAAAGGTGACCACCGAGCTGCTCAGCGATTACTATTTTCATAAATATGGGGTAGACACGCGTGCGGTAAGGTTCCCGGGAGTCATCTCGTACGTCACCCCTCCAGGTGGAGGTACCACCGACTATGCCGTCGACATCTATTACAATGCCGTGCGTGGTGACCGCTTTGTTTGTCCCATCAAGGCCGGAACCAAGATGGATATGATCTACATGCCCGATACGTTGAAGGCTGCCATCATGCTCATGGAGGCCAATCCAGACAAGTTGATACACCGCAATGCGTTCAACATCGCATCGATGAGCTTCGACCCAGAGGAGATTTATGCGGCCATCAAGGAGCAAAAGCCTGAGTTTGAGATGGTGTATGACGTGGATCCACTGAAGCAGAGCATTGCTGAAAGCTGGCCCGACAGGATGGATGACAGTTGCGCCCGTGCTGAATGGGGATGGAATCCAACCTACGATTTGGAAAGCATGACCAAGGACATGCTGGAGAAATTGGCCATCAAACTCAACAAATAACCCGCAAGAAGGGCCTCACGTGATTATTTTTGAATGCGATTATAATAATGGCGCACACCCACAAGTGTTGCGCCATTTGCTTGAAACCAACGACCAGCAGTCGCTCACCTATGGCATTGATGAATGGAGCGAACGCGCCAAGGCAAAGATTAAGGTGGTCTGCGAGGCACCCAACGCACAGGTATTCTTCCTCACATGAGAGGAGAAAACGATGAGCTGTTTTCTGCCACAGAGTAGTTGCAAAAGGATGGTGACTTACCGTATGCTCTTATAATAAGCCGTTCTTGATGGCATCCATGACGTTGGATGGCGGACGGTGAGCAGTGAGTTCGCGCTTCATGAAATCCATGTATGGGGCTACATGTTCAAAGAAACGGTAGTAACCTTGGCATAGATAATTCAATCCAGGCTCACCCTGGGCCGTTTCAGAGAATCGGTTTTTGGGACATTCACCGTGACAGGCGAAGAGGTAGTGACAGTTTTTGCACTGCTGTGGCAAAGAGCGGTATTTATTTTGTCCAAAGGCTCGTTGACGCTCACAGTACATCATCTCTGTCAAGGTGTTGTCGCGAATGTTGCCAAGTTTGTACTCGGGAAATACAAAGTGGTCGCACGAATACACGTCACCGTTGTATTCCATCACGCCGGCATGCCCACATTCTCTGGCCATGGTGCACAAGCTGCCATCCATTCCCATCCAGTTGGCCAGGGTGGTGTCAAACAACTGCACGAAAGTAGACCCCACATCGTTGCGCACCCATTGGTCGAAAACAGTGCAAAGAAAATGTCCCCATTGTTCAGGTGTGACCGAGAAGTCAGCCAACTCTGCTTGCGCGTCATCAGCCATGGATGCCAGATGCCGCCCATCGGGATGGGTAGATATCCGTTCGACGATTGGTGTGAACTGCAGGTAGTGGCAACCTATGTCCTTGAAGAATTGATAGAAATCGAGTGGATAGTCGGCATTGAAATCGTTGACCACGGCCATGGCGTTCCATTCTACTTGATGTTTGTTCAGGCAGTTGATGCCTCTCATTACCTGACGCCATGAAGGTCGGCCGGCTTTGTTGCGCCGGTACTCGTCGTGAAACTCTTCAGGACCATCGATGGAAACGCCCACCAGCCAACCCTGGTCATGGAAAAATTGGCCCCACCGGTCGTCAATCATCGTCCCATTGGTCTGTATGACATTGTCTATCTGCCTGCCCTGCGCGTACTGACGCTGCAATCTGACCACCTTTTCATAAAACGACAGGGGGCGCATGAGCGTTTCTCCGCCATGCCAGCAGAAAAGAACCTGCTGCATGGTCTGGCTCTCGATGTATTGCTTGACAAAGCGTTCGAGCATTTCATCGCTCATGACGTGCCGTGCGTCGTGGCGATACAACTGCAACTTCTCTAAATAATAGCAGTACTCACAAGCCAGGTTGCATGAAGCGCCCGCAGGCTTTGTCATCACATAGAGCGGGCGAGAGAAGGGCGAGGCGATGGCCATTAGCGCAGTTTTTCAACCACGGGCACAATCAGTTTCTCCATCACCGCATAGCCAGCAAGGTTGGGATGTACGGTTTCGGGTGTGTATTTGCTGTCCATGCCGTTGCCATCTTTGGCAAGCAGGGCCGTAAAATAGTCTACGTATGGTATGTTGTTGGCTTTGGCGTACGCCTTTACCCGTGCGTTAAGACTGCGAATTTTCTGCATCCCGTCTGTGATGTTGGGTCGCCAACCGAAGTTGCGGGCAGGGAGACAGGAGGCCAAGATGACCTTGATTTTGTGAAAGCGAGCCATTTCCACCATCGAGATGATGTTGCCATAGGTCAGTTCTTCGTTGTAAGCTCCCGTGTTTTCAGCGATGTCATTGGTTCCATAATTGAGCACAACCACCTTGGGTTGCAGCTTGATGACGTCCTCGCGAAAACGCAAGAGGAATTGGAAGGAAGTTTGTCCGCTGATGCCTCGGCCGATGTAGCCATGCTTTTTGAAGAAGTCGGGGTGCTGGTTGACCCATCCTTCTGTGATGGAGTTGCCCATAAACACGACGCGCTTTTCACCTTTGGCCAGCTTTCCCAGTCGGGCGTTGTCTTGTGCATATCGTTTATAGTTCGCGAATTCGTGATGCTGAGCCACTGCCTGGCTCGCCGAAAATAACATGGATGAGAAGAGAACCATGCTTAGAAATTTAGTCTTCATTGATGTATTATTTGTATTTATGGTTTGCTTTCGCCTTCGATATATTGCTCCATGAACATGTGCTCGCCATCAAAGACGGCATAGGTAAACTGCCATATCCAGTCGCCCAGGACCAACATGCGGGCCTTGCGACTCAGCGTCAGGTCGAGTTCAATGTGTCGGTGTCCGTAGATAAAATAGTCTACGTCGGCATGCGTCTTCATGTATTCGTGGGTAAACTGCACCAAATATTCCTTGTCCTCCCCAAGATAAGGCGTCTCTTTGCCATCGGCTCGCTTCAAACGACTGTGCTTTGCCCAGGTTAGTCCAAGCCACATGCCCCACCGCGGATGGATGGCATTGAACAAACGCTGACAGGTAGGGTTGTGAAAAATCTTGCGCAACAGCTTGAACCGATGGTCGGGATCGCCCAATCCGTCACCGTGTGCCAAGAAGAACACCTTGTCGCCGATTTCTGTTGTCAAGGGTTTTCGGTGGACAATCACACCGCATTCTCGTTCCAGGTAGCCGTAGGTCCACAGGTCATGGTTGCCGACGAAGTAATGAACCTCCACGCCCATGTCGGTGAGTTCGCTAATCTTACCCAAGAAGCGCGTGTATCCTTTCGGCACAACATATCGATATTCGTTCCAAAAGTCAAACATGTCACCCAGCAGATAGATGGCCGATGCCTTTTCCTTGATACTGTCCAGGAAGCGCACCAGTCGTCTTTCTTGTGTTCGTTGGTGTTGGATGGCCCACGAGCCAAGATGTGCATCAGAAAGGAAATAGACGTTTTTCATATTCAGTTTGGAATTATTTTCTTTGAACTTTTTGGGGTGTCACCGTGTGATTGGTTTACTTTGGCCTGTCACCTTCATGGCAAGCTTTGCAGGAATGTGACTATCCAACCTGTCTCCTCGCTCCTCCTTTCTATGGGTGGAGGGCTTTGAATGGGAGGCACTGCCATTCTTTAGTCAAATCCTAACTCTACCCTTGCCTCCTCGCTCATCATGCTCTGGTCCCATGCTGGTTCGAAGACCAAGTTCACGTTACAGGCCTTGATGCCTTCGAGGCTCTCTACCTTGCTTCTCACATCCTCCAGGATGAAGTCGGCCGCAGGGCAGTTGGGTGCGGTGAAGGTCATGTCCATGTCTACCGTATGGTCGTCTTGCACGTCCACCTTGTAAATCATACCGAGGTCGAAGATGTTGACTGGTATCTCCGGGTCGTACACTGTTTTGAGTACATCCACGATTCGTTCTTCCAATATTGTTTTCTCTTGTAATGTCATATTTTATAGTTATATAAGTTCACGAGTTCACGAGTTGACTAGTTTACGAGTTGTTAGCTTTTTTACTAATGATAAAGTTCAATGTTCAATGTTCAAAGTTCAAAGTAAATTTTAGCCCAGCACCACATCCAGTGTCATCATAATGAGAAAACCAATGGCAAAGCCGATGGTGCTCCAGTCACTGTGCTCGCCCTGTGAGGCCTCGGGTATCAACTCTTCTATCACTACATAGAACATGGCACCAGCGGCAAACGACAGCATGAAAGGCAGCGTGGGCGTGAGCAAGGCGGCCAATAAGATGACCAAGACCGAGCCTATCGGTTCAACCACTCCGCTCAGTGCGCCCATGGTAAACGAACGCCATTTACTTTTACCTTCAGACTTCAGGGGCATGGATATGATGGCTCCTTCCGGAATGTTCTGGATGGCAATGCCCAGTGACAGTGTCATGGCAGCACCCACGGATATGCCAACGTCACCTTGCAGCATACCGGCAACCACCACGCCCACGGCCATTCCTTCGGGGAAGTTGTGTATCGTGACGGCTAAGATGAGCATGGTGGTGCGACTTAAATGCGCCCGTGGCCCTTCGGGTTCGGTGCTCCCTAGGTGTAAGTGGGGCGTGATATGGTCGAGCAGCAACAAGAATCCGATGCCTATCGCAAAGCCTACCGCAGCCGGCAATACCTGCCATTTACCCATGTCGGCCCATTGTTCCATGCTGGGAATGAGCAGCGACCAAATCGAGGCAGCCACCATGACGCCCGACGCAAAGCCCAGCAATGCTTTTTGAACCACTGCTGACATTTGGTCCTTCATGAAGAAAACAAACGATGCGCCCAACACAGTTCCTGCGAGGGGCATGGCTAATATCAAAAGCAAATCACTCATCATGGTTCGTACTTCTTATGAATGACGGGGAACATCATCATGTTGTCCCCTTCATCAATACGTTACAAATGTAGATAAAAAATTCCGAATAGGAAGTTTATTTTTAGAAAAACAAAAAAGGGTACCTCCGTGGTACCCTTTTTAAGTTGGTTCAATGCCGTCTGTCGACCTGTTGGTGCGCCGTTGTACGGAAATGCTCTCGGTGCAAGCCTTGAGTGATTACTTCAAGTGGTCGCGGTCTATCACCAATAGTTCATTCTGTTCGTTGCGAATGATGCTGCTGAATCGTTCGTATTCGCGCAGTACGTCTGCGATGATTTCTTCCTTCGTCAGGTATTGAATGTCATTGCCGCGCCTACCATCGTTATAATAAGTTACTGGCACGTACAGGTCAATCGTGTCAATGTTGGGCGTGTTCTCGTCATCGATGAAGTAGTCGGAGATGCTTTGTCGTTCGGGCATCACTCCATAAACAAAATTGTTCATCTTATTGTGCGGAATCATCAGTTCAATTCTCATCTTGCCCTCCTGCTCGCCGCGTATCTCGGCATGGATTCCTTTCGGCTCCAATGCCGCCAGAATCTCTTCAAAGGCTGGCCGAACCTTCTCGGCCATGAATCGTTTAACATCTTTTTTCTGCGAGTAGGTCAAGATTTGATCCAATCGTTGCTCCCAATGTTCACCGTCCCAATTGCGACTACCATAGGGAAGTTTCGTCGAGTGATACAGGTTGTCCAGCCTCAAAGCCTTGACCAAGCAGAAGCACAATAGGGCGATGACAATGCCAAAAGGTAAGGCCGAGATTAAGGTCATGGTTTGTAATGCCTTCAAACCGCCCGTGCGCAACAGCAACAAGGATAGTAAGCAGAGCAGGGCACCCCAGAATACGTTCTGCCAACGGGGCGAATTGGGCCTGTTCTTGGTTGAGATACTGTTCATCACCAGAATGCCCGAGTCACAGGATGTCACAAAGAACACGGCAATCATCATAAGGGCCAGTCCACAAAGAAATTGAGACATGGGGAACTGTTCCAGGAACTTGAACAGCAGTACGTCTGGATAGTTGGCCAGAGCAGACAACGCTCCGTTTGCGGTATTTTGGTCAAACCAGATGGCTCCGTTGCCAAAAACCGTCATCCACACAAAGATAAGTAAGGACGGAACCAACAACACGCCCAGGATATATTCACGAATGGTGCGCCCTTTTGAGATGCGAGCAATAAACAAACCTACGAAAGGCGACCAGGAAATCCACCACGCCCAGAACATCACTGTCCAGTCGGTGAACCACTGTTGGCGTTGTGGCTCAAAGGCAAAGGTGTTGAAGGTGAGGTTGACAAACTGACTGAAATAATGCCCAACACCTTCACTGAATGCGCTCAACAAGAAGATGGTGGGGCCTAGTGCCAGGACAAAGATCAGCAGCATTACCGCTAACGCTAAATTAAGCTCGCTCAATCGCTTCACACCTTTGTTCATACCCAACAGTGTAGAACAAATGGCTATGCTGGTCACCGCGATGACCAATGCAACTTGCCAGGTAAAACTTTGCTCTTCTACCAGTCCCAAATAACTCAGTCCGGCGTTGAGCTGCATGGCTCCCAATCCTAAAGAGGTGGCAATACCGAAGAAGGTACTCACCAAAGCGAAGATATCCACGACATCGCCTACGGGTCCATTGATTCTATCTTTCAACAAGGGATATAAACCACTGCGAATGGCCAAGGGCAATTTATAACGATAAGAGAAATAGGCCAGCACCAGACCCACGATGGCATAAACACCCCAAGCGTGCAACCCCCAATGGAAAAAAGTGTGTAACTGAGCCTCTTTTGCCGGAATTGCGGAGTCGGCCAACGCTGGTGCTACATAATGAGTCATCGGTTCGGCCACACCATAATACATCAATCCAATGCCCATGCCGGCCGCAAAAAGCATCGAAATCCAGGAGAAAAAGCCATATTGTGGTTCTGAATTGTCTGCGCCCAATCGGATGTTGCCAGCCTTGCTGCACGCTAACAGCACCAGAAACACCATGAAGAAGGTGATTAGCAGCACGTAAACCCAACTCATGTTTTGATAAACGTAGGTCTGAACCGTGGTCAACACGGATTCGGCTTGGGCCGGAAAAAGTCCGCAATAAATAGATAGGAGAATTAATACTGACAAACCAGGAATGGCTACTTTGCTGTCAAAAGCTGTCTTGAATTTAAATGTTTTTTGTCTTTCCATTGTTTTTATTTCTGTTCAAGCCTCGCGGCAAACTGTCTTGGAAGCACATGTTACATTTGTCACTGAGTCAAACAAACGCCCAGAGACAGATACCAGGATGAGTTGCACCCTACAGTACTTCATGGATAATTGTGACATCTTTGTAGGAAAAACCTACGGTCACGAGCATAAAATAAGCTATTTTAGCGAGTGCATCAAATGGTTTTGCAGACTAAAACAGCGTATATTACTTCACAGAAAGCTTGCGCGACGGATGAACGACGGCGAACTTTCTACGTACAAAATTACAAAAAATATGTTACAATCGGTTATTTATTTTCATCATTTAACGTAAATCGTATGG
>NZ_ADEG01000097.1 GCF_000177075.1 Hoylesella buccalis ATCC 35310
TTAAAAGCATGCATATTTCATTCTTAAAGCAATGCTTTTGGCTAAAAAACACTTGAATAATACACTGGTTATGCCGTAGGCTAAATGTAAATCATTGATTGTTAGTGAGATGCGTTGTTTGCTTATTTTGGGCGAATTTGCGACCATGTGACTGATTCGTTGAAAATAAACGAAATATGGAGAGGTTGGATGTCAAGAAAAATCATTAGCGACAACCATCGTGACCATCATTCGCTTAATTCATACAAATGGTCATTAAAAATGCGTAAATAGTATCTTTTTGTGTTATTGTTGTCCTGAATACTTGTGTATGATTGATATAACGTCTATCTTTGCAGACACGTCAGCAACCAAAAGGTGACGTGTCAAACCAAACATGATGTTTTAGAAAATACAACGATGAGTAAATTAATAAAACCGTCCCACTACCATGCTTTATTGGACATGAAGCAGACAGAGCGGGGCATTAAACAGATAAAAGATTTTTTTCAACAAAACCTTTCCACCGAATTGCGTTTGAGGCGCGTCACCGCCCCCTTGTTCGTTCTCAAAGGACTGGGCATCAACGACGACCTCAATGGGGTGGAACGTCCGGTTAGTTTTCCTATCAAGGATCTGGGAGACGCTGAGGCAGAGGTAGTACACTCGTTGGCCAAGTGGAAAAGACTGACGCTGGCTGAGTACAATATTCAGCCTGGCTATGGCATCTACACCGACATGAACGCCATCAGAGCCGACGAGGAACTGGACAACCTGCATTCGTTGTACGTCGATCAGTGGGACTGGGAGGCGGTTATTACCCCCGAACAGCGCACACTCTCGTTCCTTAAAAATGTGGTTGAGCGCATCTATGCCGCGCTGCTTCGCACCGAATACCTCACTTGCGAGACCTACCCGCAGCTCAAACCTTTCCTCCCCGAGCAAATTCACTTCATACATAGTGAGGACTTGCTGCGGCAATATCCCGACCTTTCACCCAAAGAGCGTGAAGATGCCATCTGTGAAAAGTATGGCGCAGTGTTTATCATTGGCATCGGAAGCACGCTCAGCAACGGCGAGAAACACGATGGGCGCGCTCCTGACTACGACGACTGGTCTACCGTGACCGATGGCGGTCAGGCGGGACTTAATGGCGACATCCTCATCTGGTATCCTGTGTTGGGGCGTTCCATCGAACTTTCTTCCATGGGAATCCGCGTGGACAAGGAAAGTCTGCTGCGGCAGCTGCGGCTTTCGGGACAGGAAGAGCGGCAGAAACTTTACTTCCACCAGCAGTTGCTCAACGACAAGTTGCCATTGAGTATTGGCGGTGGCATTGGGCAAAGTAGGTTGTGCATGGTGCTTTTACAGAAAGCCCATATCGGCGAGATACAGGCCAGCATTTGGCCTGAAGACATGCGCGAGGCGTGTAACAAGCTGGACATGAGGCTCATTTAGCAGTCCGCCAGTAGGGCTGCCTTACAGACATGGAGAAACGAAAAAAGCCAGCCATCGGTCGTCGATGGCTGGCTTTTTAAATCTTATCTCGCTTAGAAAACAAAGCCCAGATTGATGTAGTAATTGGGTGTCTTGGTTTTACTCGACCATCCTATCGAGCCTCCAATCGGCCCCAACACGCTGTTATAGTAGTAAGCTGCCTGACAACCAATCTTTGGACCATGGTCAAACAGGTCATCGAACTTGTCGTCTGACAGATAACCTGATATCTTTGCGATGACATAGTTGTTGTCCAAGATGCGCTGCTGAAGCCTAAGTTGTGCCGCTACAAACTTATCTTTCACCTGTTCCACGTAGGCCACGCCGGCAAAAGGCATGTGCTGGCTGTCGGAAAAGTAGTGGAACCGATCGCCTCCGATGATGTTTTGCAAGACGTATGGTGCATTGGTACCCTCAATCAGTCGGCCATAGAACATCGGCTGCAGTGTGAGCCTATTGTTCAGTGGGAACGAGATGCGCCACATAGCGTTCACGATACTGAATCCAGAATGGTCGTCATAGCCCACGAAATTGTCGGTGTAATAGCCGTAACCCGCCTCAAACTTGGCTCCTCTGGATGGAAAATCCCAATGGTTTTCCGAGTTGAAGGTTATCTCGCCTTGGTAACTAATGAGATGCAGGTTCTTCAAATCGGTATTCCACCGCTCGCGTTTTACATCCTGCAGCACGGCATCGTGGTGATAAAAGTCATAGCGCCCGCCCAGGCGACAGTTGAAGTTGCGGATGTTGAAGTCGAACGGAACCACTCTCACGGTGTGCTGGTTGTAGATGAGGTTAAAGTCTCTTGTTCCCTCATTATAGATGTTGATGTCTTGATGGCGGAATTGATAGGATACGTTAACTTTCCCCCAGGAGCTGGGATACAGCGCAAAGTCGGCATTGGCCATGGTGCGTTTGCCCAGTCGCAGGGTAAAGTTGGCTGCCATGGGAATGGCCTTGCTCCGCACAAACAGCCCCAGGTTGGCTTGTAGAGCCACCAACTCTTCTGTGTCAAACCGCAGCCCCAGACTTGCTTTGGAGTCTTTCTGTCCCTTGGAGGCGATGTGCAGACGCTCGCCATTTTCCGTTGGCGTGATGTAGCAGTCGGCATCGTTGTAATACAGGTCGGCGCGCATCGTGTTGGCTATCTGGTCCAATAGGTTCACTTGTATGCTGTCGCGCTTGTTCAGCTTGAACTTGTGTGCGATATATCTTTGATCAGCTTCGTCGACATCCTCGTACACGATGTCGGCTATTTTCACCTTGTCGGGCTGGCTCTCAACCTTGTTTTTGACCAGGTGTTCAGGTTTCTGTCCGGGTGCGATGCCCAATTCTTTTCTTAATTTCTCAAGCTTTGGCCATTGCTTCATGGCCGCTTCCTCGCCCCGCCTGATTAGGGTGTCGATGGCGGCGGTTGAGAATGAGGCCGCACCATAGCCTTTCGTATCGGTGCTGATGAGGATATCCGTCTTGGCAATGTTTTCATCATACTTATTCTTACAGTTGATGTCAACAATCTGTCCAATCACGCTGGCACCCTTGTCGAAGTCGCTTGCCGTCTTTGGAGGTTCCTGAACGGTGACGCCAATCACGATGTCGGCTCCCATTTCGCGGGCGATGTCTGCCGGATAGTTGTTGCGCAGTCCACCGTCAACCAGCACCATGTCGCCCTTCCTGATGGGGGTGAATGCCCCTGGGATGGACATGCTGGCGCGCATGGCCTCGGTGAGTGAACCTCGGTGGAAAACGTATTCTGTATTGTCTATGATGTTTGTGGCAACGCAGGCAAAGGGGATGGGCAGGTCGTTGAAATCAATGGAGTCGCGGTAGTTGAAGGCCAGCCGGGCAAACAGCTTTGAAAGATTCTTTCCTTGTATCAGACCTCCCTGACGTGTGCGCTTGTTTTTGCCAAGCCGGATGTCACGGCTCAGCATATAAGTATTTTCTTTTTTCCTTTTGTTCAGGTTGAGGTTTCTTACATCAACCCTGTCCGACAGCACGAGCGACCAGTCTTGCAGCCTGACGATAGAGTCCATGCAATGTGCATCGTAGCCTATGCAGTACAGCCCGCCGATGATGCTTCCCATGGATGTTCCCGTCACAATGTCCACTGGGATGCCTGCTTCTTCTATCACTTTCAGCGCTCCAATGTGCGCCATGCCTTTGGCTCCGCCACCACTCAGCACCACAGCCACCTTCTTGCGGGCGTGCTGAGTCTGGGCCTGTGCTGACAGACCGAATAAGAGAAGCATACAGAGAATTAGTGTTTTCCTCATAGCTGGTATGTATTTGTGTTATTTAATGGTTCGCAAAGCGTTGCTCGGCCAGGGCTTCGTACTTGGTTCCTGGTTGGCCATAGTTGGCGTAGGGATAGATGCTGATGCCACCACGAGGTGTGAAGAGGCCGGTTACCTCAATGTATTTGGGTTGCATCAGCTTGATGAGGTCTTTCATGATGATGTTCACGCAGTCTTCATGAAAGTCGCCATGGTTGCGAAAAGAGAATAGATACAATTTCAGACTCTTGCTCTCCACCATACGATCGCCGGGGATGTAAGCGATGCGTATCTCGGCAAAGTCGGGCTGCCCGGTGATGGGACACAGCGATGTAAACTCGGGACAGTTGAACTGTACCCAATAATCGTTCATGAGATGCTTGTTCTGAAAGGTTTCCAACACCTCGGGTGCGTAATCCATTTGGTACTTGGTTTTCGCTCCCAAAGCTTTCAAGCCATCCTCTTTTCTTGTACTTTCCATAAGTCTATACCTTATTTATATTATATGTTGAAGATGCGTAGCACGTTGTAGTCAATCCCCTCATCGTATACGTCCTCGCCCTCGTGCGCCTTCAATGCGTGGACAACGCGGATGGTGAGGGGCAATACCAGAATTTCGTAAGCAGTCTTGAATAATACCTGCCAGAACATCAGGGGTAAGATTTCGGCGGTAGGTATCACCCCGAAAAAGGCCAAGGGGAAAAAGATAAGCGAGTCAACACTCTCACCAAAGATGGTACTCAGGATGGCGCGGGCAGAGAAATTCTTGCCCTGTGATGAGATTTTCATCTTGCTCATGACGTAAGCATTGACGAACGAACCGCACAAGAAGGCTATGAATGAGGCGAACGCAATGCGTGGAGCCAGTCCGAAGATATCGTGGAAGCTCTGTCCTAACGTCCAATAGCTGGCTCCAGGAATCAAATCGCACAGTGCCGCCATCATCACAAAGAAGAAGTTCATGGCAAACCCTGTCCAGATGAGTAGCCGTGCCTTGCGATAACCCCACACCTCACATACGCAGTCGTTGATGATGTACGAGATGGGAAAAACGATGAGTCCACCAGTCAACGAGATGGGACCCACGGCGATTTGCTTGGTTTCTAACACGTTTGCCGTAATCAGACAAACACAAAAAAGGATGCTGAAAAGCATGAATAGCACACTAACGTGCTGAGGTTTTTGTTCCATAATTCTTGTTTTTTAAGAGGTTTGTCAAGCACTCTATGATGAATAAAAATGTAATGTCCAAATGTTTTGAGCACGTAGATTGCCCTTCATCAGACCCTCATCTGGTTCATTTGGAAATACTGAATTGTTGTTGAATTTTTGCAAAGTTACATAATTTTGCTGATATTGAGCTGTTTTTAAGGAAAAAACGATTATTTTTGCCTCAAATAAACAATAGTATAAAACATAATGAAAAAGTACTTATTCACAGCAGCAGTGGCTCTGTTAGCCACCGCCATGCAAGCCCAAAATGCGGAATATGTCATTACCGGCACTGCTCCGGCAGGCGCAAAGATGGTTTATTATTACGACAATGGGCAGTTCAGGAAAACTGACAGTGCAACGGTCAGCAACGGCAAATTTCAGCTTAACGGAACAAAACCGCTGAACACCTTTATCACCGTGGCAACCGATGCAAGTCATAGCATCACCGTCATCAACGACCGCACACCCATCACGGTAAACCTGAACAACCAGAGTGTCACTGGATCAGCACAGAATGTACAGTTCGTTGGCTTGCAAAAGCAGCAGAGCAAACAGGATGAGAAAATGATGGACATCTACAAGAAATATCAAGAGATAGCCGCAGACAAGACCATTGAGGGGCAAACCAAGAAGGCTACGCTTGAGAAACAGATGGAGCAATTGCAGGAGCAGCAGGTGCAAGACATCTTGAAATTCACCAATACGCACAAAACCAGTGTGGCTCCAGCGTACTTTTTAGGACAGATGTTTTATTCGCTGCCATACAACGACCTGGTATCTGTACTTGACAATACCTGCGCTTATTACAACCATCCTATGATGGAAGGGGCTAAACGACAGCTCGTTTCGCTGGGTAAGCGTCGGCCAGGCTTGCAGTATACCGACCTGGCTATGCACGATACACAGGGCAAACCTGCCAAACTGAGCCAATGGGTGGGCAAGGGTAACTATGTGTTGGTTGACTTTTGGGCCAGCTGGTGTGGCCCATGCCGACAAGAGATGCCCAATGTTGTAGATGCCTACAAGCGCTATCATGCGGCAAAGGGATTCGACGTGGTGGGCGTATCGTTCGACTCAAAGGCTGATGCTTGGAAGAAAGGCATCGCTGACTTGCAATTGCCTTGGCACAACATCTCCGACTTGAAAGGCTGGAAGTGTGCTGCCGCCCAGGTTTATGGTATCAATTCCATTCCGTCGAACATCCTGGTTGATCCATCTGGACAAATTGTTGCGCACGACTTGCGCGGTACCAAGTTGGCAGATAAGCTGAAGGAAATCTTCGGATACTAAGGTATCAATCTTTCAAGCATGGGGCGTGATTCGTCGCGTCCCGCTGTTGTTAAAGGGAAAAGTGAAATGGGAAAGATGAAATAGGAAAGGCGCATGGCCTTCTCCTTTCATCTTTCCCATTTTTATCTTTCGTCTTTATTAAATGATGCTGGTGCGCTTGGTGAACTCGATAATCTCGGGGATATAGCCAAAAGCTAAGCCCGTAACGGTGTCGGCACAGCCATAGTAAACGGCTACGCGACCTGTATTAGGGTCATGCACCTCGGCACAGGGGAAACAAACGTTAGGTACGTCGCCAGTCTGTTCATACTGCATTTGTGGCGAGATGAGATAAGGACCTGAACGATAGATAGGCTTCCATGGTTGTTCCAAGTCGAGTAGGGCGGAGCCAAAGCTGTACACATAGCCATTGCACGAGCGTAGTACGCCATGATAGAACATCAGCCAACCTTCGGATGTCTCAATAGGGATGGGGCCGGCGCCTATCTTCATGCACTGCCATGCACTTACCTCAAAGGCGGCAGGCGACATCACATGGCGATGCTTGCCCCAGTATACCAAGTCGGGAGATTCGCTGTAAAAGATGTCTCCGAAAGGAGTATGTCCCGTATCACTCGGGCGACTGAGCATGGCAAAGTTGCCATTGATCTTCTTGGGGAACATCACACCGTTGCGATTGTAGGGCAGGAACGCATTTTCCAATTGGTGGAAGGTTTTGAAATCAAACGTGTAGGCCACGCCAATGGTAGGTCCATGATAGCCGTTACACCAGGTGACGTAGTAACGGTCGTCGATAAAGCACACGCGAGGGTCGTAACCGTACACCCATTCACCAATCTCCTCGTTGTCGCATTCAAAACGCAGCGGCTCTTCGTTGATGTTCCATTTCACGCCGTCATCGCTGAAACCGACGTGTAATACCATTCTACGGTTGGTGTCATCACAGCGGAACACACCAGCGTAGCCGTCTTTGAAAGGTACTACGGCACTGTTGAAAATACTGTTGGAGGTGGGTAGCAAATTCCTTGGAATAATGGGATTCGCCGAACAACGCCACATGACTTCTTTACAATCTGCCGCACGGTCTTCCCACGGCATGTTGGGCAAAGGTTGCCCTTGAATGATTAATTTGGACATAGAAATGTTATTTCAGTTTACGAGTTGAAGCCTCTCCCCCTACCCCTCCCCAAAAGGGAGGGGAGTAGATAGACTTTTTTAGTTCACGAGTTTTTAGTTTACAAGTTCACGAGTTGATAGTTTTAGTTGACGAGTCTATAGTTTACAAGTTCACCAGTTGATAGCCTCTCTAAAAAAAAGTTCAAAGTTCAAAGTTCTCGGCTATCTATTCCCCTCCTTCGGAGGGGTTAGTGGAGGCTCCAAACGGTACAAACCAAGTGATGAGTAAGGCGGGAATGGTGCATAGTAACACGAACACGAAGAAGTGTCGGTAGCCCAATGCGTCACTCACGGCACCACTCATCATGCCTGGCAACATCACGCCAAGGTTCATAATGCCACTGGCAAAGGCATAGTGTGACATCTTATGCTTGCCTGGCGCGATTTGTTGCATCATGAAGAGCGTCAGTCCCACGAATCCGAATCCGTAGCCAAAGTACTCCAGTCCAATGGCACTGCCTATGAAGATAAGGTCTTGTGGTTGGTAAATGGCCAACAGGTTATACGCCACAAATGGCACGTTGAATACCAAGGCCAACGAAAACAGACTCTTCTTCAATCCCCGATGAGCGATATAGTAGCCGCCCAAGATAGAACCAATCACGAAGGCGGCAGCACCCACAGTGCCATAGCACAGACCAATCTGTTGCTCTGTCATGCCTAATCCTTGCTCCGAAACAGGTGCTTTGAGGAAAAGCGGCACAATCTTCATCACAAATCCTTCGGCAAACCGATAGAGGATGATGAAGCATATATAATAGGTAATGTGTTTCTTTTGGAAGAACTCCACAAACACTGCCCACAACTCCGTCCATACCTCACGGGCACTCTTCTTGTGTTGGGTCGGTTTGCCGTCAGTTGGAAGGATGAAAAAGTGGTAGCATCCCAATGCCAGCATGGTCACACCAACGATGAGCATGATGAACATCCACGCCTTGGTCACGCCATAGCTCTTGATGAATATTCCCGCCAGATACACCAGCCCACCCGTGGCAAATATCTTCGCCACGTTGTAAAACGCACCTTGCCAGCCTATCCAACGTGCTTGTTCTTCGGTAGACAGCACCGACATATACGTTCCGTCGGCGGCGATGTCGTGTGTGGCACCGCTCATGGCAATCACGGCCAGGATGCCAATGGTGATGGCAAAGAAGTCGGAAAGGTTCAAGGCGAAAGCCAACAAAGCAAACATCAAGCCACAAAGCAACTGGGTAAGCACCACAAAAAACTTCTTGGTCTTGTAGATTTCAAGGAATGGACTCCAGATGGGCTTCAATGTCCAAGGCAGCATAATCAGTCCTGTCCAAAAGGTGATTTGCGTGTCAGAGATACCCATGCCTTTGTACATCAGCGACGTCACCATGTTGAGCACCACAAAGGGCATGCCCATGGCGAAATACAGTGTAGGCACCCATGCGATGGGACTTGTCTTCCTAGGGTGAGGGTAGGTTGGTTTTTCTTTCATTTTTTAATACAACAACATGTGCAACATATAACGGATGCCTTATAAATTTGTTTGTTCAGCATCGGTTGGCAGTGCTGGTTTGTCCATGGAGGCGGCAGTTTCATCAACAGATTCAGCAGATTCAACAGGCTCGGCTGTCGTTTCAACGGCATCTGTCGCTGTGGGGCTGGTGGGTGCTTGCTTGTATTTTCGGTTCACCGACATTACCTTAAAGGCATCGATGCACTCGATGACACCATACAGCACCAGCGTCCAACCAATGACGAAGAGCGGTGCCTGGGCTATCCATTGGGGTTTTATGATGGCGATGCCACCGATGAAAAGCACCACGCAGGGCAGCAGCCAGAAGATGATGTGTACGCGGATGATGCGGTTGATGGCCGCCAACACCACAAACTGGTTGATGGCTCCCAATATAAGCACGGCGGCGATGATGTACACCAATCCAGTTGTAAAGACGGTAGGCATCAGTGCCAGTACGGCACCTAGCACCATACTGCCGATGCCCACCACGGGGAAGGTGGGGCGGAAGCCGGAGATTTGCCGACCGTTGGCGTCAAACACCACGGTGTCGTCGCGGTGCTTGCGGTCAATAAGGTAGGTGATACACGATATGAGTCCGGTAATCAAGAATAGCACACCAATGAGGATGGTGAGCCATGTAACGGTTTCTTCGCGGTAACGGATGAGTAATGCGCCAATGATAATGGACACCAGCGCACGGATGAATGTGTTTTGTACTGTTTTCATACGATTTGTAATATGTTTACAAATGTACGAACTATCTCCCACAAATGCAATACTTTTCGTATTTTTGTATCCTAATATTCCATATCTATGACAACATTGTATTTGGTCAGACATGGTGAAACGGTGGACAATGCCGCCCACCTCATGCAGGGACAGACGCAAGGCAGACTCAATGTGGTTGGCCTCAGACAGGCTGAACAACTGCGCGAACGGTTTAGGCTGTTGCATGTTGATGCGTTTGTGGCCAGTGATTTGCATCGGGCCATGGAGACCTGCGAGGTGATAGCCGCACCGCACGGCATCAAGGTGCAGACAACACCGCTGCTGCGCGAGCGCGATTGGGGTGACTTTACGGGCAGATACATTCCCGATTTGAAAGACTTACCCTTTCCCGAGAATGTAGAGTCGTTGGAAGAGATGAAGCATCGCGCCCGACAGTTTCTCGAAGAGATGAGCAGCCGTTACCCCCATCAAACTGTGTTGGCCGTGGGACATGGCATCATCAACAAGGCGATACAGAGTGTTTTCCATCATCGACCCATGAGTGAGATCAAGAAAATGGAAAACGCTGAAGTGAGAGTGCTGAACCTTCAATAAGTAAGAGCCCAGCGAATAATCACGTCTTTATGGAAAAGAATCAATCACCTACGGCCTCCAAAACTTCTGCCGCCACCTTGTGTTCCCCTCGAATTGCCACCTGACCTTGATGGTGGACTGTAGCTTCTGGATGGTGAACTATAGGAACGACTGGGTGCTGAATAGCTCCTGGAAGGTGGACTATAGCTTCTCGATGGCGAACTGTAAGAGCGGCTGGGTGAAGAATAGCTCCTTGACGGTGGACTATAGCTTCTCGATGGCGAGCTGTAAGACCGGCTTGGTGAGGAACTTCTGGATGGCGAGGATGGGTCAGGTGTGAACGTACGGTTCGGTACGGTCGACCTAACGCCTGTCGACTCGTCACGTCCAAAGCTGCCTCCGCTTCGGCTGCCGTTGCCGAACGAACCCGGTTGGGTAACGGTGGTACGCGTGCTGCTCTGTCGGTTGCCAAAGCTGCTACTACTGCGGTTGGGTGCAGCGTTGTAGCGGCGACTACTACTCGAGCCGTAGCTTCTTGACGAATTGTCATAGGTGGAGATAATGCGACGCGGGCCGTTGCCGAACGAGCGGCTGCCGTTGTTATAATACCCACGATTGTATCCATCGCGCATGCCTATCCCATCATAACCTCGTCTGGGACCGTAGTCGCGACCATAATACCACGATCGGTTGCCGTTGCAGTGCCAGCTGTGGCCTCCACGGTACACGGCGTAAAAGTGAGGTGTACCAAAATAAAAGTAGTCACGGTATGGATAGCGGGCGTACACACCGAAGTGCCAATAGCCTGCGTTCCAATAAAGCGGGCGATAAAAATAGGTGGCGTCGCGGTACATGCGATACTGCCAATCGAGCAGAATGTAACTCAAGTCCAGGTTGCGGCGCTCCCAGTAGAGGCCGTACAGGTCGTCGTAGTGGTCGATGCTCATCAGGTAGTCGAGGTTAATCTCGTATGCAGCCTCATATTGGTCATCGGTGAGGTTCAGCTCGTAAGCCATCTTGTCCGTCAGGAACAGGGCCTGCCGACGCGCTTGATTGTAACTCATGGCCTGGGCTGACACCGTGAGTACAAACAAGGAAATCAGGGAAATAATCAGCTTTTTCATCATGAAATATTTTTAATGTTGTGAATATTTACGTCCTTGTGATGTCCTTGTGGATAACAGAACAGCAACGATGCGTTGTTTCCATCCATCCGTTTCTCATTCTTCATCACATCGCAAATGTAGTGATTATCACGCATGGACGAAAAGGTTTTTCCCTAAACCGTGAGGGGAAAATCCCTATCGCTGCTCTCTCACGAATTTGTTTAAGAACCCTTTGGCAGTTCTTTTATCCCTGCAAGGAATTCCTGATAACCCATGTCCTTGCTTATATCATTCATGAACCGCCCTTTAATCTTTCAAACAAGCAAGCGGTATTACTTTTACTCCGTCTGGGCGTGTGTAAGCCATACTGCCACCTGTCATGATAATCATCAAGTCGGGTTCGCGCAACGGCACCTGCTTTTCTGTTTTATTATACTCTTGAACGAGACGTTTTATTTCCAAAAGATGTTTGGCTCCTTCTTCTATTTCACGGCTGCCAAGCTTACATTCTATCAGCGCATAGCGTCCATCGTCGAGATGAAGCACAAGGTCGGCTTCCAGTCCGTAGCGGTCACGATAGTATGACAAATGATTGCCAAAGCCTGGCGTGTAAGCCCGAAGATCTCTCGCACACATCTGTTCAAAGATGAAACCAAAGGTTTTGAGCTGAGTCATTAATGCTTCAGGAGAAAGTCCTAAAGCTGCAATTGTAATGGAAGGGTCTACGAAAGCCCGCTTTATACCACTTCGAATTGCTGTCTTGCTCCTAACGGCAGGGCACCACGCATCAATGTCGTCAATAACAAACAATTTATTCAGGGATGCTACATAATCTAAGAACGTGCTCATCGTGAGTGACACTTCCCCAGATGACGTTACATCAGCTAATAATGCTGTGTTTTTTGCCAATGTAGAAATGTTACGAGCGTATGAACGTAATATGGCACGAGTAGTCCGTTCGTCTCTTTGTATGCCGTCTACTCTTGAGATATCGTCTCTACAGATGGCATCCACATAGTTGCGTGCAATCAGCAACTTCGCCTTATCACTCTGCATGTTAAGAAATGCAGGCCATCCGCCACGACAAGCTGCGTAAATAAGGTCTTCTATCTTCATGCCAGAAGTAATGCCATCTATGTCCAAGTCTTTATTATCGAACAATTCTTGAAGAGAGATTTTTCCGTTCGACTCTCCCGATTCCCATAGACTCATTGGCAACATCTTCATTCGTGATATCCTACCCGTACCAGAATGGTGAATCTTACTTCTGTCAACAACGGTAGATCCGGTAAGAATAAACTGTCCTGGAACCTGACGCTCGTCCACCATTGTGCGCACAGCATCCCAAAGTATAGGAGCGTCCTGCCACTCATCTATAAGGCGAGGTGTTTCACCCAACAACAGCAAGGATGGTTTTGAAGCGGCAGTTGCAGCGTATTCTTCCTGCATCTCCGGATCCTGCATTTTTACGACACTTTTACTCATTTGTTGTGCAGTTGTTGTCTTCCCGCACCACTTAGGACCCTCTATGAGTACTGCCCCAAAAGCCTCAAGATGCTCTGCCAGTTGAAGGTCTGCAATTCTATGTGAATAACTCATATTGTAACCGTGATTGATTATGTATGCAAAGTTATTGATATTCAGTTATATTTGCAAGAAAAAACTGATATTTTTGGATGCCTAAAACCATGAATTGCGCTGTTTCATCATCAACTTTTGTGGCATTTCATCATAAGCTTTTGTGGCATTTCATCATAAGCTTTTGTGGTGTTTCATCATAAACTTTTGTGGTGTTTCATCATAAACTTTTGTGGTGTTTCATCATAAACTTTTGTGGTGTTTCATCATAAACTTTTGTGGCATTTCATCATAAACTTTTGTGGTGTTTCATTTGGTGTTTTTGTGGTAAATCATACAACGTTTTTAGTTACTTTCGCGTTTTTCGTTGTTGAAAAATGCTGCTTCGTAGTAGGAGATTTGTTCAATATTTTATCTGTTTGATGCCTCTAAAACAGCACTTGGAAATGTGCCATCTGGAAAAAATCAATAGGCAAACAGGAAGCAAGCAGCAGGCTTTTTCCTCTGAAAACTCGAGTTTTACCAAAAAAATATCGACTTTTCTCGTCGTAGAAGCATCGTTTTGATGGCCAATTTGCATGGGTTAGGCATGCAAAAGCATGTAGATTTCACCTTTATAGCAATGCTTTTGGCTCACAAAGGCTCGATAAGTAGGTTCTTGGTGCAGATGTTTACTTGTAATATGTTGATTGTCAGCGCAATTTGAAAACTGTCTTATTTTGGGCGAATTTGCGACGATTGGTCTCTTTGTTCGCGAATAAGCGAATTATGACGCACCTTGTTGTCAAGAAAATTCACAGTTAATGTTCCTCATGCTTCTCATTTCGTCCACGTCCATGCCCCTTTCATTTGCAAAGGTCGTTTGTCTTCAAAAACAATTATATTTTTTTGTTTTAACAACGAATTGAACG
>NZ_ADEG01000096.1 GCF_000177075.1 Hoylesella buccalis ATCC 35310
TCCAAGATATAGGCGTATGGTATCTATCGAAATGCTACTATGCTTAACACTTTTGAATGTGTCTGCTATTTTTGGTGGATTGGTCAATCCACCAACACAGGAAGCCATAATATCCACCAGTTCTGCAAGGTCGCTGTCCTGACGCACATCATAGCGTTCTTTAATGTCACGCAAATAGGTATGCTCCATCTGCTGCTCCAGATAGTTAACCTTCTTTTCTATGTCTTGCTCAAGCACTACCTGAGGCAAGCCACCATACAGCATATATTCGCGAATTAGTTCTTGTGAATAGTTTCCGCGAAAATCTGCCACTTCTTTGAAAGTCAGTGGGCGCACGTGTATTTCATCGCCACGGCCACGGAACTCTGTAATGACATCCTTCGACAGAAACTTCGCATTCGAGCCTGTCACAAACACGTCAACATTGCTGATGCTAAGAAATGAGTTCAAGACATCTTCAAACTCACTGACCATCTGTACCTCATCCAGCATCACATAATAGTGACCATCTGATGACAGACGGCTGTTTATGTACTGCAGTAGGACATCCGGATCTCTCAAACTTTTATTCAGACGGTTTTCAAGATTTACTCCTATGATATGATCTTCCTTTACCCCATGCTCAAGCAGATAGTTTTTGAAAAGTGTAAATAGCAGATATGACTTACCGCATCTGCGCATACCTGTTATCACCTTTATTAAACCATTGCCACAACTGTGAATAAGTTGATTCAGATACTTATCTCTGCTTATATCCATATTCTCTACTCTTTTATTTTGTGTAAATACACATTTTTAACGACTACAAACATACGTTTTTCTCTACATTCATACAAGTTTTACAAGAATAATCCTTATTCCTAAAACACATTTTTAACTAAAAGGCTTTCAATATATATGCTTTTGGATAAATAGCTGTCCTTTACCATTGGCAGATTGGTTCAGTAAATTCTTGCCTGTGGAGTAGGGAAGTGTTTTGACCCACCACTTGACCCACAAAAAATCATAGGAGATTGGAACTTTCATTGTCAATAGATAAATATATTTTCAAATCATGTCATTAAATAACTATTAATCAGTAAGTTATGAAACATATTGATAATGATGTTTAATGATATTGTATAAATGTCTTTATCCCTCTCTATCCTGTCCCAGGGAAAGTGGTCGGCCAGCTTGACCCAACGGTTGGATTTGCTCAATCCCAAAAGTGTCTCCTGAAATTCAAACAGGTCGTGACTGCGATTTTGTGATTAGTATTTCACCTCGATTCTTGAATGTTTTAACATCCAAAGGTAGTCATTTTGGGCGAATTGACCAAACTTTACACAACATAAATAGTTAATTGTCAGATAGTTATAGTTAATTAGTAGACCCTAATTAGTTGAAAAACGTCTGGCACTATTCTTTGTCAGAGGTTATGATTTGGCCCAACTCCTGATAGAACGTCTCCACCTCGCCCAAATAAGTTTTCAATATCTTCCCATCGGGACCTATCAGCACCTTATAAGGATAGCCTTTCACTCTATATGCGGTCTCGACCTTCGCATCGCCGTCTCTCACCTGCGGCCACGGCAACTGGTATTTCTTCAAAGCCTGTTTCCATTTTTCGGCTTTGTCGTTGCAATCGATGCCCACAAACTCAATGCGGTCGCCGTATTGGGCATAGCATTCTTTCATTTTGGGAAATCCCTTGATGCACCATGTGCACCATGAGCCCCAGAAGTCCAGCAGCACATATTTACCCTGCAGGGAACTGAGCGTGAGCGTATCGCCTTGTGGCGTGGGGAGGGAAAAATCGGGGGCCATCGCGCCTACTTTAGCCGTATCGGCTACTTCTTTCCGAGCTTTCCTCATCACGGCCATCCGTTCAAAGGCTTCCTGCCACATATCCAAATATCCTTTGAAACGACCGTTGCGCACTGCGGGACTAAGCTTCCGTATGACCGGAACCACACGGTCCATATTCACGTCAAGCACCAAAGTCGCCGTGGCGTCCTCGTCGGGATGCTGTACGATGTACTCCTCGACCACAGAGTGCCTGCGCCGATTGATGTCACGGTTGGCGGCTTTGCGTATGCTGTCGAGCCGAACGGCATTGTCACCGGCAGCCACTCCCGCCTCATACTCTTTTTTGGCGATGCCAAATTCCTTGTGGAAAGGCCTTCCCACGTCCGTCACTTTGGCGTACTGGTGATAGAATGCGCTGCCCGAAATGCGGACGCTATACTCGTCGATGAAATCTCCTTCTATGTTGACAAATTCGTTGGGGACAAAGAAAAAGTACATGACCTTTTGGGGACTGGATTTCAACCGAAGACTCCCTTGGTAGGCCTTGTCTATATAAAGCGAAAAATTAAAATGGCCGTTGTTGACGGGCATAGCAAAATTGATGATCTTCTTGTCTGGATTTCGCTCTACATACTCCACGAGGATGGAGTCGTTTCCAACATCGGTCAGTGCGCCGCTCATCGTAAAATTGCTCTGTGCCGAGGCCCCTGACGAATACAGCCACGTTGCCACCGACAAAATAAAGAATTTCAATTTACATGCTCTTTTCATCTTATTGGGATTTAAAGTTGTTTTCCAATGTTTCGGCAAGCAGCCTCATTCACGACAAAATTCGGTAAAATAGTTGATTTGTCAAAGTGTTTTCGTTCTGCTTCTTTCATGTTTTAACACCCAAAGGTAGTCACTTTTGGTGAATTACACCAATATTACGATATTTATATCAAAAAGATAGATTCAACTTCAAAATGCTTCTCATCCCGCACGCGAGGGATGGCAAGTCTGGCTTCTTGTATTATGCTCGCAACTACCTGAAATCCAACACGTTGACAAAAATCCAGAAACCGTCTTTCAATAGCATGGAGATTGGAGGGCAAAGGCATGAAGATTGGCGGGTAAAGTCAACGGGTTTAGCAGGTAAAGGCATGGAGATTGAAATCCATCGCCCTTGTGTTAGATGATGAGGGCAACTGACGGGAGCGGAACATCTGATGGCATGCTTGGCCTGGAAGTGACAAATAATCGGCAGGGCAAAGCATAATTCATGAATTTTTTACTAACTTTGCAAACAGATGGCTCGAGCTGGAAAGGCAGCTGGCAACGGCCCACAACAACGATTTTGAAACAGTGAAATTCAGCGAAGTAATCGGACAGGAAGACGCTCAGGCGCGCCTTTTACAGCTGGTGCGCGAGAACCGTGTGCCCCATGCCATCATGCTTTGCGGCCCGTACGGCAGTGGCAAGCTGGCCTTGGCCTTGGCTTTCGCCTCCTATTTGCTGGGCGAACGCAACGAAGAGGGGCAGTCGGTGCTGAACAACGACCATGCCGTGACCAATGCCGAGGCCATGCTGCGCAACTGGGAGCATCCCGATTTGCACTTCACCTTCCCCGTGATTCGCCCAACAGGCACCTCGTCTGACCACAAGATGGTGAGCGACGACTTTGGCAGGGAATGGCGAACGCTGCTCAAAGAAGGCGCCTATTTCAGCATGGATCAATGGCTCGACCGCATGAAGGCCACCACGCAGCAAGCCCAAATATTTGAGGCAGAGAGCGATGAGCTGACCCGCAAGCTGAGCTTGAAATCGAGTCAGGGCGGTTATAAAATCTCCCTCATCTGGCTGCCCGAGCGCATGAATCAGGTTTGTGCCAACAAACTGCTCAAGCTACTGGAAGAGCCGCCGCTGCAAACCCTGTTCATCCTGGTGTGCGAGGAGCCCGAAAAACTGCTCGAAACCATCCGAAGCCGCGTGCAACGCATTGACGTGAGGCGCATTGACGACCAGGCCATTGAGCAGGCGTTGGTAGAAAAACGCGGACTGGAAGCCGACATGGCGCACCGCATAGCACGCACGGCCAACGGCAACTGGCTGAAAGCACTGGAAACGCTGGATGCTGACAACGAGAACAGACAGTTTCTGGAAACCTTCAAACAACTGATGCGACTGGCGTACATGCGCAACGTGAAGGAACTGAAGAAATGGACAGAGGGCGTTGCCGGCTACGGACGAGAGAAGCAGCGGCGCATGCTGGACTACTTCAGCAGAATGGTTCGCGAAAACTTTATGTACAACTTCCGTCTGCCCGAGCTGAACTATATGACGATGGAAGAGGAGGATTTTGCCAAGAACTTCGCCCGATTCATCAACGAAGCCAACGTCATGGAGATTGAAGAACTGTTCGCCTCGGCACGAAGAGACATCGGGCAAAACGCCAATGCAAAGATTGTTTTCTTTAACATGGTGTTGGAAATGATTGTTCTGCTCATCAAAAAATAACAATATATACAAGAATGTCGTCCACGAGAAGGCACACCGCCGACAATCGTGACAGCGGCATTCTCCCACTCAACTTTTACACAATGGATTACAAAAATATGAAATTCAAGATAGCCAACGGGTGTGACAGAGGCCTCTGCCGACACTCGTGTGGCCGCCAAGACAAGCAGTTGAACACCTATGACTGGCTGGCCGACATCCCAGGAAACAACCTGACGACCGACTTGGTGGAGGTTCAGTTCAAGAATACCCGAAAGGGATATTTCCACAACGTGAACGGGTTAGACCTGAAAAAGGGCGACATCGTGGCCGTAGAAGCCAGTCCGGGACACGACATTGGCGTGGTGACGCTCACCGGGAGCCTGGTGAAGCTGCAAATCAAGAAGGCCAATTTGAGGTCGCAAGATGAGATTAAACGCATCTACCGCATCGCCAAAGAGGTGGACATGGAGAAATACAGGGAGGCGAAGGCTCGCGAACACGACACCATGATACAGAGTAGAAAGATTGCGAAGGACCTTGGTCTGCAAATGAAGATAGGCGACGTGGAGTATCAGGGCGACGGCAACAAGGCCATCTTCTACTATATTGCCGACGAACGCGTTGACTTCAGGCAGCTCATCAAAGTGCTGGCCGAAACCTTCCACGTGCGCATTGAGATGAAACAAATTGGTGCCCGGCAGGAAGCAGGGCGCATTGGCGGCACCGGACCGTGTGGACGAGAGCTTTGTTGCGCCACCTGGATGAAGAATTTTGTATCGGTCAGCACCAATTCGGCGCGCATCCAAGACATCTCGTTGAACCCACAAAAGTTGGCCGGAATGTGCGCCAAACTGAAATGCTGCCTCAACTATGAGGCCGACGACTATCTGGAAGCCAGCCGGAAGCTGCCCAGCAGGGAGATTGTGTTGCACACGGCGGACAAGGATTATTATCATTTCAAGGCAGACATCCTCACAGGGATGGTGACCTACTCTACCGAAAAAAACGCTGCCGTGGACCTCGAGACGATTGATATCCAACGCATCCAGGAAATCATCGAGATGAACAAGCGGGGCGAAAAGCCGGCTTCGCTCTTGAATGATGGGCAGAAGAAAGAAGAACACAAGCCTAAAGATTTGCTTGCCGGTGCTGACATCAGCAGGTTTGACAAAAACAAAAACCGAAAGAAAAGGCCCAACACGGAGGCTTCAGATGGCAATGCAAGACGGGCAAACAATAACAATCGGCGCAGAAACAACCAAAACCGCAGGCCGAGAACGGCCCGAAAAGACAATCAAGAACGTCAGGCAGATAATTGATAGGACATGAGAAAGTTGGGGGTAGCACTCATCCTTTGCATCCTTTTTGCAGCTTGCAACGAAAAAAAAGTGTATGACACCTTTCGTCATACACCCCTGGCAGGCTGGGAAAAGAATGACAGTCTGGCGTTTGATGTGCCCAAGTTGAAAACCTCGGGACGCTACCAATCGGCGCTGGCCCTGCGAATCAACAACGAATATCCTTTCATGGGACTCACGCTCATCGTTGAGCAAACCGTTCATCCGGCGCATACCAAATACGTCGACACGCTCAATTGCGCGCTCATTGGGGCCAATGGGGTGCCCAAGGGACAAGGAATTGGCTACTATCAATATGCGTTTGACATCACTTCTATGGACTTACACGAAGGTGATTCGCTGCACATCAGCGTGCGTCATGACATGAAAAGAGAGATTTTACCAGGCATCAGCAACGTGGGAGTGAGCCTGACGAAACGGTAAACGGTTTGGCGCTTTTGAGAAATTGGTAGCTTAGGTGTGCACCAAGTTGCGCCCCGCGTCTATCCTGAGGAAGATGAATAACAGGAGGGTGAAGCCCCAAAGCGACGAACCGCCATAACTGAAAAACGGCAACGGAATGCCGATGACAGGCGTAAGTCCCAACACCATGCCCACATTGATGAAGACATGGAACAGAAAAATGCTGGCCACACAATAGCCATAGATGCGCCCAAAAGCAAACGGTTGGCGTTCGGCCAGCTTGATGAGTCGCAAGATTAACGCCAAGAAAAGCACCAACACGCCGGCAGAACCAATGAATCCTTCTTCCTCTCCCACCGTACAAAAGATGAAATCGGTATCTTGTTCGGGTACAAACTTCAGCTTGGTTTGGGTTCCATTGAGGAATCCTTTCCCCCTTAGTCCGCCCGCACCAATGGCAATCTCACTCTGATGGACGTTATAACCCGCACCGGCCACATCTTCTTCCAACCCCAACAGCACGGTGATGCGCACACGTTGGTGCGGTTTCATCACGTTATTGAGCACATAGTCGGCCGAATAGAAGAACACGATGGAACCAACAGCAAACAAGGCGATGTAGAGATAACTCCTCATTTGGCTGGCCAGCCAACAATAAGTCAGATAACCAATCAACACGAAGGACACGATGAGCTGCACCCAAATCACGTCAAAAGGAAGCACAAACTGCGCAAAAAGCAGCGATAGAGCGGTAACTCCCAAGCAAACCAACAAGATAAAACGGGCTTGCCGCTTATCCTTACAATAGAGATACACCATCGAAGCCGAGAATACCTGAACCAACAACAGCACCATAAACTTGCCCGCAGAAACGGGTAGCGACCACAATGCGGTATCCTCATACTTGATACCTAACACGAAATAAATCACCATTGCCACGCCTGTAAACAACACACTGCCTGGCATTCCCTCGCGATAGAACATCAGGAAGAACGATAAATAAACCAAGGCAGAACCTGTTTCTTTCTGCGCAATGATGAAGAGCATGGGCAACAGGACGATGCCAATGGCGATGGCAAAGTCTTTCCATTGATGAATGTCAAAGCCATAGCGCCCCATGAACTTCGACACGGCCAACGCTGTTGCAAACTTCGCAAATTCTGCGGGCTGCAATCTAATCGGTCCCAGCACCAACCATGAGCGCGAACCCTTGATGTCATGCGGATTGAAGATGGTGGCAAAGAGCAGCACGAGGAATGCGACATAGATGATGTACGAGAACATATCGTAGAATCTATCATCGAGTAAAACCAGCACCATGCCTAAGAAGACGGAGGTGGCAATCCACACAATCTGCATACCCGACCGCGTACTGAGGCTGAAAATATCGGTGTCGCCGTAGGTGTAGCTGGCTCCACACACACTGAGCCACCCAAAGATGAGCAGCGCCATGTAGATGAGAATGGTCCACCAGTCAAGTGAACGAAACACTCCAGAGGGTTTATCGGTTACTCGAGCCATATCCTATTCTACGATTTTGCATTGTTTTTGCTTTCGCTTCCGATGCCGGAGAAAGCGATCCTTTAATATATTGTTCCATCATGAGAGAACCGATTGGCACACCAAAATCGGCTCCAAATCCTCCATTCTCCACATAAACGGCGATGGCTATCTTTGGATTGTTCATCGGAGCAAAGCCCATGAAGACCGAATGGTCGTGTCCCCGATTCTGCGCCGTACCTGTCTTTCCGCACACAGCATAATCAGCTCGGTTGGCTGCTCGGCAGGTTCCGCGCTCAACAGCCGAACGCATTCCCGCCACAACATAATCGTATGCCCGCTTGTTGGCCTTGGTGTAATGGCGGCGAGTGAACAGGGTATCGAGCGGTTCGCCTTGCACTTTTCGCACCACATGAGGCACATGATAGTAGCCTCGGTTAGCAATGGTTGCCCCAAGATTGGCAATTTGCAAGGGAGTGAGGTTCACTTCTCCCTGTCCAATGGAGATACTAATGATGGTCAAGCCATTCCATGAACCATGATAGGCTTTGTCATAGAAAGCCGAATTGGGTATCAATCCGCGCTTTTCACTTGGCAAATCGATGCCAAGTTTATAGCCAAAGCCCATACTCACCATGTAGTCGCGCCAAGTGTCCATGGCGGTTTGCACGTTCTTGTATTTGCGTCGGTTGCCTATCATATAGTACAATCCCCAACAGAAATAAGCGTTGCACGACGTACTGATGGCCGGTACCAGCGCTAGGGGTGAGGCATGACCGTGACAACCCACGTGAAGTCCGCGGTAATAGAATCCGCGATGGCAGGCGAATGGCGTGGAAGGAGAGATGATTCCCTCTGAGAGATAGGTCAAAGCCTGGGTGGTTTTGAAGGTTGACCCCGGTGGATACTGTCCCATGATGCTGCGGTTCAGCAGCGGTTTCCATTGGTTTCGCTGCAACGCATGATGAACTTTCCCCCTTTTCTTCCCCACCATCCAACGCGGATCGTAGGTGGGTGACGACACCATGCACAGCACTTCGCCCGTGGAAGGCTCAATGGCAACGATGCTTCCTATCTTGCCTTGCAGCAATCTCTCACCCAACGCTTGCAGATTAAGGTCGAGAGATAGGGTGAGGTTCTTGCCCGGAATGGGCTTGGTATCAAGCTCGCCGTTTTGATAACTCCCCTGAACTTTGCCATGTACGTCACGCAACAAAATCTGAACACCCTTCTGTCCACGCAGCTGTTTCTCGTAAGAACGCTCCACACCCAGCTTTCCTATATAGTCGCCAGCCTGGTAATAGTCATCGCCTTCGATGTCACTTGGCGAAACCTCGGCCACATCTCCCAACACATGTGCTGCGTAAGGATATTGATATTGCCGAATGCTTCGCTTCTGAACATAGAACCCCGGAAAGCGATACATCTTCTCTTGAAACACGCTGAACTCTTTGTCGCTCAACTGACTCATGAAGAGTTGTTGCGTAAAACGCGAATAACCGGGGTTTTTGTTTCTATCCTTAATCTCGGTCATGCGCGCTTTAAAAAAGTCTTTGGTAATGCCCAAGGCTTCACAAAACTCGAGGGTGTCAATCCTGTTTTTCTGCTCATTCATCACCACCATGATGTCGTAAGCAGGCTGGTTGTACACCATGAGTTTGCCATGGCGATCGGTAATGATGCCACGAGAGGGATAATCTATCTTTTTGAGGAAGGCGTTACTGTCGGCATTCTTCTTATAATCATCGCTTAACAACTGCAAGGTAAACAGACGAATGATATAGATGACCACAATCACGATGGCCACCCCGGCTATGACATATCTACGTTTTTCAAGATTATAATCCTTCATTCATCCGCAACAAAAGCCTCATCAACCCACTAACTCTTCCGCATGTTTTCTAAAGTGAGCAGCAATATCAATGTCAGTACCGTGCTGCCGACCACGCATTTGAGCCATTGCATCCAGTTGAAGAAGCTGAAAGCCTCGAGCGTGAAAAAGACAATGCAGTACAAAAACACCAGCAACAAGGCATAATTTAAAAACGATGCCACGCCCAACGACCGCATAGACGGCTGCAAATCATCAGCACTCTCGCGCGGCAAGAACAACATCAGCACGTAAGGTTGCAGCAAACCGATGAACGTCATGCTGGCTGCGGCCAAGCCTGGGGTGTTTGAAAAGATGTCAACACATACCCCCCCCAAGAATCCGCAACACAAGATTGCCCACTTAGGGAAGTTGCGTCGGAAGAGCAACATGACGTAAACATACAGCAAAGGGGTGGCGAAACCAAAGAGATGGATATGGTTGAACACCAACACTTGCAGCAACAAGAGCAGGACAAAGAATGATATTCCTTTCAACATGTCTATACTCATATCCAATAACTTTAATTATCTTTCACTTCCATCGAATCACGCGCAGCCCTCATCACCTCAATTCGCTCCTTCATCAGCGTGTTGTCAATGACTGAAACATCGCGCAATGTGGCGAAATCGGTGGCGAGCTGAACACACAACCGATACGAAACGCCATCAGGAGAGTTGTAAACATGCAAAATCTTTCCCACCAAAATGCCAGGCGGGAAGACCGATGAGTAACCACTGGTTACGATGTTTTCGTGCAATTTGAAGCGTGCGTGCCGTGGAATGTCATCCAAGAAGGCCTGATCGGTGGAGCCTCCCTGCCAGTTGAGAAAACCAAAATAGTCGCGATTCTCAATCTTGCAACTCACATTCGACTTTGTGTTGAGCAGCGGAATCACGACGGCATAGTGTGACGAAACCAAATATACAATCCCCACAACGCCTGTCCCACTGACCACACCCATGTCTTTTCGCACACCGTCAACCGACCCCTTATCAATAGTAATGAGGTTGTTGGCATCCTTCAAAGAGTTGCTCACCACCTTGGCAGGAATCTGCTTAAACTGGGACAACTGCTGGGTAACATCGGCCTTGACATAAGATGAATCCTTCGTCACAGCCGTCAGCTTCTCTGAAAGCTCCACAACTTTTTGCTCTAAAGCCAGATTTCGTTGGGTCAAATGCTGGTTGACCGTGGCCAATGAGAAGAATTTTTCCAGTTGCGAACTCCACTCATAAACCTTTCCCGTCACGACATTCGCGGACGAGAACCACACGCTGTTCTGGTAACTGTTGTACCTGAACAGCAAGGTAAAACTGATAGCTTCAAGCAATATAAAAACAAACCAATGGTGGTGTTTTGCAAGAAACTCAATGAGATTCCGCATGCATACAATTGATTTTCAGTGTCACAAACCCTTAACCGTTATCTCATCAAGAACGAGAAACGGTCTACATTCTTCAAAGCGATGCCTGCTCCCTTTGCCACACTGTGCAATGGATCTTCTGCAATGTGGAAAGGAATGTTGATTTTGTCAGTCAATCGCCTGTCAAGTCCGCGCAGCAAAGCACCGCCACCACTGAGATAGATGCCATTTTTCACAATGTCTGCGTACAACTCAGGCGGTGTTGCCTCCAAAGCAGACAGCACGGCATTCTCTATTTTGGCAATGGTTTTATCCAGACAGTGCGCTATTTCTTGATAGCAAACAGGCACCTCCATCGGCAAAGCCGTGATGCGATTTGGTCCATGAACAACATAATCTTCAGGAGCCTCTTCGCCCAAATCGGTCAGCGCAGAGCCAACGTGAATCTTGATACGTTCTGCCATTCGCTCACTCACCTTGACATTGTGCTGCCTACTCATGTATTCCTGGATGTCGGCCGTTAAGTCATCACCGGCCGTACGAATGGAGTTGTTCGACACGATGCCGCCCAACGAAATCACGGCAATCTCGGTACTACCGCCACCGATGTCCACAATCATGTTGCCTTCCGGTGCCTCAACGTCGATACCGATACCAATGGCGGCCGCCATCGGTTCGAAAATCAGGTACACATCACGACCGTCTGCATGTTCGGCCGAGTCGCGTACGGCGCGAAGCTCCACCTCGGTGCTGCCCGAAGGAACCCCGATGACCATGCGAAGTGACGTTGAGAACAAGCGTCTACCAGGCCTCACCATCTTGATTAAGCCACGCATCATCTGCTCGCAAGCCGTAAAGTCGGCGATTACTCCGTCGCGCAGCGGACGAATGGTGCGAATGTTGTCGTGCGTCTTCTCGTACATCAACTTCGCCTTCTCACCCACGGCAATCATCTTGTCGGTGCGACGATCCAGTGCAACAACCGACGGTTCGTCAACCACAATCTTGTCATCACTGATGATGATGGTGTTGGCGGTACCCAAGTCCATTGCTATTTCTTGGATAAAAGAAAAAAATCCCATATCTGTTTATGTTTTATTTTTAGGCCTAAATGCCGACACGGAGCCACCCCCTGCCAGCCTATATCATCTTTATTTTGCAAACCATTGGTGGATAGCCGTGTCGTAGTGGCTGCTCACCCCAAAGGCACGCTCGGCAAACTGCTTTCTCTCTTCGAGCGTAGTCTGTGCGCCATTCTTTTCAAGAATGTCCTGCAACATGCCGTATTCGTTCTTGCTGGGCACGATAACCACATCGTTGAAGTTTTTAGCACCAGCGCGAATCAGCGAGATACCCCCAATGTCAATCTTCTCAATGATTTCTTGTTCTGAAGCACCACTGGCCACTGTCTCCTCGAAAGGATAAAGGTCAACCACCACCAAGTCGATTGCCGGGATGTCATATTGCTGCATCTGCGCACGGTCGCCCTCGTTTTCACGACGGGCAAGAATGCCACCGAACACCTTGGGGTGCAACGTCTTGACGCGTCCACCCAAGATAGATGGATAAGAAGTCACGCTCTCCACCGTTTGACATTCGTAGCCTAACGACTCGATAAACCGTTGTGTGCCACCTGTTGAAAGGAATTTTACGCCCTCAGAATGCAGCTTTGCCAACAGTGCCTCCAATCCATCTTTGTGAAAGACGGAAACCAACGCTGTTTTAATTTGTTTTACTCCAGCCATATTTTTATGTGTATTTGGCCACAAAGTTACGAAAAACCCTTGAATGAACCGCATCAATGATTGTAAAAAACGTTATTTTACATAGAATACGCACGGTACTTTCAATGAAAAAGGTTTTTTGATGTGAAATTGAAATTCTTGATTAGAAAAAAGGTTATGCGAATCCTTGGTGCAACCCTACGCTGCACGCCCTATTCGCCACATTTCACCCATGGGTCGCCCAAGTATTTGGGGTGAAATTTCAAACTCCATGACTTTGGAGCGCAAACCCATTGTATTTGGATGCCAAACCCAATGACTTTGGACGCTAAACTCAATGACATTGGCGGGCAATCTACATGCTTTTAAAGAACTATTCTAAACGCCTGGGAAACAAGAGAATACAAGTATGGAATTTGGGAGCGAGGCATGAGGAAAGTTCTGCGTGATTGTTTTCCGCCACAAGTCAGTTTATCATAAAAACACGTTGCCCCATCTTGTTTCACTTGGCAGTATCGATGGGCCTGAAAAATCGGCCACCAGCCAGGAAAACAAGATGAGGCAACGCTCAAATTGAAAATCTAATCAATAGTCAGACGAAGACCTATCAAAGTCCACGAGCCTTCAACAAGGCCTTGGCATCCGGTGCCTTCAAGCCTGTAAAGTCGCAGAACATCTGCATCAGGTCGCCCGTGTTGCCTCGGCTGAGCACCTTGTCACGGAAAGCCTGACCTACCTCTGGTTTCAATGCGCCATGCGTATTGAAGTAGTCGGCCACGTTAACAGCGAGCACTTCCGACCACAGATAGCTGTAATAGCCAGCCGCATAGCCGCCACCCCACACATGGTTGAAGTACGAAGTAGAATAGCGTGGAGGAATCTGAACGTTGTAAAGCCCAATTCCTTGGAGCGCCTTTGTTTCAAACTCGCCAGCCTTATCGGCCGCAGGGATTTGCGATGAAGGCATGTTGTGCCAAGCCAAATCCAGACAGGTGGCTGCCAGGTTCTCGCCCAGGGCGTAGGCAGAATGGAATTGAAGTGAGTTGAGCATCTTCTGTTTCAACTCTTCCGGCATGGCCTTTTGGGTCTTATAATGCTTGGCGAAGTTAGCGAACACTTCGGGAATGACGGCAAACGACTCATTAAACTGTGAGGGCATCTCTACGAAGTCGCGTGTCACGGCTGTTCCACTCAACGTGTTGTACTTACAATTCGAGAGCATTCCGTGCAGTGCATGGCCAAACTCGTGGAACATGGTGGTTGCCTCATCCCAAGTAAGCAACGTGGGTTGTCCCTCCGGAGCCTTGGCAAAGTTGCACACATTATATATAATAGGCAACTGGTTGCGCAGCTTGCTTTGCTTGGCAAACGAGCTCATCCATGCGCCACCACGCTTGGTTGGTCGGCGGAAATAGTCAACATAGAACAATGCCAGTTGCTTGCCATCCTTGTCCATCACGTCAAATACCTTCATGTCCTTGTGGTAGGTAGGCAGGTCGGTACGCTCTTTGAAAGAAAGTCCGTAAGCCTTGTTGGCGGCAAAGAACACGCCATTAACCAGCACAGAGTCGAGGTTGAAATAGGGTTTCACCTCATCTTCCGAGAAGTTGAACTGCTCTTTCTTCATCTTAGCCGAATAATAGAACCGGTCGTAAGGCTGCAATTTGAAATCAGTTCCCATGGTTTTCTGCGCATACGCCTCGATGGCGCGCGTTTCCTCATCGGCCTTTGGCGTATAAGCACCAATCAACTGCTTGAGGAAAGCGTTCAAATTGTCCATATTTTTCGCCATGGTATTGTCCAGCGAGTAAGCCGCATAATTTTTGAATCCCATCAGTTCGGCCTTCTCAGCGCGCAACTTTGCCATCTCAACGATGATGGGGAAGGTGTTGAAATCTCCCGTTCCGTCGGCACGATGAATAGAAGCATTGAACACACGCTCGCGCAATGCACGGTTTTCAAGGCTTGCCAAGATGGGCTGTTGCGTGGTGTTGGTAATCACGATGCAGTAAGGCGCCTTGCCATCACGGCTCTCAGCGTCTTTCTTGCACTGTGCGATATCCGCCTCACTCAGTCCGGCCAGGTCTTCAACCTTGTCCACCCAAATGGCCGCTTCGTTGGTAGCTTTTGGCAACATGTTACCAAAATCCTGCTGCAATTTGGCTATTTTGTTGTTGATTTCCTCCATGCGTTTTTTCTTATCTGCTGGCAACAAAGCCCCAGAACGCACGAAATTCTTATACACTTCCTCCAACAACTTTTTGTCTTCGCCTTGCAATTTATCGTATTCGTGATCGTAAACATATTTGATTCGGTCGAAGAACGGTTGGTTGAACGATATCTCGTTGTCGAAATCGGTGAGCAAAGGCACAGCCTCGTTCTCTACTTTTTCCAGCTCAGGGGTCTTGTCTGCACTGGTAAGTCCGAAGAAGATACTGGTTACTCGGTCGAGCAACACCCCACTCTTTTCGTAGGCCAGAATGGTGTTCTCGAATGTCGCCGAGTCTTTGTTGTCCACAATGGCCTTGATGGCCTCACGCTGTTCTTCGATTCCAGCTTTCATCGCTGGCAAAAAATGTTCGGTTTTGATTTTACTAAAATCAGGCGCGCCAAATGGTAGCGTGCTCTCTTTCATCAAAGGGTTGTTGTCCAAATCGGCTCCTTTCTTGTCTGTGCAGCCCGTTAGTGTGGTTGCACACAGGGCCGCGCAAAGCATTGTAATTCCTAAAAAAGATTTTCTAAAATAATGACACATAGTTTTTATGATTTTGGTTACATTCTTTCTACACTGATGGTGTGGGCAAATAGGTTGACATTGAGCCACCTATTTCTCCGCTTCACCGTTTGCTATGCCATCACAAGCCCCTGCTGAATGGTGAGAAAGCTCAGCGAAGAGCTTCGCCAGGTTTAGGCTTCAAACTGGATGACATGTCAACAAAAATAAGCATATTTTTCGAGATAACTATAAGATTGACACTTTTTTCAAAACTATTAAGAACTTTGTGTTTCTGTTTTTTATCTACAAAACCCAACACGTCCGAGGCAATATCCGCCGAAAAATAGCGTTAATGATACATCATGAAGAAGGTTTTTCACATCCTGCTGTTAGTGCTATGCGCGATGGTTGCCTATGCACAGCCCGACCGAAGGGTGCAAAATCGGCCCTATACCGACCTGCGCCCGTTCCATTTCGGCGTGCTGCTGGGCACTCATTTTCAGGACATTGAGTTCAATAACGTTGGCACACAGCACATTACTCACGAGGATGGCTCGACGAGCGAAGCACTCATTACGACCGATCAAGACCGCTGGGACGCAGGTTTAACGGTGGGCGTGCTGGGCGAATTCAGACTGAGTACCAACTTTCAGTTCCGCATCGCCCCTGCCATGTACTTCGGTAATCGCCACCTGACGTTTCACAATTTCAACAAACAGGATGCGAATGGGCAGCCCATCGAAGAGCGACAAGATATCAAGACGGCGTACATCTCTACCGCACTCGACTTGATTTTCGCCGCACCTCGCTTCAACAACCATCGTCCTTACCTCATGGCTGGCGTGAATCCCATGGTGAATTTGAGTGGCAACAGTGACCAATACGTTGCCTTGAAGCGATATGAAACATTCGCAGAGGTTGGAGTTGGCTGCGATTTCTACCTACCTTATTTCAAATTAAGACCCGAATTGAAGTTTTTATTTGGCCTGACCAACAGCTACGATGCCAAGCATGCGGATGGGTTGAAGGACAAAAACATGATTCCGTATGCCAAATCCGCGGATCGATCTCGGTCCAAAATGATTGTGCTCACCTTCTATTTTGAATAAAAAAAAGCGGTCTGCAATCCTTCCGGCACATCATCAGTGCCACGGATTGCAAACCGCTATTTGATATCAAGGCGCTGCTTCGGCGCCTTTTTCCTTATTTTTTCTTGGCGAAAGAGAGTTTCAGTTTACCTACAAAAACGGCGTTTTTGCCGTTCTGATCGACGGGAATCTCTTTTCCATCCAGGTTCTTTGCGTACATCAGGGTCTTGAAATAGGAGTGCGAATGACCGCCCAAGACTAAGTCGATGTACCGCGAACCAGCAATCATAGCTTTTTCTCCTTCGCTGCCATCCAACCATCCCAAGTGTGAAATACAAATCACCAGGTCGCATTTCTTGTCGCGCTTGAGCATCAGAGCCGTATCGTGAGCCGTCTTCACAGGGTCCAAATACCGCACTCCCTTGCATTTCTGGGCATCAACCAGTCCATCCAAAGCCGGCGAAAGACCGAAGACACCTATCTTAATGCCTTTGCGCTTGATGATTAAGTAAGGCTTGACCAGACCTTCACAAGGCGTTCCCGTGAAATCGTAGTTGGTGCAGACAATGGGAAACCGCAGGTTCCGGAGGATAAAAGCGAGGTTTTCCATGCCGAAATCAAACTCATGGTTGCCAATCGTACCCGCATCATAGCCCATCCTGTTCATCAGCTTCAACTCCACTTCACCTTTGTAAAGGGTGTAATAAGGTGAACCTTGACTAAAGTCACCGCTATCGAACAGCAACAAATCGGGGTCTTTCTTCCGCTCTTGCTTCAACATCTCGATGCGGCGAATGAATCCACCTCGACCCGCCAACATCGTGTCGGCCAAATTGGGATTCAAGGGATAAATGCAACTATGCGTGTCGTTGGTGTGCAGAATGGTCAAGGTTTTGTCTTGCGCCGCCATGGGCATCACGGCCATCATGAGCAACGCTATGGTTACAAACAGGTATCTCTTCATTTGTTTTTTCTCCTTCTTTTTGATGGTCAAATCTATTCTATGACTATTCTTCCTTCTATCTTCGCATCTACTTCCTCATGCTTTGCCGCCTGTTGTTTGAAGTAGTCGATGATGATGAAGCGCACGTTGTTCTCGTGAACCTGTGGCGACACCACATCCGTTTTGTGCTTGAAGGCCACGAGTTTGTCATTGCCCTGTGCGAGATAGTCCAAGGTTGCGATGCGATATTTGGCGTCTGGATTTATTTCTTTCCCGTTAATCAAGGCCGATTTAAGTCGTCCATCCTTGGTAATCACCAACCGAACCTCGCGGCTCACGCCTTCACCACCCACGCTAGCCATCTGCTCAAAGAGCTGAAGAACTTGCGCTCCGGTGAGCGTAAGCAGGCAAAGCTTGTTCTCAAAGGGCGCCACATCCACCACATCACCAATGGTTACGTCGCCCTTGACCAATGCCGCACGGATGCCACCCATATTGTAAACGGCAAAATCGGGTGCATCGTTGGCTTTCTTTGCGCCCCACACCAGGATGTCGGACAACAAGTTTGACAGCGTGCTTTCAGGTCGTTTCACACTCATGTCACGAGCCACTCGCCCCACAACTGGTCCCATGAGGCTGTCAATATCTTCTTTATAAGGTCGCATCAGCATCTCAACAACCTTATCATGCGTGGCATCATAGCGCTGGTCTACCACGATACGCGTGCGCTGAACACTCGTCAGCTGGTACTGATGTACGCACGACGCACACACCATGCACATGCCGATGCACGCTCCTACTATTCGTTTTTGCATCATACAAAATATTGTTTTTATTGTACAAAGATAGTTAAAGCATTCGCATCTATCCTTTCCACCTGCAATCTTATAATATAATTTAACACCCATCGAACACAACAGGTAATTATTTAGCAAAAAAGAACCAAGACTTTTTTAATGAAAGAGCCGTGCCATGGCCTCACAATAGAAAAACAACAGCCCATGATGGTGGCGTTCTTTTGTTTTTTATTATCTTTGCACCATCCGTGCAGCATGATGTAGGGTGGTACTGTTTACTTCTCCATATCCTATCTTCCATAGGAATCCCAATGCGAGCCTTTTCATCAACCCACAAATGTATATATGACAATGTGTACCCTCATCATTGACAATTACGATTCGTTTACCTACAACCTCTTTCACCTTTTACGGGCAGCAGCACCTGAAAACGAGCGGTTTGAGGTGCAGAAGAACGATGCAATCTCACTTTCCTCCCTACTGCGATACCGCCATATCGTGGCCTCCCCCGGCCCCGGGCTGCCTTCAGAGGCGGGCTTTCTGCCTAAAATATTCCCTGTCATAGAGGGCAAGGTGCCCTATCTTGGCGTGTGTCTGGGCCACCAAGCCTTGGCGGAAGCCTACGGGGCAAAGTTGTACCAGCTGCCACACCCCGTGCACGGCGGCACCTCACAAGTGAGGGTTAACGACACATCACCGCTCTTCAAGCATCTTGCGCAGGAAACAACAGTGGCACGCTATCACTCATGGGCAGTGGAAAAGGAGAGCCTGCCTCATTGCCTTGAGGTCGTCTCAGAGACCAGTGACGGCATGGTCATGGCTTTGCAACACCGGCACGCCTCGCTGTTTGGTGTCCAGTTCCACCCCGAATCGTTCATGACACCTTGCGGATTGCAAATGCTCCAAAACTTCTATAACTTATGAAAATGACCTCGCCCCACACTGCTGCCAGACAGATGAACCGCTGCGCGGCAGCCCATACACCTTTTCTCTTTGCGTTCGACTTTGAGCTTGAAAACGCCATATTCATGGAAAATCCGCTTGAACAGCAAGACATTCTCTTCCGGACACCTTTAGGAGGCAACAGCACCGTGAAGCGAAAAGACATAGATACACGCCTCACCGCTCACCCCATGAGTCTTGAGGCCTATCAACAACGCTTCGACACCATAAGCCATGGCTTGCACAGAGGCGACTCGTTCCTTGCCAATCTCACCGTGCAAACACCAATTGCCTGCAACGCCTCGATGCTTGACATCTTCGAAACGTCGCGAGCCCCGTACTGCCTCCTTGTACCAGAGCACTTCGTTTGCTTCTCGCCAGAAATCTTTGTGCGTATCGAGGGCAACACCATCTCCACCTACCCGATGAAGGGAACAATAGATGCCGCATTGCCAAATGCCAGGGAGACCATACTCAATGATCCGAAAGAAACGGCAGAGCATGTTACGGTGGTAGACCTGCTTCGCAATGATTTGGGACTGAATGCCAACGAGGTAGAGGTTGCACGATTCAGATATATCGACCAGATAGATACACCCCAACGCTCCATCCTGCAGGTAAGCAGCGAGATAAAAGGAACGCTCAGCAATGACTGGCAGGCGAAACTGGGCGACATCATCCTCTCAATGCTTCCCGCAGGCTCTGTCTCAGGTGCGCCAAAGACGGCCACCATCCACCTTATCCACAAAGCAGAGCAGGGGCAAAAGCGTGGCTTCTACACGGGCGTGTTTGGATATTACGATGGCGAGCGGCTCGACAGTGGCGTGCTCATTCGTTATATAGAGAAGGTGCAGGGCAAATTCTACTTCCGCAGTGGTGGCGGCATCACCGTAAACAGCAACTGCCTGTCAGAGTATAACGAAACAATAGAAAAGATCTACCTCCCCGCGACATGATACAATTCCTTGAGACAATCCGCCTTGTGGACGGAGTCCTGCAACAGCTCGATTTGCACCAACAACGTGTTGACCGCACGCTAAAGGCACACTACGGCACAAGAATAAATCTCTCCCGCATCAAGATACCGCATACCTGCCACAAAGGTGTCTACAAATGCAGGGTGGTATACGATACGGAAATACGGGAAATAGACTTTCAGCCTTATACCCTCAGACCCCGCAAAATGGTAAAGGTTGTCAATGGCGATGACATTGACTATCCATACAAGTATGCCGACCGTACACCCATCAACACCTTATGGCACGGAGCACAGGCAGACGATGTCATCATCCTCAAGAACGGGCTCCTCACCGACAGCGCGTATGCCAACATCATCCTGCAAAACGACGACGGACTATTCACCCCTACCCGTCCGCTCCTCTGTGGGACGATGCGCCAACGTCTGCTTGACGAGCAGGCTATCCTCACCAGGGATATCGGTGCGGACCAACTCTCAGATTACCAATACATCCACTTCGTCAATGCCATGCAACCTTTGGGATGCCAGCCTCCAATGGCTGTAAAAGACCTTGTTTGGTAAAAAGGGGAAGGCAATGGCGCAACCATCCGAAATAGGCCGTCATGCAGATGAAAATAATAAATTTCCGAAAGCTGTCTGTGCCAACAACAGACATCTGTGCTACGCTGCGATAAAAATAGCAATAATGTTTGTGAGTATGGGATATTTGTCGTAACTTTGCACCGCTTTTCGGCATAACCGCTGGCAGTAGAAGAGTTGCTCGCCATGTTGTGTTGGAACGACAAACAATATTTAATGACCAAATACAATGGATTTAATTAAAGTTGCTGAAGAAGCATTTGCAACCGGCAATGAGTTTCCAGAGTTCAAAGCTGGAGATACTATTACTGTCGCTTACAAAATCGTCGAGGGAGCCAAGCAGCGTATTCAGCTCTACCGTGGTGTTGTCATCAAGATTTCAGGACATGGCACCAAGAAGCGTTTCACCGTTCGCAAGATGTCTGGTACAGTAGGCGTTGAGCGTATTTTCCCTATCGAGTCACCCAACATCGACTCTATTGAAGTGAACAAACGCGGTAAGGTACGTCGTGCTAAGCTGTACTATCTGCGTGGCCTTACAGGTAAGAGGGCTCGCATTCAGGAAAGAAGAACGGTTACAAACAAGTAACACGCAGTCTTTTCAGACTTCAGAACATATAAAAAGAGGTTTAATGAGCGAAATCATTAAACCTCTTTTTATATATCTACCACCTGATGCAAAAGACGCAGTTCCCTGTCATCATCCTATCAATCTCAACCATGACGAAGGCGTTTGGAATGGTCTTCGCCCTCCAAGTCACCATTGTTTTCGCCATGCAAAGCCTGCTTAAAATCGTCCCAACTCTGGAATCCAGCAAACAAAGCCAGCACATCCAATGTAGCCTTGGACGGTTTTTCTTTCATGCTAACATGCTTCCACACGCCCTTGAGCGCACTCTCCGTCATGCTTAACCCACGATTGGAGAACAATCGGGCCAGCTTTTCAAAATCAGAAGATAATGTGATTTTCTTACCAATCGTACCTTCCACTTCTTGCAGAAGGAGTTTAAAATCGTCTAACATTCGCTGATGAACATCCCTATTTTGACATGTCTTGTCACCGATTGACCTGTTGAAACCTGTGCTTTTCAACCCATCAATTGTTAACACGACACAAAAGTACTGAAAAAATACGAATGCAATTGCATTCTAATCTTTATTTTTTTACCGCCAAGTAAGATAATGGACAAAAGCGTAAAAAATAGGCCTATAGCCAACATAACAAAATAATTATTCGTAACTTTGTAACAAAATAAAACACCATTCCATCATGAAAGAATTAGCATTGAAGTACGGATGCAATCCCAACCAAAAGCCTTCCCGCATTTATATGAAAGAAGGCGAGTTACCCATCACAGTCTTGAATGGCCGACCAGGCTACATCAATTTCCTCGATGCCCTGAATAGTTGGCAGCTGGTGAAAGAGCTAAAAGCAGCAACCGGCATGCCATCGGCAGCCTCGTTCAAGCATGTGTCGCCCGCAGGAGCCGCCATCGGACTTCCTCTGAGCGACACTTTGAAGCGGATTTACTTTGTTGACGACGTCAAGATGGAACTTTCGCCGCTGGCATGTGCCTACGCCAGGGCACGCGGGGCCGACCGCATGTGCTCGTATGGCGACTTTGTAGCACTGAGCGACACCTGCGATGCTGCCACCGCCACATTGATTAAGCGGGAGGTGAGCGATGGTGTTATCGCACCCGACTATACGCCTGAGGCACTCGACATCTTAAAACAAAAGCGCAAAGGCACTTATAATGTCATCCAAATAGATGCCAATTACGTCCCCGCACCCATCGAACGGCGACAGATTTTCGGCATTACATTCGAGCAGGGACGCAATGACATCCAGCTTGATGACGATTTACTCTTCATGCATATCCCCACCAAAAACAAGCATTTCAGCGATGAAGCCAAGCGCGATCTCATCATCGCCCTCATCATCCTCAAGTACACCCAGAGCAACAGCGTATGCTATGTGAAGGACGGACAGGCCATCGGCATCGGTGCCGGACAGCAGAGCCGCATCCATTGCACACGCCTGGCGGGGCAAAAGGCCGACACATGGTGGCTGCGCCAATGCCCAAAGGTCATGGATTTGCCCTTCAAGGAAGACATTCGCCGTGCCGATCGTGACAACACCATTGACCAGTACATTGGTGACGAATGCGAAGATTTGCTGCAAGACGGCACTTGGCAACACTTCTTCACCACCAAACCGGAGCCATTCACCGCTGATGAAAAGAAGGCCTGGATAGCCCAAAACAAGGATGTGGCCTTGGGTAGCGACGCCTTCTTCCCCTTCGGTGACAACATTGAGCGCGCGCACAAAAGCGGTGTAGCGTACATCGCCCAAGCCGGAGGCTCCATTCGCGACGACCATGTGATTGAAACATGCGATAAATATGGTATCGCCATGGCCATGACCGGCGTACGATTGTTCCATCATTAACACATATCACACCTACAGACATGAACGATTTTGACGAGATTTTAGAGAATGGCCTGGTGTTTCGCAAACCGCCGAAAGAGCAAAAGGACGATGGAAAGGTAAAGACCAAAGCCAAAAAGAAGCAATACATCACTGGCGCACATGGCAGTGGGTCGGCCCGTCAAAAGGCCAAATACCGCCAACAGCGCGCCAATAGGAACAAGAAAAGATAGCTCAGAGGCAACGGAAGTTGACGGGAGTTAATGGGAGTTAGCAGGAGTGAATGGGAGTTAGCGGACATCAGCAAAGATGCTAACTGCCCATCAACTCGTAAACTTGTCAACTCGTGACTTTTGTATTAGCTGTCATGAACAAAGAAGCTAACAACTTGTCAACTCGTCAACTTGTGAACTTGTGTACTTGGTGTCACCCGGCATGAGCAAAGAAGCTAACAGCTCGTCAACTTGTAAACTCGTAAACTCGTAAACTGAAGAACTCGTAAACTCGTCAACTAAATCCCTCCCTTACTGCGATTTTTCTTGACAACCCACCTCTCCATGCTTGGCGAATTTGCAAACAACCTCGCCGCTGGTCACAAATACGCCCAAAATAAACAACATTCGCATATCGCTAACAATCAACATTTTACACGCATCGCATATCGAACGAGCTGGATATCCAACTACTTTTAGCTTAAATATCATTGCTTTAAGAGGCCAATTCGCATGCCTTTGACCTGCAACACGTTGCAGATTAACGGGCAAAAAGATGGTTTTAACGGAGAAAAAGCAAGATTTTTAGTGTAAAATGCGATTTTTCTTACCAAATCATCGCCTGTTTGCATCCTGTTTGCCTATCATTTTTTTCCAGATTTTCAATTTGAAGATGCCGTTTTTGGGGCGAAAATTGGTAAAAAATCACAACGTGATGGGCTACTTTACCCTCGTTGCCGAAATGGGATAAAATACGCCAACGAAAGTTAAGCAGTGACATTCTTTCGACAGTTCTACCCCACCCTCCATCCGTGCAACGTATAGATAAAACGTGCTTTACGTTGCAAAAAGGAAGATAAATTCACACTTATTGCAATATTTCTTACTACATTTGCACTTTATTTAAGAATACCAGATTGTTTTTAGGGATATTCGAATGAAGTATAACAAAGACAAAGAAAGGATAATGTCTTTAAATTTTGATGATGTATGACAAATAATCAATCGGCAAAACAGTTACTTTTCACATGGGTTGTGAAAAGTATTGTCATCACTTGTTGCTTATTAGGACCAATGACTGCGGTAAACTTTGATGTGTATGCGGCTTCAATGAAAAACGATTTTCAGACAGATTCGCTGCGCACCACCGAAGCGAAATCAAACGATGGGCCACGCAAGCACCTTATCCAGGGCATTGTGTTGTCGGCTACCGACAAAGAACCATTGCCAGGAGTAACCATTTTTATCAAAGGAACCTCGCAGGGTACACAATCCGATTTGGAAGGACGTTTCAGATTGGAGACCGACGTCGCCGCCCCAAAATTGCAGTTTACCTACGCCAGCATGAAGCCCCTGTTGCTTCCATGGAAGGGCGAGAAGGAAATGAAAGTGTTGATGGAAGACGGGGTAGAGCTTATAGATGAAGTGGTGGTGACGGGCTATCAACGCATTAGAAAGAATGAGATGATTGGCTCTGCCAACACCGTAAAAAGCGAAGATTTGTTTTACGATGGGCACCAAAGCATTGAGCAGATGCTACAAGGCAAACTTGTGGGAACCAGCGTGTTAAACACCAGCGGATTGGTAGGAACGGCACAGAAAGTGCGCGTGCGTGGTACCTCCACCTTGTTGGGCAACCAAGAGCCTGTTTGGGTGGTGGATGGCATCATACAAGAAGATCCGTTGCCTTTCAAGCCGCGCGACTTAGATGCATTAGGAAGCATCTCGCAAGACAATTTTGACATGATCAAGAATTTTGTGGGAAATTCTATTTCTTGGCTGAGTCCCAACGACATCATGACCATATCGGTGCTGAAAGATGCAGCGGCAACTGTGATGTATGGGGTGAAAGCAGCCAACGGCGTCATTATCATCACCACCAAACAAGGTAAAGCTGGCCGAGTATCGGTCAATTATAGCGGCGGCATGACCGTTGCGCCGCGCATCTATTATAGTAAGATGAACTTGATGAACTCTTCTGAGCGTGTAGATGTGTCGGAAGAAATTTATAGAAGAGGACTGGTGAGCGAAGCCAACCGACCATTGGAGCGCATCGGCTACGAGGGATTGCTGGGGCAATATTTGCGCAAAGAGATATCGTACGCACAGTTTCAACAAGAAGTTGAGAAGGTTCGCATGAATAACACCGACTGGTTTAAGGAGTTGTTTCGCCACTCAGTAAGTCACAATCACAGCGTTAGCCTGAGTGGTGGTACCGACCGTTTTAAGTATTATGCGTCCATCAACAGCTCGTTCACTAACGGTATTTCAGTTGGTAACGATGCGAAGAATTACAGTGCATCGGTGAGTATCGACACCCGTTTGAGCGATAAAATCAACTTGGGCGTGCGTCTGAACGCCGCTTCCAACAAGACGAACGGCTTTTTCAGGGTAGATCCTTATCAATATGCGTCTACCATCAATCGTGCCATACCAGCCTATAACGAAGACGGGAGTTTGTTTTATTATGCGAAATCGCAGGACGCCAACCGACGCATGTACAACATTTTGCACGAGATGGATTGTACGGGCAACACCAATACGACAAATTCTGTAGCATTATCTGCCAATTTACGGTGGACCATCTTGCAGGGATTGCTGTTTGAAGGCTTGTTTGGCTATAATCTATCCAACGTGGTGGGGTCATCGTTTGCCGACGAACAGAGTTTCTTTATTTCCAATCTTCGTGGTTACGAATTTGGGCTGTATGAGCCTGGTGAACTGGAATATAAGAAATCTCGCCTGCCTCATGGTGGCGAACTCAACACCACCGAGAATCGTAATACCAATTATACCTTACGAGGTACACTGTCGTACAACAAGATTTTCGGTGACATGCATCGCATGAGTTTGATGGCAGGAAGCGAGATTAGAAGCAATAAGTACGACGGCTACAACACCACGTTGTATGGTTACTTCCCCAACCGCGGCAAATCTATCATTTTTCCTCCACGCCAGGTTATCGACCCACTGGATGCCTCTCGCTGGATAGAGAACGATCTTTACCATCAATTCAATAACGCTATCATCGATCGTAAGATAAATACGGTAGGTATGTTTGCCACGGGTATGTATAGCTATGATGAACGTTACATCTTTTCGGCAAGCATTCGTTCCGACGCATCCAACCGCTTCGGACAAGATGAGCGTAACCGTTTCTTGCCTGTCTGGTCGGCTGGTGCCCGCTGGAACATCATCAACGAGCCATGGATAAAAGACATTCGTTGGATTAGCGACTTCAATTTCCGCGCTTCGTACGGGTGGCAAGGCAATGTAGCAAGCAACTATGGGCCCGATTTGATTGCAGAATTAGGACGTGGGCGCGACTTCATTGATCTTCGAACAGGCCGTTACATCTTGAAAATAAAATCGTTGCCTTATGATAATTTGCGTTGGGAAAAAACCAAGAGCATTAACCTGGGGGTAGACTTTGGCGTGTGGAAAAACCGAATTGCTTTCAGTGCCGAGTATTATTCCAAGCATACAACCGACCTTATCGTTTCGAAAGCCGTACCATACGAATATGGCGTGATGTTCATGCCTATCAATGGAGGCGACATGAATAACTATGGATTTGAGTTTACGGCTACCTTTACGCCCATCAGAACCAAAGACTGGGTTTGGAACATCTCGGTTAACACGGCGAAAAACTTCAATGAAATCAAGTCGACCATGGCCGAAAATCAGAACTGGCGCGCTGCCTCAGGTGGTTCCATTCACAAAGAAGGCTATCCGGTTGGTGCTTTCTGGGCATGGGATTTCGCAGGCTTAGATGCGCAAGGTGGTTATCCACTTTTCCGCATTCCAACCATCGAAGAGGGTGCTGACAAATTGGATGCGACCTCGTACATGAAGTATGCAGGTACTACAGAACCCGATATTTCGGGCGGTTTGTCTACCGTATTGCGTTGGAAATCAATCACTCTTTCCTCTTCTTTTTCGATTGCGTTGGGCGGAAAACGCTTCTTAACCGATTTGTTCAGCGAAGATTATCTCAACAACAGCACGCCATCGGCCTACAGCAATCTGTCTAAAGAAATGGTGAACCGTTGGCAAAAACCTGGTGATGAGCAGCATACGCAGATACCTTCCATTCCTAATCATAATATTCCCATGGTATATTTGCCGAATGGATCGAACGAATATGCGCATCGTTTGTACAACTATTCTACAGCAAGAGTAGTCAACGCGTCGTTCATGCGCTGCAACAACATTTCGCTGTCGTACACGGTTCCTGCGAAATTGATACAACGAATGTCGCTCAATAATCTGTCAATAAGCGGTTCTGTGAGCAATCCGTTCATCGTAGTGAGCAAAGATTACAAGGGCATCGACCCCGAAGTGGCGACTGGCGCACAGCCCATTATGCCAACTTATAGCGTGACTTTGAATATTGGAATTTAATAAATCAGACACATAGTTTTATGAAAAAGCATATTTATCTATACATTTCATGCATCGCATTGCTGCTTTCGAGCTGTAATGACTTCTTGTCTGAAAGCAGTCAAGACGAGGTGCGACCCAGTACAACATCCGACTTGGAAGAGTTATTGTTAGGCGATGGATACGCTTCGCACACTCCAATTTTTTCATATCTGGAACTGTTGACAGACGATGTTGAAAGCAATTATTCGGATGCCACCAATCAGGAAGATGCTCTTCGTGCCGGAGCAGCCGTATTCACATGGGCTAATGACATGTTTGAGCAAATGCAAAAGAACAACATTCCCTGGAGCAATTCGTGGCAACAGTTGTATCATTGGATCAATGGTTGCAACGTTGTGATTGATCAACTGCCAAAAGTATCAGGCTCGGGCTTAGCTAAACAAAAGATTGAGGCAGAGGCCTTGGCACTTCGTTCGTTTTATTATTTCTTGCTTGTCAACACTTTCGCACCTGCTTACAATACAGCTAACCCAGCATTGAATGACGCTTTGGGTGTTCCATTAATACTGAAATCGACGGTAAAAGATGAGTTTCCTAAGCGTAACACTGTGGCAGAGGTTTATCAACAAATAGAAAAAGACCTGTTAACCTCTCAAAAACTGTGGCAGAATTGCGGTGATTATAAAGCCAGCGTCTACACCGTATCACCCTTGTTTGTAGACCTTTTGCTGTCACGCCTATATTTATACGAGGGAAAATGGGCTGAGTCGGCACGCTACAGCAATGCCGTCATCGCCCAAAAACCAACACTAAGGCAGCTAAGCAAATACTATACATACGACGATTGGCAAGGTATAGTGTTATACGACATGGCAAAAGGGGGAGTGTACAATAGTGACAGTCCTGAATTGATATGGGGATATTCTATCAATGGCGAATATGATGCGTTCTTTGTAGGTATCAATCCGCACATCGACTTCGGCAAATTGCCCGCTTTTACGGTTAGCAAAACCTTGGAATCACTTTACGAACCCGATGACATCCGACGTGAAGCTTACTTCTACAGCTATCTTACCATGAATGGTTTCATGCCGGAGAAACATCTATTGGTAGGACGTAAAAGCGACAAAGTGCCGCAAAATCCAACCAAGGGAATGCGGGTTGCCGAGGCATATCTTAACCGGGCAGAAGCAAACGCACGATTGTATTTACAAAATAAGGATGAGAAACTAAGACAAGCCGCATTAAGTGACCTGAACACTTTACGCGCATCTCGTTTCACGGGTACCTATCAACCCATCAACATCACAGATGCGAACGAGCTCATTGACTTCTGTTTGCAAGAACGCAGACGTGAACTCTGCTTTGAAGATCATCGTTGGTTTGACTTAAAACGACAAGGAATGCCAGCCATAGAGCACAAGTTTTCCATCGTGAGTGGACAATCCACAACTTACAAGCTGGAACAAAACAGCAGTAAATATGTATTGCCCATTCCATTAGAAGTAAGACAACGCAATCCGGAATTGGATTAATTGATAAACAATTGACAAGATGAAACATTATTTTTTATACATACTAACAGCTTTTCTCCTCATCAGCTGTGGAAATGAAGACCCCATTTCGTCTATTCACGAGCAGAAGGACGCCTTCGAATCTCATCGCCTACCGCAAGGCAACCATCCTTATGATGCAACCATTCAGAGCATCTTTGCGCAAACAGGCACATTGGTTCTTTATAAATACCAACCCTCGGAATTCGATTGGGGCGTAACGAGAAACTATCTGTGGACCAAAGAACGAATGGCTGATGAAGGGTATTTATACCAGCTACCTGATGAGAAATATGTGGGAGAGCAAGTAAAAATGTTGCAGACAGAGTTCTTGAACCTCTTTCCAAGCAGCTTTTTGAAGAAACATTTACCGCTGCGTATTCTGCTTTGCAGCGAGCTGTATTATTTAGAAGGTGGATATACAACAGAACCAACTCATGACGATTACAAGCCTGTCAATGCGTTTGAAGGATACGAATTCTTTGCCGTGAATCATGGAAATAGTACTATTGAGAAAATGACACGACAAGAGAAAGACGAATTTCGCATTGAGCTTTGCAAATTGTTGTTGCGCCGTATTTATCCTACCATCAACAAAGGTGCCCTCCGTGAAGCCATTCCAGAGGCGTTTGCTACCATATCTACCTACGGTACAGATGTGGATGGAAGTCTGGATGCGGGTTTTATAGACGACCGACATAAAAACAGTGTGCGCGAAGATTGGTACGACTATTTGCAAACAATCGTATCTACGCCTGCCAGCGAGTTGCAAACAGCCGATGGACTATTGTCTCATCAAAAGGTTAAACAAAAGTACGAAGTGGTGATTAACTACTTTAAAAACAACTTCAAAGTTGACCTTCAGCACATTGGTGACCTGTCAACAGCACAGTAGTTCCTCACACTTCGTTGTACAAGAATCACATTTAACGAATTAAACTCACGATATATCATTTATCAACATCAATTATGAAAAATTTTAAGTTCTATCATATCGGTTTACTGGCCTTATGCCTCTTGTTTCAACCAGTAAGCATTGTCAAAATTCATTCACAGGAGTTACCTCAGAAAGAGTTAGATTGGTACAATCTCTCTCCTACCCAAGATAAGGTTTATGGTATTGGAGTGAACGAGGCTTATCGTTTGCTTCAAGGCCGAAAAGCCAAACCCATAACGGTAGCACTCATTGGGTCGGGCATCGATTTGATGCATGAGGATTACCAAACCATGCTTTGGCAGAACAAAAAAGAGAAACTGAATGGAAAGGATGATGACGGCAACGGACTGGCTGATGATGTGCATGGATGGAATTTCCTTGGCGGGATTGACAAAGACGGAACCACGATTGCCATGACTTCCACCATGAACCAGGGCGATCGTGAATACTTCAGACTACGAGAAAAGTATGCCGACTACATTTCAGACGGCAAGCGTTTCTTTCGCTTCCAAGGCGAAGAGATGGTAGAAGTGGCACCGCCTGCAAACGTACAGGAGTATCACTACTATCGTGACACCATTGTGTACGAGTCGCCATTGGCTTCACGTTACGCCGGAATCTTGGCTGCCAAGATGGTGAAACACTATACCAAGGTGTTTGACAAGAAGCTGAAAGAACGTTTCCCGGGTCAAGAAATTACGCAAAAAGAGTTCGAAACGTTGTATGACAAGAATGCTCCGAAAGATTTATTGTCAGACATGGCGTTCATGATCTTAGGCTACAGCTTCCCCTTGGCAAAGACTAATTCGTGGAAAAAGATATATGATGTCGAGATGGCGGGTACGCCTATCAAGCAAGCGCAGCAGGAATACGAAGCCTATTTGCAAAAACACAGCACCGACAATCGACAGTCTATCGTGGGAGATGATCCCTATAACTTGCTTGACAACCATTACGGTAATGCCGATTTGCTGACAGAAGATGCAAACGTAGGTACCATGGAGGCATCTATCATCGCTGCCATCCGTGGCAATGGTAAGGGAGCCGACGGCATTTGCAACGCTGCCCGCATCATGCCCCTGCGTGCAACCACAGCCGGCGACCCTTATTTAAAAGACGTGGCATTAGCCATAAGATATGCTGTAGACCATGGCGCTAAGGTAATGTTGCTACCGTCGCAGAATACGTTGTTCCCTCCCGTAGAGCGTAAGTGGATTGCCGACGCACTTTATTACGCCGAACAGCACGATATACTGGCGATTGTTCCGGTGACAGAGAGTGCGCAAGATTTGCAAAAAACCACTTATTATCCTAACCGGAAGATGATTGCGGGACATGAACTAACCAACCTGATGATTGTCGCACCCAGTGACAAGTTGGGCAAGCCTTCGTTGAAAGCCAACTATGGACAAACCGAATTGGACATTCATGCGCCAGGAAAAGAAATATACAGCGCAGGGGTGGGAAACACGTATGGCCTGTCTACCGGCACAGGAATGGCTGCCGCAACCTTGGCCGGGGCCGCCGCATTGGTAAGATCTTACTTCCCCAAACTCACCGCCGCAGAGGTTCGCGAGTTACTCAACAGCTCCGCAACACCCATGAAAGACATGGAAATAGAAAAAACGATTGTAGTGAACGACCGTAAGGTGAACGACCTCTTTACGTATTCAGACATTTCCATTTCGGGTGGCATCGTCAATGTGGCAAACGCAGTGAAAAAAGTATTGCAAGAAAAAAACAGCACCAGGAAATAAATCATCAAGGCACGTGGCCCATACAATGATGAAGTAACATCAAGCAATCTTTTTGAAATAAATTTCAAATCAATCATTCTACGCTGGCTATGAAATATGTTGTAACACTGGTTCTCACGTTTTTGGCTGTCCACCCCATGTCGTGTCTTGCCCAGGCGACGGCGATCACTCGTTACGCTGACACCATTGCATACGAGGTGAAGTATGGACGAATCATCATTCCGGTTGAAGTGAAGGGGCGTAGCCATAAATACATCTTAGACACGGGCGGACAGACAGCCACCATGTGGCGTGAGGTAGAACAGGCAAAGGGTGAGTTGACGGGAGGCCAACAGGTAACAACCGACATGAACGGACAGGCCAACAGCTATTCAAAAGCTACCCTGCCGGAGGTGAAGATAGGCAGATATTTGCGCTTTACCACACTCAACACCATTGCTTTGCCCGAGATACAAGGCTTTCGTGACTTAGGCGTGGTGGGCATTCTTGGCGGCGACACGTTTAAAGATGTGGTGATGAGTATCGACGGGCATGCGCAACAACTTCGCCTATTTTATCCCTACCGGCCAAAAGGGCTTAAACTGTCTGACGGCATTCCCTTGGATTATTCGCCAACATGCCACGTTAATTTTCCCTTAACATTCAAGAATCAATCCGTGCAGATGATGTTTGACACGGGCGTTCCCGAACTGCTCACGTTGAGCGAAGACGACTTTCAGCGTCTTTCGCAGGCGCAAGCTGCCACCATTACCTGCGAGGGAGTGGGTTCTGTGGGTGCTGGATTAGAAGGATTGGCAAAGCCGAAACCTTTAAAATATGTACGCATGGCGCCGTTTACCATCAGCGGTAAAAAGTTTGAAAATACGCCGGCAATGGCGGCAGCGGGCATCCCCACGATTTTAGGAGCCGAACTTTTGCAGTATGGCACAGTAACCATTGACTATCCGCGAGGTAGGTTCTATTTCCAACCCTACGAAATTTCCACAGCCGATTTCGCAAATAAAAAGCAAACATGGAATGTGGGAATTTTGCCAGCCAATCAGCGTTTTGAGGTTACTACGATATGGGGAACCACCCAACCACAAGTTGAAATTGGCGATGAAGTGACGGCCGTCAATGGCCATGACATCACCGCTTTTCCTTTAAGTGAAATGACTATCGTTGATATTTTTAAGGATATCAAAGATCAGGAGGCCGAACTGACGATTCGTCGCCATGACCAAGTGTTTAAAGTTACCATTCATAAATTATAATTTTATCAAGATGCGCTTACATTCATTACTTATCTATATCTTATTGTTGTTGGCCAATATTCCTACAAGTGCCAAGGCACAGGTGAACAACACTTCGCAAGAGACGTTCGATTATCAATTACTGCGTCATGGTGAAATGGCGTTGACCATGACGTTGGACAACCAACCGGCCCTTTTCGTGTTGGCGTTAAACGAGAAGACTGTGCTGTTTCAAGAAGAAAAGTCAACGCCCGAAACAGTTCAAAACACCACCCACACACTATCGTTAGGCAAAAGTTTATATGCCGAAAAGCAGTCGTTCGCAGTGGAATCTGCACCAGCTACGTATCGTGAACAGGATGTCAAAGGACTGTTGGGCATGGACATGTTTCGCAATGTGGTGCTTACCATTGATGCTAAAAATCAAAAATTAACCATCTCTGCGCCCTATCGACCCGATTTCATGAAATTGTCTAATCGAATAAGGCTGAACGAAGCTCCTCAACAAGTATTGCGTTTGCCGGTCATGGTGAATCAACAGAACGTCAGCCTGCCCTTGCGCTTAGACCAATCGGCTGACCTAACACTCTCTCAAGAGCAATGCCAACAGCTGGGTGTTACAACCTCGCGTTCACTTAAAATAGCGCATACGGAATGGGAAACAGCCATAGCAACGACGAAAGAGGCCGCTGGCTCGTTCTTAGGTAACGGCATTTTGCAACATGGATTGCTGTCCATCGATTTCACGAAAGCATCTATCTACTTTCAAGCATACGATGAAAATGCCATCGTTTACAAATCTGTTTCCAAATCTGACATCGTCGTTGAAACGGGCAAGCCCACTGACATCGGTCGCACCTATTTCTTAGATCATGTGTGGGATTACACGGCTTCCACGCCTTATACCTATCGCGACAATGTGCCGTGCGTTATCGACTTTTGGGCCAATTGGTGCATACCGTGCAAACGCTTGTCGCCATTGATTGACGAGTTGGCCAAAAAATACGCTGGAAAAATTAAGTTTTATAAGGTTAATTATGACCAAGAGAAGAAATTAGCGGACGATTTAGACATCGGAGCCCTCCCCACTCTCTTAGTGATTCCGACAAAAGGAAAGCCCCAAACCATTGTAGGGCCCAAGCACGAAGAATTGGAACAGCGAATTTTAGAATACACGGGAGAAAACACGAAAGAATAACTTAGTTAGGAAGGGTGTTTAAGACGGGATTTTAATCTCCATGCTATTGAACGCCAATCTACATGACTTTACAGCCCAATCTGTATGACTTTGGCCTCTAATCTCCATGCTATTGGAATGGCTTTTTATATTTTTATAACTAACAGATACTCAAATAATTACAGCCATATTGCAAGGATTACTGACAAGAACGCCCTACTTTTCACTCCTCATTCTTCAGAGTTGCCCATGCAGCAACGCATAAACTCGGTTACGCAGCTCGTTATTCCACGTTAATTTATACTATTATGAATATGAAGAAGGTGCTTATCATTTTAGTTGTAATTCTTACTATACTTGGTGGAATTCGTTATATGCAGTATAGAGAAAATAGAATATATGAAAATGAAGGGCAAGTCTTTATAGATAAGATAGAACGCTACAGAAGCATTCATAAACGATTACCAAATAACTTGGAGTCTTTAGGTGAAAAGGAAACAATGTCCACTGGGCCTTATTATGAGAAAGTTGATAGCAATACATATAAGCTTTATTTTTGTATAGGATTTGATGATTATACACAAGGTGATTTAAGAGAGAAATATGATTTAAAATTAGAATTAACATCACTAACATCAAATATATATTTCATCGAGAATTTAAGTTTAGTTGAAAAAAATAATGCATTTGGTAAAGATTCAAAACGGGAGTTGTTAAAATAATCACTTGAGTTCTAAGAGTTTTCTTCAATAATATATGCGTAGTGGCAGGGAAAGATTCTCTGCCTTTTGCTATATTTGTAGTCCAGAACAAAGAAAAATGAATGTACAAGAACGCTTCGGCACTTTATGCTCCAGATTGGAAGTGAAAAACTCAAGTTTTCAACACCAAACAAGAGTTTTATAAATGGATTGACTAATTTTGCACTTGCTGGTTGACTCTACGCATCCGAACTTTTAAAAGCAAATGGTGTAAATAGTGTTCCTATTTATTTAAATGGTGGCAATGAAATACAATTTTAAATATAAAGTGCAGTCCACTGGCAAGAAGTTAATGGGCTGCAAAATACATTATTTTTATTTTATAGGTTTTATTGTTCTCTTATTTTGGATAATATCATGTAAACCTCATAAAAAGAATGGTGCTGAAATTATTTGCGAGGGTTCTTATTGCTTTTGGAAAACAAAGGAACATGAAGATGATAATAATTTTATTTATTATTATTTTAACAAATATGGACAATGGTTTATTTACGAGCATATCGATAAAAATAAAATACAAAAATATTATCTACGCGATCAATTATGGAGCGAGAGGTGGTCTCTATATAAAGATAGTCTATTAATTTTAGGAAGTGATAAATATAATATAAAAAGCATCAGTGATTCAGTAATTGTTATAAGCAGTCATGATAGTATCTATAAATTATACAAAATAGACAAAAAAAGCAAAACTTTCAGAATGTTGCAAAATACTTTGAATAGCGATATTTAAAGTTTTGGTAATGCCCTAGATTGGGAGTTGTCATTATAATATATGGTAATTATAAATCTTCTCTCAAAAAGAAAATGTTCCTTGGTTATAAATAGATAAAACTATGAATATAAAAAAACAAATAACTGTATGCAAAACGGATACAGAGATTAAAATTTATCCTGAATCAAAAAATGAATTAGGGTTATGGATTGCACATCCACCATGTTTTGTAGTCTCTATAAATGATGTTCGTAATATGGAAAGTGTGATAAATATAGCTTTGCAATATAGTAATTCTGGAGTATCTGTAACTGAAGAAACAGCAAAGAATGTGCTAAAAGAAATGCGTATTAAGAGTTGGAATATATTATATAAATCGCACAGAATAATTAGTTTTTCTTTGGCTGAAAAAAAAATTATTGTTACGCCTTTTGTATATACCCAAAAAGGTGTTTTCCCAGATACAGATGCAAAAAAGACTTTTAATATAGATAATCGCAATAATGCAATTGGATTACTACTTAAGTTGTGATAAAATCCGGTAATGCTCCAAATTGGGAGTTGTCAGAACAACTGCCTGATAATCAATTTGGTTCTAAATAATTATGCGTAAAGGCAGGGAAAGATTCTCTGCCTTTTGTTATATTTGTAGTCCAAAACAAAGAAAAGTGAATATACGAGAACGCATCGGCACTTTGCGCTCCAGGCTGAAAG
>NZ_ADEG01000095.1 GCF_000177075.1 Hoylesella buccalis ATCC 35310
AAGCAACACTGAACTGCCCAAAAGTGAACGGTACGTAGTTGTGGTTTGATGTAGAATCAAGATATAAAGCAACTACTTGTGAAGCACGAGCGCATTATCATTGTTGTGGTTTGATGTAGAATCAAGATATAAAGCAACAGAAGTTTATGGATTTTTGAAGAGAGAATAGTTGTGGTTTGATGTAGAATCAAGATATAAAGCAACGTAGGAGATTTAATTGAAGAATGCAAGTTAGTTGTGGTTTGATGTAGAATCAAGATATAAAGCAACATAGCGGTAAATATTTCCAGCATCGGAAAGTTGTGGTTTGATGTAGAATCAAGATATAAAGCAACCTTGTTGCCGTCCACAGAGCATCGCTCGCAGTTGTAGTTTGATGTAGAATCTTAATTGAACTTACGAGCGGGTCGATATTTTACACCTATATATAAGAAGGACATAAGATAGCAAAAGAACATGGTGCCTCATCCATTCATCACCGAGCAATGTTTCAGAGTGGCACATTAGCCCCCCACCCTCGGCACTTTGCTCATCATGCTTACCATCGTCATCGCACACAAAGATTTCTTCTACGACAGCTGGGTAAGTGCAGTTTGCCTAATCGTCATCATCGTCTTGTGCTGAATAGGTAAGGAAGGCAGAGCGGCGCAAGGGTGGATACGGCACATGCTCGCCTTTGAGTCCGTGCCATAGAACCTGATTGAACTCCACGTCGGGAACATTGTCTTCTTTCGTGAAATCGTAGGTCTCGCTCATGGCCTGGTATTTACTTGCCTTCACATTCAGTTCGTCCAACGCCACATTGTTGGGCAGATGCACAAAGGGCGTAACGTCGGCCTGCGGTGTGAAGCATCGCCACATGGTGCGTGCGGCGGCATCGTGCTGGGTCATGGGCGGCAACCCCAGTATCAGTTCCATGGTGCGCACCATGGAGGTAGTGGTGTAAGGCGTACTGTCTACGAAGCCTCGCTTCACAAATCCACCAGCCACATAAGCCGTACTGCGGTGGGCATCTACGTGGTCGGAGCCATTCTGCGCATCGTCCTCAATGACAAACACGACCGTTTCTTTCCAGATGGGTGAATGACTGAGGTGATTTATCAGCTTGCCTACAGCCAAATCGTTGTCGGCCACATGGGCGTATGGCGTGGGCCGTTTGAGCTTCATGCCCTCGGTGTGATCGTTTCCGAAGCGCACGGTATTAAACTGCGGAACCTGATGGATGGCCAACAGCGAATCGAAATCGGCCTCCCACTGACGATATCGAAGTGTGTCTCTCACCTTGAGGGTGTAAGGCTCGAACGTGGGGCACACGTGACCTTCCAGCGAGGCAATGGTGGGAACAACCTCTGCCGCAACCTTCTTGCCGCCCACTTTCCTGGTCTCGCGTTTACAAAACTCGCCATAAGAACGGTAGGATACACCACGGGCCTTGCATAAATCCCAGAAGAATCCCGACTTGTTGTTTCCCATTCTGTGGCCGCCCTCACCGGCATATACGTCGCCCCGCCCGCTGTAGTTGGTTGGCCACACTTTCTCCAAATAGTCGTTGGCATAGGCACCCATAGTCCAATTGTGTCCGTCACAACTCACCTCAGCGTTCACATAGAAGTTGTCCAGCAGCACAAACTCCTCGGCTATCTTATGAAGGTTGGGCGTGACGCGTCGACCGAAGAGCGTCAGTGATGAATCGCCATTGCCTTTGGGGATGTCGCCCAGCACCTGGTCGTACGTTCGATTTTCCTTGATGACGTAGAACACATACTTGATGGGACTGGGATCACCTAACTTCTGTGGAATGGGATTACCTGGCTCACTACCTGAAAGATATTCTTTTTTCTGGTCGTATGGTGTGTTGGCAAAACACTGTCGAGTGTATCGTTCCAACTGTTTCTTGTTGGGCACGTCGATGATGGACATTGCCCCGAGAAACATTCCGCCGATGTACTGCACTTTCTTGTTTTTCTTGACGTCGCCGCGATGATGCTCAAATTGTTCTTGCCGAGAGACAGGCCATGGCCCATGTGGGTTCGCCGCAGAGCTCAGTCCCTTGCCGTTGGTCACCCACAGCTTGTGGTTGACATACTTCACGTTCGTGGGATACCATCCTACCGGAATGAAGCCCATGGCTCTACTGCTGCCTGGCGTCGACACGTCGAAGAGTGTAACACAGTTGTTGTCGGCATTGGCGATGGCCAGCTGCCTGCCATGCTTCAACAAGCACAGTCCGTTGGTGGTGCTGCCAGGAAGCGACTGACTGAAAAGAGCTGCGTTGAGGGTTTCCTCCACCCGCCGCTGCCGCAGGTTCACCACCGAGACACTGTTGTCATTGGCATTGGCCACGAAAAGTCTACCGTTTCTCTCGTCCAGACACATCTCGTTGGGGTGACTTCCCACGGGGATAGAATCGGACCACGCCTTCGCTGCCACGTCCCAAACCTTCACCTGGTCGCATCCCCAGCAGGAGGCGTAAGCGTGCTTGCCATCTGCTGACACCAGCACCTGATAGCCCTCGCCGCCCAAAGGAGCCTTCGTGAGGAGCCGCTTGGTTGCTGGATCGTAGATGTACAGTGAGTTGTCCCAACGTGTCACGATGTAAAGATGACCGGTTTTGGGATGAACAGCCAAACCAGCGGGCGATATGCGCACGGGCCACTTCTTGCCCAGCACGATGCTGTCGCCGAGGTGTATTTTCCCATTATTGGCCACTTGGTACATGTTAACCTGGTTGTCGTTGCCACCCGAGACATAGAGTGTCTTGCCGTCGGGCGAATAAGTCAGTCCGTACCAACTGGTGCGGATGGTTTGGTCATCCACCTCTACCTGCTTTTTGGTGTCAAACACCTTGACGCATTGACGGCCGTAGCCGTTGTTGGTCACGGCCAGCCACCGCCCGTTGGGCGACACGGCCATGTTCAGCGGGAGGTCTCCCAGCGGTAAATGTTTGCCTGCAGGCGTGAGGCGCCAGCCGTTGGGCAACATAACAGATTGTGCCTGCTGGGCAAACGCACCAACAGACAGGAGTGTAGCGAAAAGCACACTCCATGTTTTCAAATATTTCATCATTGACAATTTCAAATAAATCACGCTAATACCTTGGTCTACAAAAAGACAGCACAAAGTTATGGATTCATTCTGAGAAGAAAAACTGAATCAGGTTACAATCATGTGACATCTCAGAGAGGGAGAAGGAAGGTCTCGATTGCAGGAGCTCATTGCTGCGTCCATAAGAAATAAGAATTGAGGAAAAAAAATATGAAATAAAGATGGAGAAATGAAACGAGAACCTGCCTTCACCTCATACAAAAAGACCGTATCCCAGTCAAATGACAGGATACGGTCTTTTTTTTCGGTGCCTGTTGCCCACTTATCCCACAACCATGCTCACTAAGTACAGCGCGACGGGGATGGTGACGATAGCGATGCCGATGAAGTCGATGTACACACCCGACTTAATCATCTTTGTGATGGGGACGTAGCCGCTGGCATAAACGATAGCGTTAGGTGGCGTCGAGACGGGGAGCATGAAGCCCAACGAGGCTGAGAGTGCCACGCCTACTGCCACCGGCACTGGGTTGAACCCTGCCGAGAGGGCAGTTCCAATGGCAAGCGGACCAATCATGTTGGTCGCGGCGGTGTGCGAGGTCAGCTCTGACAGCAGCAGTGACATCACGCAGAATACGGCCACGAACAGCAGTTCAGACGGTTTACCGCCCATCATGGCGATAATCTGGTCGCGCTTCGAAGACTGTCCTGGAAGAAAGATCCGTCTGTCATCATCCGTGCGATGGAACGTGTACGACTGTTCAGCAGCAACATCAGGGGGGAGGACTTCGAGCTAACCAAAAACTACCTGGAGTCTGCTAATGCTTTCAAGGATGAAGATGGCTATATCTTGAAGTTTTAAAACCAAGGTCGCATTTACTCTGAAATTTTATCTCAAATAAGGATATTATCGTAAAATAATATCTAAACTCGTGGCATTATTCATTTTTCTTTTGGATGATTTTGTCATTACCTTGCTAACCGATAAAGACATTGAACTCACAAGCTAAATGTAATTCTTCTATAAAAATTACTTCTCATTGCACATATTATTTTCTCAAATTTTACGCTAAACGCGTATCTTTTGAGTATCCTTTCATTTTAATTTTTATTAGATGACTGCGCTTTCTTTTTTGTCTTCAAGACAATAAAAACTCACAAATAGTAAACATGAAATAAGAAAAAGCGTGTCTTAAAGACGAGTTATAATACACTCTCAATAAAATAAGCCCCTCCGAAGAGGGGCTGTAGGACTTACATCCTTCGGCATATAGCCTTATTGTGATAAGATGTAGAATATCTTATGATTCATCCGACATTTGGAGTGATAATCCTTATTTAACACGAGAAGCAAGATTATTCCTGACGAGGTCACCTCCTCTGTCCTATTGCATCAATTAAAATGGATCATTGTTCATCCATGCAGTTTTGTTCTCATCAACAGATGTCCTGGATGAATCCTGAGACAACAAATACTGATATTTTTTCTTACAATCATCTCTCTATATTTCGCGTATTTAAAAATAAGAATCCTTCGGTTTGAAATTCGAGAAATTTGAGATAATTCGTAGTGGGTTGACGTTCTGGGGTTTAACAAACATGATTTTACTATACGTTTTTTGTTGTCTACGATTAGATATCAAACGCCACTGCGATTAAACTCTAATCACGATGCGACAAAGGTTCGGTCGCGCAATCGATAAGCTCAAATCGCGGTGCCACAAGGCTGTAACCGCATCGGCCTTGTGTTTTTGATATTCTTCGGTCTTGTAATTATCCGAAAAACATGGCGCATTTCTGCCCAGATGCGACGAAAGAAAATGACAGGAAATGGTAATAATATTTTATAAAGTGAAGAATGAAAAGTGAAGAATGAAGAATGAAGGATGAAGAGGGAAGAGAGAAGAATGAAGAGGGAAGTGTATGCACTGCATGACTGTCGTATCACTCGATCCGATTTTTGACGATTCAAAGTTACCGATTACAAAAGTATGTTTTGAGTGTTATAAAAAATAAAAAAAGCACTATTACGTTGATACTTTTGTATTTTTGCACTCAGTTATCTTGAACAGCAGAATTTGAAACACTGAAAATCCGTAATCTGTCTATATGTAAAATCTTTAAATTTGGATTATTATGACTAAGAAGTTTTGGTTAATAGCACTCATCGTAGCTTGCACTGTTGTATTTGGCAGTTGCGATAAGTCTGAGGAATTGAGTGTTGAGCAACGTAAGTTGGATATGAATCTATTCAACCAAACCTATACTGTCAATGATGAGGGGTGCTGTGTGCTAAAAGGGAGAAAGCCAATAGCAGCAGAAGAAATACAGAGTAAGGTCAAGGGCTATGGTTGGGAGAGTATTGCCACTTATGAGGTACAGGAAAACGGAAAGTTGAGCAAGGAGGAATTTTGGAAAGACAGAGTTGGTGGCAGCCCTACACACTTTTGGTTTGAGACATCACAGCAAGCTTTTAGTTATTTTTATAGTGATGACTTGCCTGCCTTTTGTTTCAGTCGTGTATCATGGAGTTATGACGTGGGTAATGGCTTCATACTGTTTGGCAACAACAATCTGACAACAGAAAACAGATACATGCAGATTCTTAAACTTGACGAGTCGAATGGCAAGACTTTAATGTATACCATGCAAAAAATAGGAACGAGAAGTGAAGGCAGCAATGGTTCCAAGTCTGTTTATGGCATGATTGTATATAAGCGCATGACAAAAACAGATTTGGAAATGATGAAGAAAAGTTACACATATGATTTGGATATAGACCGTTCTGTACCTGAAAACTGCAAGTTCAAGATTAAGGCATACTATACAGAAGACAATAAAGACAACACAGACCCTGTGTTTCAGACTTTCCGCCTTATAACATTTGAACTTACCGATGAATATGGTTTCAACTCTTCGGATAACGCCTTTTACAATTACTACGATTCAATTACTTGGACGAGTGATTGTCGTGATATGCCAGATAGCTTTGGCATCATGGAACGCAAGACAAACAGTTTGAAGACCTCCTATTGGTGGAGTACATACTTCTTCACACCTCATGACAATACTACCGTATATGCCAATGGCTATAAAGATGGTCATATTGTCTATCAAGCTCATAAGAGGCTCTATTTAGTAAATGATGGATTCTTTGGTTACGATTGGGATATTGTAAGGTATAATCCAAAGAACCCCGAGCTAACAGAATATTGCTTGCTTGACAAGAACCGTGAGTTCATCATCACTCCACCTACAGCCTACAAAGAAGACATTGCAAATCCGTATGCAGAGTTACGTATTGTACTGAAAGGAGCAAAAGACAAAAACGACAAGGAATATATGTTAGGCGTGCTTGAACGTGAAAGAGAAGGTCTGTTGAAGATTATGGACCAGTACTATGAAGCACACAGTACTATAAAAGAAACAGAAAAGGCTTCGCTGTGTAAAACGTTTAAGACACTACCCGAAGATGCTGATATTAAGGCATATTGGCGTACAAAACATTCACGCATGGTACTGATACTTAAAACTGACGAAGAAGACCCTATAAACAGTGAATACTATGTGCATGCGGAACCAATTAAATGATAAATAAGTTTAATGTGGATAACGCAATTAAATGTAGTTTATATAAATCGGGTAGGAAGTAAATGTTATTCATAAAAGGCATTTACCTCCTACTTTCACATATACCGACCTCCCACACCACCGTACGTGCCGTTCGGCATACGGCGGTTTCGTACTTTTACACCTCACGGTGTGTGGCAAGTTGTTTTCAGCTATCCCTTTGAGTAACGTCACTTCTATCCTATTGTCGGATTCCGTCCTATCGTCTTGGATAGAGAGCTCCTTTCGGACATCTGACGAAAAGGTTCGCAGGGTAGCATTCATTTACTATTGCACTGCACGATTCGGTCCTTCCCTGTAGGCACACGTGCCTTGGGTACTATGACCTCTGCTGACTTCTCACGGCAAGCTTTACTCCGCTTCTTTCGTAAAAACAACTATTTGAAACGTCCGTGAGACCTCCTCGGATAAGAACATTATCTTTCCATCTTATACCTACTTCATTTACACCGACCATTCCGAATAGCTATGGGACTTTGATTTGTCTGGCAATCTTATCCATGGTCATATGCCTTATATGAAGTTTCTGTTCGTTAGGCCAGATGTTTGCCGCCGGCTTCCTTCAGATTTCACCTCACGATGAACACCCTTGCCTTTGGCTATGTAATTCCCACTATTAGGGCTTACTCGGGACTTCCACCCGTTAGATAATGCTCATGCCGAGCGTACCAAAAAGACCGTATCCTGTCGTGTGACTGGGATACGGTCTTTTTTTTCTGTGCTTGTAGCCCACTTATCCCACAACCATGCTCACTAAGTACAGCGCGACGGGGATGGTGACAATGGCGATGCCGATGAAGTCGATGTACACACCCGACTTAATCATCTTTGTGATGGGGACGTAGCCGCTGGCATAAACGATGGCGTTGGGTGGCGTCGAGACGGGAAGCATGAAACCCAACGAGGCAGAGAGCGCCACGCCTACTGCCACCGGCACTGGACTGAATCCTGCCGAGAGGGCTGTTCCGATGGCAAGCGGGCCAATCATGTTGGTCGCAGCAGTGTGCGAGGTCAGCTCTGACAGCAGCAGTGACATCACGCAGAATACGGCCACGAACAGCAGTTCAGATGGCTTGCCACCCATCATGGCGATAATCTGGTCGCCAATCCAGCTCGACAGACCGGTGGAATACATCATGCCGCCCATGGCCAGTCCGCCACCAAAGAGCAGCAACGTGCCCCATTCCACGCCTGCCACGGCATCCTTCCAGTCGAGTGTCATCTTATTCTTCTTCAGGTCTACGGGCAGGAAGAACAGCAACAGTGCGCCCACCATTGCCGCAATGGCCTCGGGGAAGAGCTTGTTGTATCTGTTCAGCACGTCGCTTTGGGTTCCGAGGACGATGCTCAGCACACCTGGTGTTATCCAGAGGATGACAGCCACACCGAAGGCAATCATCGTGTTCTTCTGCGCACGGGTCCATTTCCCCAGTGCTTTTACCTTGCCGTCGATGAACTCGGTGGCACCCGCGATGTGCTTCACGTCACTTGGGAACATGCGAGAAAGCACGATGTAGGCAATTGCGAAATAGGCCACCATGGCCACGAATCCCCATACCATCCACTGGAAGAACGATACATGCAGGTCGCACATCTCGTTGAGAAATCCCAACATGATGATGTTCGGCGGCGTTCCAATCGGCGTGAGCACGCCACCGATGGAGCAGGCGTAGGCCGTCATGAGCATGAGTCCGGTGGCATATTTGTACGAGCTGAGGTTGACAATCTTGCCTTGCGCGGCCATCATCTCACGGATAGCCTCGAGCAGTCCCAGCGCAATGGGGAACATCATGGCAGCCGTTGCCGTGTTGCTAATCCAGCCCGAGCAGAGCATACACGCCAGTCCGATGGCCAGGAAGATGCGCCGCGGGTTGTCGCCCACCCATTTCATCGACATAATGCCATAGGCGATACGCTTGTCCACGCCGTTCACCATCATGGCCTTGGCTATCATGAAGCCTCCCATGAAGAGGAAAATCATGGGAAATGCTTATATTTGCGTTGTAACTTTTCTGTCAAGGAGAGTTGAACATACCGCTCTCCCGATGTGGGATGTGTAGTTTTTATTCAGGAATTATCCATCAAAAACCTTATATATTATGAAAATGGTGTTTATTATTCTCATTGCAGTAGTGCTCATCCTGGCAATTGCCTATCTGACCTATCGTAAGAACCACAATCTGGCGTTTGATGAGCCGCGTCTGAAAGATGCCGTCAATCGTGTTTTCAGCGAGTCTGGCGAGTCTACTCTAAAGCGGTCTGATTTTCTCTTGCGCTTGAAGCAAATCCTCGGCTGCACGCACAAGCAGGCGCTCTATATGTATGGAGTGGCTCGAACCAAAGGGCTTATCGTGGTCGATAACAAGCAGGTCAGCAAGGCTCTATAGCCAGCTGCACAGAGCCGCAGTGCCTATTCTATACGATGGCTTTTGAGGTATAGGGTGTGACAGGTGCCGTCGTGATATTAGAAATGAGGAACGAAGGATGAAACGAGAAGTAGCCTTCGCCTCATAAAAATGAGAAAAGATTAGTTACCCCTCAAAAAGGCGAGATAGCATTTTTCATATTAACCTGCGGAAAGAATTGGTGATGAAAACTATTTAAGAGCAATAAAATTGCTTTAATTTGCTTACTTAAATTTAATTCTATAACTTTGCACTGCAAAAAAGGTCGAACAGTACGACTGATATTGCAGTAATATGAGTAATATATGGTTATCCAAAGAAATAAATACATCGAAGCTTTGATAAGTAAGCGTTGGAATGGAAAGGTAAAGGTAATCACTGGCATTAGACGCTGTGGCAAATCTTTTTTGTTATCGACATTATACAAAGATTATCTGAAGAAAGAGGGTGTTTCTGAAGATTGCTTCATAGAAATCGCATTAGATAGAAAAGCGAACATAAAGTACAGAAATCCGAATGCGCTTTATGAATACATCATGGATAAAGCATGCGATGAAGAAAAACGATATTATGTTTTTATCGATGAGATACAATTGTCTATAAAAGTAAAAAACACAGTTATAGACGAAAGCCTTGTATCTGAGGACGACAAGGATATGCTTTACACAACGTTCTATGACATTCTCAATGACCTTATGGCACGGAAGAATTTGGACATATATGTTACTGGTTCAAATTCTAAAATGCTGTCTTCTGATATTGTGACGAATTTCCGTGATAGAGGGTCAGAAATAAAAGTGTATCCACTTTCCTTCAAAGAATATTATGAAGTGTGTGGACTTGAAAAAGCTGATGCACTTGAAGAGTATTTAACCTATGGGGGAATGCCGTCAGCAGTCTTGGAACAAAGTGAGTCTGAAAAACAGAAATACCTTTACGACCTTCACAAGAATGTGTACATTAAAGATATTGTTGAAAGGTATAATTTAAAGGATGATGAAGTGTTGGATGCTCTTATTGATTCGCTTTATTCAGCAGTAGGCTCACTAACAAATACCCATAACTTGGCTAATACTGCCAGTTCTTTTATGAAGCGCAAAACATCTGATCATACTATCAAGAATTATATCAACTATCTTGAAGATGCTTATTTGTTCTTGGGTGCTAAACGATATGACATTAAAGGAAAGAAATACTTCGACAACACTCAGAAGTATTATTCCATTGATATGGGATTAAGAAATGCGAAACTGAATTTCCGCCAACAAGAAAAGTCTCATTTAATGGAAAACCTTATTTATTTAGAACTAATTCGTAGAGGATATCGCGTCGATGTTGGAGTCGTAGAACTGACACGTGTTATTGATGGCAAGAAGAAACAGTCACAATATGAGATTGATTTTATCGCCAATACAGGACGTGAAAAGATTTACATCCAATCTGCATTGAATGTAGATACTGTTGAGAAAAAGAACCAAGAAACATTTTCTCTAAAGAACTCAGGGGATTTCTTTAAGAAAATGGTAATTCTTGATGGCAACTCCAAATTATGGACGGATGACGATGGCATAATCTATGTTGGTGTCATTCCTTTTTTATTGGAAGAGTCCATTATACCACAATATTGACATTCTAAATTATTGCTGAACAATCGCGAAAAGCTACCTTCGCCTCCTAAAAACAAAGAAAAGTATGGCAGATGCCTTACATCCGCCATACTTTCCTCATTGATTTGACCGCTATTACAGCAGGGCCTTGAACTTCTCATCGAGCGTTGCCTTTGAGGCTGCCCCGACGAATTTGTCTACCAACTCTCCTCCCTTGAAGAAGAGGATAGTAGGAATGTTGCGTACACCAAACTGCATGGCGATGTCGTCATTCTCTTCTACATCGCACTTACCTACGACGATTTTTCCATCATAGTCGTTTGCCAACTCTGAGATGACAGGCCCTACCATGCGACAGGGGCCGCACCATGTAGCCCATAAATCCACTACCAATGGCAGATCGCCATTCTTGTAACTCTCGAAATTCTCGCTTGTGATTTTTACTTCCATCTTTTATTTGATTTTTATATGTCTTTATGACAAAGATAAATGATTATCATGAATCATGCAAGCATCGTGCCAAATTAATTCACCAGATAATTCATATTGGGGTTTCCTTCGATATATCTGATTAGGTCATGATTCAAACTGATTTGCTGAAGCCCTGAATGAAGCAAGATACTGGTTTGATGTTTCTTGTCCACTACCTGGAAGCACAGCTGCGTGTTGCCCTTCGAATCTTGCAGCATCGACACGATGTCGTTCACCACCACTTCGTCGATGGCCTCGCTGTCCACGACAATGGTCAGCCTGTGTATCTGTTTGTCTCTTACCGTTTGCAGGTATTGAACATCGTTGATGCGAAAGTCGTAGTAGTTGCTGTCCCGGTATCGCTGCGAACACTTGCCGGTAAGATAAACGGTACTGCCCACTACCATCATTCCTTTCCACTTTCCCCATTCCTCACCAAAGAAGGCTATCTCGCCTGTTCCACTAAAATCTTCTATTGTCACGAAGCCACAAGGCTTTCCGGTTCTCGTGAATTTGTCCTTCACCTCAGTAATCATGCCAGCGAAAACCACGTCTGCCTTTTTGGCCAACTCTGCCTTGTCGCCCAGTTCGGTGCACGATGTGTTACACATGCTCTTCAACACGATGCTGAACTCGTCCAGCGGATGGGCCGAAAGATAGATTCCCACCAAATCATGCTCGCGATTCAGTTTCTCAATGTTGCTCCACAACTCTGGTTTAGGAATGGGTGGTGTGGCAATCTCTACGGCATCTACGCCGCCAAACAGCGAATGTTCTATTTCTGATTTCTTGTTCTGATAGAGCTGTCCATAGCGCACCAGCGTGTCAATAAATAGTTCGCCTTTGCTGTTGGCGGTGAAGTAGCTCTCTCGCGGAATGCCGAAGCTGTCGAATCCACCACTGAGCGCCAAACTTTCGAAGGCCTTGCGGTTGACTTGAGTAAAGTCCACTCGGTGTGCAAAATCGAAAATGTCTTGATACAGTCCATGGGCCTCTCGCTCCTGGATGATGGCAGTTGCAGCGGCATCGCCCATGCCCTTGATGGCAGCAAGACCAAAGCGTATTTCCCCCTTGTGGTTCACGCCAAACTTCTGATAGCTCTCGTTGACGTCGGGGCCTAACGTGGCTATGCGCAGCGACTTGCACTCATCCATCAACTTGGATATTTCCGTTATCTGATCCTTGCGTCGACTCATGATGGCTGCCATGAACTCAGCAGGATAGTGCGCCTTGAGGTATGCCGTTTGGAAAGCCACCCACGAATAGCAGGCCGCATGCGACTTGTTGAAGGCATAGGATGCGAATTTCTCCCAGTCGGCCCATATCTTGTCCAACACGTTCTCATCATATCCGTTCTTCTTGCCGCCTTCGATAAACTTGGGTTTCATGGCATCTACTATCGCCTTTTTCTTCTTACCCATCGCCTTACGCAGGGCGTCACTCTCACCACGCGTGAAATTGGCCAGCAAGCGCGAGAGCAACATCACCTGCTCTTGATAAACGGTGATGCCGTAGGTATCTTTCAAATACCGCTCCATCACCGGAATGGGATACGTAATCTCCTCCTCTCCTTTCTTACGGGCGATGAACGACGGGATGTTGTCCATGGGACCAGGGCGGTAGAGGGCGTTCATGGCGATGAGATCTTCAAACTTCGTCGGACTTAACTGGCGCAGATAGTTCTGCATGCCGGCCGACTCAAACTGGAACGTGCCAATGGTGCGCCCCTCTTGGTAAAGCTTGTAGGTCAATTCGTCGTCAATGGGAATCTTGTCAAGGTCGATGTCTATGTTCTTCGTCAGCTTCACATTTTTTACCGCTTCCTTCAACTCAGACAGGGTTTTCAGCCCCAAGAAGTCCATCTTTATCAGACCTGTTTCCTCAATCACATGCCCATCATACTGCGTACAGTTGGTCTTTTCGTCCTTAAAGTCAGGGTCATCCGCCGTTGACACAGGTACCCAGTCGCTGATGGGGTCGCGACAGATGATGAAACCACAGGCATGGATGCCCGTTCCCCGCACCGTTCCCTCCAGCATTTTGGCATACTTGATGGTGTTGCTCTCGCGTATGTCGGTAGATACTTCGGCCATTTGCAGCTCGGGCGTGCACTTGATGGCGTTGTTGAGGTTCATTTTCATCTTATCGGGAAGCCTCTCCGGAATGGCCTTGCACAGAGCGTTTGCTCGCTCCAGCGGCAGTTTTTCCACCCGCGCCACGTCCTTGATGGAGTTCTTGGTTGCCATACTGCCGTAGGTGATGATGTGCGCACAGTTCTCGTGGCCATACTTGTCCATCACCCATTTCAGCACCTTCCCCCGGCCATCGTCATCAAAATCGGTGTCAATATCGGGCAAGGAGATACGGTCAGGATTCAAGAAACGCTCGAACAGCAAGTCGTATTTCAGGGGATCAATCTTCGTGATGCCCAAGCAGTAGGCCACAACCGACCCGGCTGCCGACCCACGTCCCGGTCCAACCATCACGCCCAATTCCTCTCGGGCCGCACGAATAAAGTCGGATACTATCAAAAAATAACCCGGAAAACCCATGGTCTTCATCACATGAAGCTCAAAACGTATGCGGTCGTCCACCTCCTTGGGCAGTGGGTCGCCATACAATGGCTTGGCACCCTCGTATGCAAGATGCTGCAAATAGTCGGCCTCAAACTTGATGCGATACATCTTCTCGTAGCCACCCAGATGGTCTACCCGCTTCTGCGCGTCTTCCTCCGACATGGGATTTTCGCCATTCTCATCGGTGGTAAACTCACGAAGAAGGTCTTCCTCCGTAAACTTTTGTTTCCAATCCTCTTCCTTTCCAAACGATTCGGGAATGGGGAAGTTGGGCATAATGGGGTCGTGGTTGATGGAATAGGTTTCCACCTTATTAAGAATCTCGAGGGTATTCGCCATCGTTTCTGGCACATCGCTGAAGATGCTGTTCATCTCTTCGCGGGTTTTGAACCACTCTTGCTTGGAATAGAGCATGCGCGTGGGGTCGTCAAGGTCTTTCCCCGTAGAGAGGCACAGCAGGTGATCGTGAGCCTCGGCGTTCTCTTTGTCTACAAAGTGAACGTCATTGGTGCACACCACCTTAACGCCGTACTCCTTAGCCAGGTTGAAAATCACCTGATTGGCGCGCTGCTGCATGGGATAGGCCTCACGGTTGGCCCGAATGGAGGGGTCTTTCACCTCGTGGCGTTGTATCTCCAGGTAATAATCGTCACCAAAAACTCGCTTGTACCACTCTACCGCTTCCCTGGCTCCGGCCATGTCGCCGGCAATGATTTTGCGTGGCACCTCACCGGCCAGGCAGGCCGAACAAACAATGAGGTCTTCATGATATTTCTCCAATTCCTCACGGTCGGTACGCGGCCGCATGTAATAGCCCTCCTCCCAGGCATGGCTCACCAGCTTGATGAGGTTTTTGTAGCCGCGGTAGTTCTTCGCCAACACGATGAGGTGATAACCACTCATGTCGCCCATATCCTTGACCTTGTCGAACCTACTGCGCCGAGCTACATACATCTCACAGCCGAAGATGGGCTTGAAGGGCTGCTTGCCGTCGGCCTTCAACTGCTTGTTAACCGTGTTGGCATAGTCGAAAAATTCCTTGATGCCAAACATGTTTCCATGGTCGGTGATGGCCAAGCCGCGCATCCCGTCGGCAACAGCCTTGTCAACGAGTCGCTTCACGGGCGACTGACCGTCGAGAATGGAATAATAAGTATGTACGTGTAGGTGGACAAAATCGTTCATGTGCTCAATTTATTTGGAGCGTAAAGGTACTCAATATGCGCGACACGGCCAAAGAATGAGCGTAAAAGTTTGTGCGGTTTCCGAAAAACAATTATCTTTGCACAAACTTCTAATCGGTTTTCATACTATGATTAAAAGAATCAAAAAACTGAAGAAAATCCGTATACATCGCGAAGGAACAGACTCCCTGATTTGGGGATTCATAGTCATTGCAGCCATTGCATTGCTATTATGGCGTTCGTTCGAAACTAAAATCCCATTTTACGCCTTTACGGTTATCTTCGGAACAATATATTGCATCGTCATCAATTTCTTTCAATGCCCCATCCGCTATTTTCCTTCCGAGGACACCGACAAGATTGTGGTGGCCCCGGCTGATGGCAAAATCGTGGTGATTGAGGAGGTGGAAGAGAACAAGTACTTTCACGAAAAGCGCCTCATGATTTCGGTCTTTATGAGCCTGTTCAACGTTCACGCCAACTGGTTTCCCGTTGACGGTAAGGTGAAACTGGTTCATCACCAAAACGGCAACTACCACAAGGCATGGCTGCCCAAAGCCAGTGAGGAGAATGAGCACAGCGACATCATCATCACCACGCCCGACGGTGTGGACGTTCTTTGCCGACAGATTGCCGGAGCCATGGCCAGACGCATCGTGACCTACGCCAAGGAAGGCGAAGACTGCTACATTGACGAGCACCTGGGCTTCATCAAATTTGGCTCGCGCGTAGACGTGTACCTGCCCATTGGAACGGAAGTGTGCGTGAAGATGGGACAAAAAACAACAGGCGACCACACCGTCATTGCAAAACTGAAATAAAACAAAGCGGGAACGGCAATCGGGGTGACGCACGTCACATCCACCACCCTACCGAACCTCTTCGATACAAATGAGCAACATCATCAAAAGAAACATACCCAACGCACTGACTTGCAGCAACCTCATCTCGGGCTGCATCGCAACTTGTTTCGCCTTTACCGGCGATGCCAAGATGGCCTTGATATGGATACTCGCCGGAGCCACATTCGACTTTTTTGACGGCATGTCGGCCCGCTTTCTGAAGGTATCATCGCCCATCGGCAAGGAATTGGACTCGCTGGCCGATTGCGTCACCTTTGGTGTAGCACCGTCCACCATGGTTTTTTATGAGCTTATGGTCATCGACTACCCGTCGTTTCTCACTACGCCAGAGGCGTTTTCTTTCGACCCTTACCGCACGTTCATTCCCTTTCTGGCCTTCCTCATGGCAGCTTTCTCGGCACTGCGGCTGGCCAAATTCAATATTGACACGCGTCAAACCGATTCGTTCATTGGGCTTCCCACACCGGCGAACGCCCTGTTTTGGGGATCGCTCATTGTCACAAGTCCTGCCTGGCTTGAAAACAATGCCGGCGCATTGGTATACATTTTAGTACTGCTGCTGTTGAGTTGTTATCTATTGGTCAGCGAGATTCCCATGTTCGCCCTTAAATTCAAAAACTTTAAATGGCAGGGCAACGCCATCCGACACAGCTTCATCATCTTCACCGCTGTTGTGCTTATAACGTTTGGCGTGTTGAAAGGTTGGTGGATTGTCATTGCATGCTACTTCCTCATATCCTTAGGATTGTTGGTAACAGGTAGGTCAAAAATCACCAAGATGAATCACGACAAAGAACAGAAACTATGATATTCAAAATAATTCTCATCATTTTCCTCATCGGTTTGCTGGTGGTAGGCTTTTCCGCAGCAAAGTTTATCAGCATTTTCCGCGAAGGCGCCAAACTGTTCAGAGAGCAAGCCAAGGGGTCAGCCCAGCAGCGACAGCACCATAGAAACACCACCCAAACAGTGGTAGACCATCGGGATGCTGATGAAATAAACAAAAAAATCTTCAAAAAAGACGAAGGCGAATACGTTGAATTTGAAGAAGAACCGGTGGAAACGGAAAAACAGAACTAAACAGAAGCGACCATTTCTTTGCCTCATCCCGCGCCCGCGAATGGTCATTCTGCACCCGTGAAGGAATGAAATCAAATTGAGTAGGCACACATTTGGCCAACGGGGACTATTGGAAGAGGCTTCATGATTTTTTTCTTAAAATCTTACTGATTGCTCGTAATGTACTGATAATCAGTACTAATTGGAATGGTAAAATGATGAAAGAAACAAATTAGGAACAACAAAATCAAGAAACCCCAAAATGAAAGCAAGAGAAAACATAAATTAACACAGAAAACAACGATTATTTTCCGATTTTGTCTTTTGATTGTTCAGGTCTATGAAATGATATTTATGTCATCTCTGTGTTAGTAGTAACTCGAAAAGCTCCAAAACAACCTTTTTCGCTCGTTTTTTATGATTATCAATGAAAGGAATAATATTGCGAAATACTCAATTATATGCATGTCTCGTAAATATTTTGAGAATATTGTACCTTTTTCTGAAATTATTTTCGTATTTTTGCATACGAATTATATATCTATAAAAGTATGGCAAAGAAAGATGTAAACAGATTGAAAATAATGTTGGCAGTAACCAAGCGCTCAAACAAGTGGTTGGCAGAAATGTTGGGTAAAGACCAAGCAACCATTTCCAAATGGTGCACCAACACTTGCCAACCAGACTTGGAAACCTTAATACGGATTTCTGATTTGCTGAAAGTGAATGTAAACGATTTATTGAACAAAGAATGTATCAAAGAATGATGAACGATATATTGAAACAGATAAACGCTGGCGAGGTGTCGGGGGTGCAGTTCAAGGAACGCATTCTCGACAAATATGATATTGCCTGTGAGTTAGTGGCGTTCAGTAATTCACATGGCGGCAAGTTGGTAGTTGGCATAAAGGATAAGACCGGAGAAACCAATGCCTTGTCGTATTCTGAGGTACAAGAAACAACCAACTTGTTGAGTGACATTGCTTCAGAAAACGTAGTGCCATCCATTCTGATAAAGATAGATACTGTTGAGGTCGAGGATGGCAACTTGGTTATTGCTACTGTGAAGGAAGGACTCAACAAGCCTTATCATGACAACAAGGGAATCGTATGGGTGAAGAATGGTGCCGACAAGCGCAAAGTGTTCGATAATGCTGAACTTGCAGAAATGATGACCGACTGTGGTAGTTTTGCACCAGACGAGGCTGGTGTTAGGGATGCAACTGTCAACGACCTTGATGCAACGACCATCAAGCAGTATCTTGGCAACCGTTTTGAAAGAGTTTTGGAAAAGAAAGGCTTGACAGGTGACGCTTTTAATGAAGCATCACTTGATATGATATGTTCTGCCATCGCTAAGGGGCATGACTGTGAGAAGATACTGCGTAATCTGCGATTTATCCGTCCTGATGGTTCACTGACAGTTGCTGCCATGCTTCTGTTTGGCAAATACACCCAACGTTGGTTGCCAATGATGACAGCCAAGTGTATCTGTTTTGCAGGCAACAGCGTCGGCAGCAAGGTTTTTCGTGACAAGGTGAATGATGCAGATATGGAGGGAAATCTGCTTCATCAGTATGACACGATCATGGATTTCTTCACTCGTAACCTACATAATGTGCAGGTGGGAGATGAATTCAACAGCATGGGTAAGTTGGAAATACCTTATACAAGCTTGGTTGAGTTCACGGTAAACAGCCTTGTACACCGTTCGTTGAACATGAAAGCCCCTGTTCGCATTTTCATTTTCGACAATCGTGTGGAGATTCACAGTCCAGGTGCATTGCCTAATGGACTCACTATTGATGACATCAAGGCTGGAACATCCATGCCTCGCAATATGTTCCTTTTTAACAATACCATATACTTGCTGCCATACACTGGTGTAGGTAGCGGCATCACTCGTGCACTTGACGAAGATATCAATGTCACGTTTATGAGTAATGACAAGGCACAGGAATTTGTCATCACAGTTTGGAGAGGAGAAAGTAACCAAGTTGAGAAAAAAAGTAACCAAGTTGAGGAAAAAAGTAACCAAGTCGAACAAAAAAGTAACGAAGTCGAGGGGAAAAGTAACCAAGTCCAAGACTCTGACACAAAAAAAGTGTCATTGTCTAATAAGCAAAGGGATATAGTCAATTTCTGTTCAGTTCCTCGAACCACCGCAGAGATTATGGAACGCCTTGGTTTATCCAATCAAACCAAGAACCGAGAGCGTTACATCACCTCCCTTGTTGCAGCAGGATATTTGCAGATGACTAATCCAGATAATCCTACAGCAAGTAATCAAAAATACAAGAAAGTAAACAAAAGATAAGAAGCGTATGGATTCATTATTTCTACTTCAGTTTGCATTTTTCAATTTTTCTCGCTCCAAAAGCATGGTTCTAAGCGTGCAATCTGTATGCCTTTGCCTGTCAAGAACCTGTAAATAAGGCATCAAGATGATGCTTCTTCGTTCGCAATCTCAATGCCCTAATAGCAAATTTCACTTTTTCATGCAAATCAATCTCTTGTTTGCTTCCTCCCTGCCTATTGATTTTTTCCAGTTTGAAAGTTTAAAGGTGCCATTTTGGGGGCATCAAACAGGAAAAATATTGAACAATTCCGTAGGGGCGTGATATAGCATGACCCGTCGTTTTGTGGTTACACGCTGCTGTTTCAGGGATTCCTTTTTTGTCTACATGTTAAAAATGTATGTCAGGCTAACCGAATGTTTTATCTTTTTAGTATCTTTGCACATCACGCAATCATGGGGGTTCGTGATGATCAATTGAGTGTATTCAAAGAAGTTATGCCACTGCATTTGCCCAAAAATTTTCCAGCCATCGAGCGGCTGAAACAGGAAAACATCCTCGTGGAATGCGGGGAAGAGAAAACTGCGCATGGACAGGTCAAGCCTATCAAGATAGCCGTATTGAACCTGATGCCTACCAAGTTGCAGACCGAAACCGACATTCTGCGGTTGCTGTCGGCATCTCCGTTGGATATTGAAGTGGCGTGGATGAGGCTTCGGTCGCACACGCCAACGCATGTGCCAGCGGCTCACATGGATGCTTACTATCATTATTTTGACGAATTGGTTTCGCTGTCGTTCGATGGACTCATCGTCACTGGCGCACCTGTAGAGCATTTGGATTTTGAAGAAGTGGATTATTGGGACGAGCTGACGCAGATATTTTCGTGGGCAAGGACTTCGCTCAAATCCACCTTATATATATGTTGGGCGGCGCAAGCGGGCTTGTATTTCCATGAAGGTATTCACAAATATGCGCTTCCTAAGAAGATGTTTGGCATCTTTCCTCAACGGGTGCTACATCCTGAAGTACCCATCTTCCGCGGGTTTGATGACGTATTTTGCATGCCGCACAGTCGCCATACCGAGATTAGGAAGGAGGATATCCTCCAGCATCCTGAACTGACGCTGTTGGCAGAGTCGGAAGAATGTGGGGTGAGTATGTGTATGACGACCGGTGGAAAGGAGATTTTCATCACGGGACACATGGAGTATGCCCCCGATACCTTGGACCAGGAGTACCATCGTGATGCGGGAAAGCGCGACGATGTGGACCTGCCCAGGCACTATTACCATGACGACAACCCCGCCAAGGGACCGCTCGTTACCTGGCGCGCGCATGCCCACTTGCTGTTTACAAACTGGATGAACGAATATTTAAGATAAGCAATGCGGAAACTGGAACTGCTGGCACCGGCCAAAAACTTGGAATGTGGAAAGGCTGCCATCGACCATGGAGCCGACGCTGTGTACATCGGTGCGGCCAAGTTTGGCGCGCGGGCATCGGCTGGCAACTCGCTGGACGACATTCGTGAGCTGTGCCTCTATGCCCATCAGTTCGGTGCCAAGGTGTATGTCACGGTCAACACCATTGTCTACCAAGACGAACTTGAGGACACGCGCGCTCTCTTGCGGGCCTTGACGGAGATGCGTGTCGACGCGCTGTTGGTGCAAGACATGGCCGTACTCGACCTGTTGCCCAAGGACGTGAAGCCCTTGCCGGCCCTCCATGCCAGTACGCAAACCGACAATCGAACGGCCGAAAAGGTGGCTTGGCTGCATGGTCTGGGCTTCGAGCGCGTTGTGCTGGCGCGCGAACTATCGCTTGCCGAGATCAAAACTATCCACCAAACCGTGCCTGACGTGCAGTTGGAAGGCTTCGTGCACGGTGCGCTGTGCGTGAGTTACTCGGGTGTGTGCTATGCCTCACAGTATTGTTTTCAGCGCAGTGCCAACCGCGGTGCATGCGCACAGTTCTGTAGGATGAAGTTCGATTTGATTGACGCGCAAGGGCGTGAGATAGAACATCAGCGCCATTTGCTGTCGCTGAAAGACCTGTGTCAGATTGATCACCTGGAAGAAATGGCCGATGCGGGCATCTGTTCGTTCAAGATAGAAGGCCGACTGAAAGATGTGGAGTATGTTAAAAACGTGGTGTCGGCCTACTCGAAGCGGTTGAACCGCATCATCGAGAAGCGCGGAGATGACTACCGCCGGGCATCGTTGGGGCAGGTGACGTATTACTTTGAGCCCGATTTGAAGAAGACGTTCAACCGGGGATATACCGATTATTTTCTGCATCACAGGCAACCTTACATCTATTCGCCCGACACGCCTAAGGCGCTTGGAGAGTATGTTGGCAAGGTGAAAGAAATCAGGCGAGGCTCGTTCAATGTCGCCGGAACGGCCAGCTTTGCCAATGGCGACGGACTTTGTTTCATCAATGATGAGCATGAGTTGGAGGGTTTTCGCATCAACCGGGCAGAGGGCAACCGGCTGTTTCCGCTGCGTATGCCAGACAACCTGCGACCGGGTGCGGCCTTGTATCGCAATCGCGATGAGGCGTTCAGCAAGCTGTTGAAGGGGAAGACGGCAGAGCGCAAGATTCCCATCACGCTCACCTTGTCGGTAACAGAGAACGGTTTTGCCCTTTCGGCCACGGGGCAGGGCATCAAACCCACTTGCCAGGTGCTGGAGATGAACAAGCAGAAGGCCATGAAACCGCAACGTGACAATATTTTGCGACAGTTGGGTAAGCTGGGCGACACGCCCTATATGGCCGACGTGATTGAGCTGGAAGGACAGGCCGATGCCTATTTCATCCCATTGAGCGCATTGGCAACGCTGCGCCGCGAGGTGGTGCAAGCCATTGAGTTGGAGCGCCCCGCCGATGTGGAAACGCCATCCGCACAACCGTCTGTCTCCCCAACAGCTCAGCCAGCGCACAAGCTTAGTGGCACCTTGGCATGGCAACCCGAATACCGCAAGTTTACCTATCTGTACAATATCGCCAACACGTTATCCAAATCGTTCTATCAACGTGAGGGCCTGTCAAACGCAGCTGATGCCTATGAGGTGAGCCAAGGGGCGGATGAAGGGTCGAAACGGAACGATTCGGTGCTGGTGATGCAGTGCCGTCACTGTCTGCGTTACAGTCTGGGATATTGTGTAAAACGGGGTGGCAAGCAACCCACATGGAAAGAACCGCTGTACCTGCGACTGGGTGATGGTCGCCGCTTCCGTTTGGAGTTTAAGTGTGACGAATGCCAAATGAATATCTATGCCGGAGAATGAGATTATCATAAACAAGCGAACGCGTCGTGAACCGTTGCTCCTGCTGTGCCGATGTCTGGTGCTTTGGGTAGTCATGGGTCTGCTCTGTGGTTGTTATCACAGACCTAATCATGCGTCCGAGGCCCTCGTTCCCTTGAACCCCGAGCAGGTAGACTCGCTGCATTTCTATTCCAAGCACCATTATACCAACAACTATAATTTCATCGTCAAGAGCGATTCGCTCGTGCTGCTCAAGCAACAACCCGAAGAACTGCTTTCCGGATTCATGACAGACAGCTTGGTGCTGGGTCGTCACAGTCATGTGGTGGTGGCCGATATTCGCATGCTGCCCACCGACACAATAGACTCCGTCTGGGTGCAGTTGGCCAGCGACCAGCACACGATTGGGTGGATTCACGAATCGGAGATGCTGCCGAACGTGGTGCCAGACGACCCCATCTCGCAGTTTATTTCCACCTTCTCGGACACCCACTTGCTGGTGTTCTTGGTGGTCATCACGCTGATAGCCATCGCCTATTGGATGCGCCGGCTTGTCAAGGATAAGGCGTGGATAGTGCATTTCCGCGACATCAACTCGTTTTATCCCACGCTGTTGTGCCTCATCGTAGCCTCTTCGGCGACGCTGTATGCCAGCATCCAGATGTTCGAGCCCGACATGTGGAGGCATTTTTATTACCATCCCACGCTCAATCCCTTCACAGTGCCGTTGCTGCTCATGGTGTTCCTGCTGTCGGTTTGGGCCATGCTCATCGTGGGTTTGGCGGCCGTGGATGACGTTCGTCATCAGCTGCCCTTCAGCGATGCCGTGATGTACCTCAGCGGATTGCTGGCCACCTGTGCCGTCAACTACATCGTTTTCGGTCTTACCACCTTATATTATATAGGCTATCCCCTGCTTGTGGCTTATTATTGGTTTGCCATCCGACAGTACAAGCGCCACGCCCAACCACATTATTTGTGCGGCAACTGTGGTGAAATCATTCAGCACAAGGGCCGTTGCCCCCATTGTGGTGCCATGAACAGCTGACGTAGGATGTAGCATCCTGACGGTCGCGAACGACAAAATCCTTATAAATAAGGATTGATGCATACCATCGTTTTTTCTACCTTTGTCCCATCAAGATAATCCCATTAGGTAGAGATTGACCTGAATGACAGATCGTGACCGTTGAAAGCCACGGCTTGGGTGCTCGCTCAAGGGAGGTTGCCGACCTCATGTCAATGAGGACATGGAATAGGTGGCAGCGATGAGTCCCCCGTAATGAATTTAATGTTAGACACGAGGCTCTCGGAATTTTGTTTCGGGAGCCTCTTCGTGTATGCCCATGCCGCATTATTGAATCCCCGCTGTTTTTCGCCCAAGGCGCAATGCGCATGGGGGAATGGTTGGTCCCGCCCATGCAAACTCATATAGTTTGGGTGGCAAAGGCTTTGCTTTTGGGGCCCAATCTACATGAGTTTGCCGACCAAAGTCAATGCTTTTTTCCTTTACATCATTCACAAAGTGATTATTGCATGATTGGGTGCGGAAAACAGCATCAAAAATAGTAGCGCAAGACTGCACGATAATATCTGCGCAAAGCTGCAGGGAATCGGCTGACATCGCAAAATATCCGTTAAAAAAATAACATTCTCATAAAAAAATATTTATATTTGCAAAATCAAACCATCCTGATGGTTCGGCTGAGGCTGTCCAACAAAAATTTATGATGAAGAAAGCTCTCTTGTGGGGAGGTGCCATCCTGGGTGTTCCAGTAGCACTATCCGCCCTACTCGCCATACTACTATATATTCCCCCCGTGCAGCAATGGATGCTGCAGAAGGCCACTTACTATGCTTCGCAGAAAACGGGCATGGAGATTTCCATCGGCCGTGTGCGTCTGGCTTTTCCGTTGGATTTGAGCATGGAAGATGTGCTCATCATCCAGCCCAACGACTCGTTGCCGCAGGTGAAAGACACCGTGGCATCGGCGCGTCGCATGGTGGCTGACGTGCAGCTAATGCCCTTGCTGAGCAAGAAAGTGGAGGTGGATGAGCTGACGTTCGAGGGCTTGAAGCTCAATACCGTCAACCTCATTGCGGCCGCGAAGGTGCAAGGTACCATCGGAAAGCTGAACCTGGTGAGCCATGGCATCGACCTGAGCGGCTCGACAGTGCGCGTGAATGAGGCGAACTTGGAAGACGCCAAGCTACAAGTGGCACTGGCTGACAGCGTTCCAAAAGATACGACGGAGAGCAAGACAACTTGGAAAATCGGGCTGGATCAATTGGACATCCGCCGCTCTGACATCACCGTTCACCTGCCTGGCGACACGCTTCAGGTACGAGCATACTTGGGGAAAGCCGTGGCCAGTGATGGCTCGTTCGACCTGGGCGAGGGTGTTTACCAACTGAAAAAACTGGACTGGACGGACGGAAAGTTGAATTATGACAACAAATGGAAAGCACACACCAATGGATTGGACTATAACCATCTGGCGCTGAGCGACATAACCGTTGGCATCGACTCGTTGCAGTACCAAGCATCTAAGTTGGACATGAACGTGCGACAGATTGCTTTTCGGGAGAAGAGCGGACTTGATTTGCAACATCTCTCGGGCAATGTGGCGCTTGATTCCACGCGACTGAGTTTGAAGAATGCCCATCTCAAAACATCGGAATCGAACCTGATGGCCGACCTCGACATGGATTTGAACAGCTTCTCCGAGCAAACAAGCGGGAAAATGAATGCCAACGTGCACGCCACTTTGGGCAAGCAAGACCTGATGCGCTTTATGGGTGACCTACCAAAAGAATTCAAACAAAAATGGCCCAACGCACCTCTATTGGTCGACGGTGTGGTGAGTGGCAACCGAAAGCGCATGCAATTTGACGGTCTGAACATCTATCTGCCCACGGCCTTGAAAGCCTATGCCATCGGCTATGCGGCCAACCTCGACGATTCGAAGCGGTTGAAAGCCGACGTGAAGTTGAAAGCCAAGACGGGCAACCTTGATTTCGTGAAAGCCTTTTTGGACAAGGAAACGCGCAAAAAGGTGAACATTCCGCAGGGAATTGGTCTGGATGGCAGTCTGAAAATCAATGGCAAGCAATATACAACGGATTTTGTTGCCCAGCAAGGAGGAGGCTCTTTGCAGGCCAAAGCCCAGTTGGATGCGGCCAAAATGGCCTATACCGCCAAGTTGAACGCGCGCCGTATGCCGCTTCAAAACTTCCTGCCCAACCAGGGATTGTCCCCCTTTAGCGGCACCATGGACGTGAATGGACAGGGCACCGACTTCCTCTCACCCCGCACTACGCTTACGGCTAAGGCCAAAATCACCCAATTCAACTACGGAAACTACAACTTGAATAACATGACGGCCGATGCCCATGTGAAGAATGGACATGCCAAGGCTTTGATACACAGCAACAACCCGCTCATCAAAGGTGACATCACGCTCGATGCTTTGACTCGTTCGAAAAACATCAATGCCAACGTGGTGACCGATTTGCAGCACGTGGATTTACATCGACTTCATTTGTTGGATGACACCATTTCGATAGCGATGAAAAGTCATTTGAAGCTCGCCACCGACCTCAAAGAATCCTACAAACTGAAAGGAACGGTTGACAACCTGGTCATCAACGACAACGGAAGGATATACAAGCCACAGCCCATGAACCTTGATGTGCTGACCCGAAGAGACACAACCCATGCCGAGGTGGCCACTGGTGACTTCTACCTGTCTATGCACAGCAAGCAAGGCTACAAGAAGTTGATGAAACATGGCAACGCTTTTGTGGCCGAATTGAAGCGGCAGTTTGAAGATAAATACATTGACCAGCAGCGTCTGAGGGACCATCTTCCCAACGCCAATTTGTATCTCAAATCGGGTAAAGACAACTTCTTTGTGAACCTCATGCGCCGATATGGGTGCGACATGGATCGGGCATTGGTGAACATCGAATCGTCTCCCAGCATGGGATTGGAAGGCCTGTTGCAGGTAGACAAGCTGTTGTTAGACAGCATCCAGTTGGACACCGTTCGGCTGAGTCTGCATTCCAATCCCGAGGGAACCACCTACCATGGACGCATACAGAACGCACCAGGCAACCCGCAGTATGTCTTCAAGGGCCTCTTCGATGGTGCCCTGCATGAAAAAGGAACCAACATCCGCGCCAAATTATACGACGAGCATGACCAGTTGGGCATTGCATTAGGATTGATTGCCGACTTGGAAGAGCGTGGCATCCGAACCCGATTGGACAGTACGAAGATTGTACTGGGTTACAAAGATTTTGCTGTGAACAACGACAATTACCTCTTCCTGGGCAACGATCGGCGCGTATCGGCCAACATCTTGCTGCGTGCCAAGGACGGAACGGGTGTTCAGTTGTATTCCAATGACGACCATCTGGACGTGCTGCAAGATGTAACCCTTTCGCTCAACAAGATAGAACTGAAGAACATCATGAGCGTCATTCCGTACACTCCCGACATAGCCGGAACGATGAACGGCGACTTCCACATCATCCAGACCCCCACAGAGCTGTCGGTTTCGTCGGCCGTATCGGTGAAAAACATGTTCTACGAACAGAGTCCAATGGGCAACCTCAGTTCAGAATTCGTGTACATGCCGAAGGCGAACGGGAGTCACTTCGTGGATGGTGTGCTGCTGAGTGATAACAAGGAGGTAGCAACGATGACGGGAACCTACGACAAGCATGGGTACCTGGATGCGACACTCAATTTAGAACGTCTGCCCTTGCAGTTGATAAACGGGTTCATTCCCAAGCGTATTATCGGGTTGCGTGGCTATGGTGAGGGCGAAATTGCCCTGCGTGGGTCGATGAAGAAGCCCCACATGGATGGTGAAATCTATCTCGACTCGTCCTATATCTTCAGCGAACCATACGGCGTGTCACTTCGCTTTGCCAATGATCCCGTTCGAATCAAGGACAGCAAACTGTTGTTTGAGAACTTTGAAATGTTCGCCAACAATAACAGTCCGTTGAACATCTATGGGGCTTTCGACTTCTCTGATACCGAGCGGATGATGCTCGATATCCGTATGCGAGCAGAGAATTTTGAGATAATTGATGCTCGGGAGAATCCTCGTTCAGAGGCTTACGGTAAGGCCTTTGTTGACTTCTTCGGCACAATGAAAGGCCCGGTGGAGAGCTTGCGCCTTAGAGGAAAGCTCAATGTGCTGGGCACCACCGACATGACTTACGTGCTGAAAGATTCGGAACTGGCCACCGACAACCAATTAGACGAACTGGTGAAGTTCACCGACTTTAATGATTCCACGGTTGAGGTGGTGCGTAGGCCTAAGCTCACTGGCTTTGACATGCTGATGGGCGTGACCATTGATGAGGCTGCTCATATCGTTTGCATGCTCAATGCCGACCAAACCAATTACATCGACTTGCTGGGTGGAGGCGATTTGCGTATGAGTTACAACCCGGCAGAATCCATTCAGATAACGGGTCGGTATACCCTTCACAGCGGAGAGATGAAATATTCGTTGCCCGTTATCCCGCTGAAGACCTTCAATATTCAGAATGGCAGTTACATAGAGTTCAACGGCGACCCGATGAACCCCAAGCTCAACATCACGGCAACGGAGCCTGTCAAGGCCACGGTGAGCGAGGGTACGGGTGCCGGGCGTGTCGTTGATTTCGACTGTGGCGTAAAGCTGTCGCAGACACTTAGCAACCCTGGCATCGAGTTCATCATCAGCTCACCGAGCGACATGACCATACAAGACGAACTAAACACCATGTCTGTGGAAGGAAGAGGCAAGGTGGCCGTCACCATGTTGGTGTCGGGCATGTACCTCACCGATGCCAATCCATCGGCATTCTCGATGAACAGCGCCTTGAGTTCGTACTTGCAAACCGAGATTAACAACATTGCCGGCTCGGCCATGCGTACCATGGGACTGGATGTGGGCATGAGCATTGACAACACGATGATGGCCAGTGGCGGCATGCATACCGATTACAACTTCAGGTTCTCCAAGCGGCTGTGGAACAACCGGCTGCGGGTAATCATCGGTGGACGTGTGTCCACTGGCGAGGAGGTGATGGCCAACCGTGACGATACGTTCTTCGATAACGTTGAATTGGAGTATCGCCTGAACCAGAATGCCAGTCAGTATCTGCGCTTGTTCTACAAAAACAACACCTACGACTGGCTCGAAGGACTTATCGGGGTGTATGGCGTTGGTTTTACTTGGCGGCGCAAGCTGGCCCATTTCAAGGATATCTTCCGTTTCAAGAGTGACAAAGAAGCCTTGCCAACCATTCGTCCTGTCCAAAAAGACTCAATCAACAATGACATCAAAACCACTAACTAAATACATCCTTGCGCTCATTCTGCTGCCGGCCATCATGACGGCATGCTCTACAACCAGTGCCATTCCCGATGGCGAGCAGCTGTTTACTGGACTGAAAAAAATTCAGTTTGACAACTATGAGAAGAACGCTCATGCCGATGAAACCAAGATGGAACTGGAGTCGGTATTGGCCACTGCGCCCACATCGTCCTTGCTCGGCAGCAGTTATTACCGCACTCCCATCCCTATCCGCCTATGGATATGGAACGCTTTCTCGCAAGACACCAGTGCCGTGAGCCGATGGATTACCAAGGCATTTGGCTCGAAACCGAAGCTATTGAGCCAGGTCAACCCCTTGCTACGCAAGTCGGTAGGCGAGTTACAGTTGAAGAAGTTTGGCTATTTCAAAGGGAATGTCGACTATGACATCATTCAGCAATCCAACCCGAAGAAAGCCAAAGTGGCTTATTTCGTCAACATGGGGCCCCTGTGGCGGCTCGACTCCATCAGCTATCTCAACTTCACACCCGGGGCAGACAGTCTGGTGGCAGCCACCAAGGATGAGGCTTTGATTCGCAAAGGCGACCCATTCAGCGTGCCAGCTCTTGAATCCGAGCGACAACGCGTGGCCCGCTTGCTGCGCAACAACGGCTATTACTATGCCAAACCCACCGACGCTTCTTACCTGGCCGATACCTTGCAAACGCCCGGCAAGGTGGTGCTTCGCTTTCAAGAGGCCGACAGCTTGGAGCCAGAGGTTACGCGCAAATGGTATGTGGGACGGGTGAACGTGAATTTGCGGCGCCAGTTTATGGAAGAACTCACCGATTCGTTGGTGCGGCGTAGCTTCACCCTTCGCTACGCACGGCGTAGGTCACCCTTGCGTCCCGGCGTGTTCTACAATGGTTTGAAGATACGTCCCGGACAACTTTACAGTCTTGCCAACCAGGAAGCATCGTCAAACTACCTGCACTCCACGGGGCTTTTCACCTACAGCAGCTTCCGCTTTACACCGCGAGATTCGTCAGAAACCTGTAACATACTCGATCTGGACATCGATTGTGTATTTGACAAACCCTACAATTTTTATATCAATGCCAATGCTAAAGGCAAGACCTCGAAGCGCTTCGGACCAGAGTTGATTATGGGTCTCACTAAGTTGAACGCCCTTCGCGGAGGCGAAAAACTGGACATCAACTTCCATGGTTCTTACGAATGGCAGACAGGCCACCGGTCGGAAGGCAGCTCGTCGAAGGTGAACTCGTACGAATATGGCGGCGACATCTCCCTGATTGTCCCACGAATGCTCACGCCGGCCAATCTCTTTTGGTCGGCTAATCACCGCGCCAAAAGAGACAGTTTGCGCGTGCTATCGGGCAAAAAACCCCGAAGGAGAAGGCGGTATTACGGTGTACCATCAACGACTCTGCGCATGTCAAACAACATCTTGAATCGTGCCGGCTTCTTCAAACGGCATGTCGTTTCGGGCGATTTAACCTACGAGTTCTGGACTTCACCGCAGTCGTACCACGAGTTTAGTCCACTCACGCTATCGTACGAGTACATGACCAGCCGCACCGATTCGTTCATGGTCTTGTTGGCCGACAACCCTTATTTGCAGATTTCCATGCGCGATCAGTTCGTTCCCAAGATGAGTTACACCTATCAATATACCACAGGGATAGGTTCTCGCCATCCCTTCTCATGGCGAACCACCGTGAGCGAAGCCGCTAACATCCTGTCACTGGGCTACATGGCGGCCGGAAAACAGTGGAACGACAAGAGCAAGAAGCTGTTTAAAAACCCATACGCCCAGTTTGTGAAACTCGAAACTGATTTCGTGAAGTTGTGGCGGTTTGGCGACAAACATTCCATCGCAGGCCATCTTAATGCCGGTGTGGTTTACAGTTACGGCAATGCTACCAAGGCCCCTTACTACGAACAGTTCTACGTTGGCGGCGCCAACAGCGTGCGGGCTTTCAACGTGCGGAGCATTGGTCCCGGCAAATATCGGCCCAGCAACCAGCGCATGTCATACATAGAGCAGACCGGCGACGTGAAGTTTGAGGCCAACCTGGAGTTCCGTCCCCATTTGTTTGGCGATCTCTATGGAGCCGTCTTCCTCGATGCCGGTAACGTTTGGACCCTCGGTGACGACGCGCAGCGGCCTGGTGGAAAACTCAAGTGGAAGAGCGTGTTCACCGACATGGCTGTGGGCACTGGTGTGGGCATTCGCTACGACCTGGGCTTGTTCGTCGTTCGTGTGGATTGGGGCATCGGCCTGCATGTTCCTTACCATACGGGGAAGAAGGGCTTTTACAACCTTTTGCGCTTCGATGATGGCAACAGTTTCCACTTGGCCATTGGCTATCCATTCTAAATAGGATACGATTTCGGGGACAATCAACGGGTGACAAATTCACTGACCTTACGAATAAAGCAACCATTTACGGCACGATGCATAAATAGAAGAGAATGGTTGCCGATGTCACTTCTGTGTGTTAACAAACCTTTCGTTTGTTAAAACGATTCATTTTTCTTAACAAAATAAAATCGTGAAATAGATGATGACGAGGACTTTTTTGGGTGTTCAAAGCCTTAAAATCATTACCTTGTGCAGTCATTCATATCCAACAATGCGGCAATCAACATGCTTTAACCGCCCAATTTGCATGCTTTAACCGCCCAATTTGCACCATATAGAAGGTTTTTTTGCATCAAAAACAGGCATTTTGGCTCTAAACGCTTTACTTTTTCATGGCGTTTTAAGTTGAGAAATCATCCAACTCGGTGGTAATCAATTTAATAATAAAAACCGTTCCTGCTTGTCGTTTTTTCAACGCACGAACCAGTTGGTTGAAAAAACGCTCGGCATTTGTGTTAAAAAAACGCCGTATAGGTCATGCCAGTACCATTATCATGCAGAGCATCCTTATTCGATATCATCAGTAGAGCATACAGACTGTCTGGTTTCGACAAAGGATGGTACAACTTCATATTTCTGGGAAAATGGGTTACCAATTCAAAATATTTTTCCTATTTTTGTCAGCAACATATCATGAGTAGGTCGTTATGAAAATTTTAGGAAACATTATCTGGCTTATCTTTGGCGGCCTTGGCGTCGCCTTGGAGTATTTCGCTTCGTCATTGGTGCTGATGATTACCATCATTGGTATTCCCTTTGGCATTGCTACGATGAAGCTTGGCATACTTGCCCTGTGGCCATTCGGTTCGCATGTTGTCGACCGTCCGCAGGGCAGTGGTTGCGTCAACGTGTTTATGAATGTGCTGTGGTTCTTTATCGGGGGCATCTGGATTGCCCTCACGCATCTTGGCTTCGGTCTGCTGCTCGGTATCACCATCGTTGGTATACCATGGGCCAAAATGCACTTTCGTCTGATGCGTCTTGCTCTGACTCCTTTCGGGAAACAAATTGTGAACGATAACTTTTAGGCACAAGGGTTATTGGGACGACCAATTGCTCAAATGAGTGGCGCAAGGCATAGGAGAAAGACGCGATACAAAATGCTCGTTGTCCACAATCACCTTGGCTGATACCTTGTCCCAGCTTGACATCATGTCCCAGCCAGGTGTTGCCATCATGGCCATGCCCAACAAGCGGAACATCTCTTATGGCGGCGATATGTTGTTGCGCCATCAATGACCGTTGCTTTTATAGTGTCCCTTGTTTCAACTGTTCTATTTAGTCATTGTTTCGTTCAAGTTTGATTAGACAATACGGTGCATTTCATAGCCTTCTACATAGATAGCACTGAACGGACGTGCCGGACACTGGTTTTCGCACGCCCCACATCCAATACAACGTTCGGTGTTGACCGCTGGGATTTTCGGAGATTTTGGATTTGAAGCCTTACTCGGCACCATTGTAATGGCACCTGCGGGACAATGACGGGCGCAATTGCCGCATTCTACACCATCAGTGAGTGGAATGCAATTCTTTTTCACCCAAACGGCATGGCCGATTTGCGTTGCTGATTTGGCCGTGCGTGTGATGGGTCTGATGGCACCAGTAGGGCAAACATTGCTGCATCGCGTGCATCCAGGGTGGCAATAGCCTCGCTCGAACGACATGGTGGGTTGCATCAACTTCATCAAGTCGGTTGACGGGCGAAGCACATCGTTGGGGCACTGCGCCACGCAAAGCTGACATGCGGTGCAGTGCCGTGCCATATTCTCGGCCGAAAGCGAACCAGGAGGTGTGATAGGTGTCGTTCGTTTCGGAGCGATTTTGTCTTCAATGACAGCCAATCCTCCGTCTATCTTCTTCTTTTTCTGTGCCCATGCCGCCGTTGTCATGGCAACAGCCACCCCGATGAGGAATGTTCGGCGTGAGGTATCAATCGGCTTTGTGGCATCCGCTTTCACAATTTTGTCTTCGTTTGAGCGGTTCATGTCGTTCCATCTCCATTGCAGATGAAGCGCGTCGTGCTGACAGGTATCTATACAATCCATGCACGCCACGCATCGGCTGTAGTCAATCTTGTGGTTTTTGTAATCTATGCAAGCCGCTTTGCATCTATGTGCGCACAGACTGCATTTGGTACATTTCCCGGCATCGAGCACGGGATGAAGCAGCGAGAAGCGCGAGATAAACCCCAGCACGGTGCCCACCGGACAAACGGTGTTGCAATAGGTACGTCCGTTGAGCCAAGCCAACACGATGAGCGCAACAAAGCTTACTGCGGCGATGATGAAAGTAGGCAGACTGCGCAGCCACACATCCTTTTCGTAGAAAGCATAGCTGTTGGCACGTTCGGCCAAGAAAGCCAGCAGGTTGTTGCCCCAGATATATATAGGCTGAAACAGGTTCTGTACGATGCGTCCGTACGAACTGTAAGGAGCGAGCAATGCCACCAAGGAGCCAATGCCTGCGATCAAGGCAATGACAAAAAGGATAAAAACGCCATATCGCAACCACTTTACTTCAGGAGAGTATGAGAAACGATAATGCTTTTTCTTGCGTCGTCCGCTAACCCATGACACAATATCTTGGAAAACGCCCAATGGACAGATAATGGAGCAATAGATACGTCCGAATACCAAAGTCAGCACAACCAAGAAAACAATCACTCCAATGTTCAACGCAAGTACGGCGGGCAGGAATTGTATCTTTGCCAGCCAACCCAGCCAGGTGTGTAGTGTACCGGTGAAATCGAGGAACAGCCCTGTGATGAGCACAAACACAACAAGGGCACAAGTTAATCTTATTTTTCGTAACATAATCGTCAATCTTGAAAATTCAAAACGCTATCAGGATTTGGTGTGTTCGTTGCGAAACCTACCAATTCTTCGTTGCCATGTCATCATCATCGCTTTCGACTGCGTATCACGTATACTTTCGGGTGCTATCAACGAAATCTTTGAGTGACAATGACCTGGAATCGTTTATAAAAATAGTTGGATTTATGGAGATAACTATACCTCGTCATGATATCTTAACATATATTAGTACGAAAATCCCATTCACGGTGACATCCTTGTATTATGGCTTGTTCGCTTGCGACGCTCCATGGTTGCGGCTTGACCTTTATGCCAGATGTGGTTTCCCGATGAACTCCAGTTTCCCTCATGCTCACAACTAAGCGTAGCTTCAATCGTTCCTACAATGCGGACAATTCAACTAAAAAATAACACACGCTTGTGTTTCTCGTCTAAAAGCCGTAAATTTGTTGCAATTATAACAAAATACAACAGGCATTGGAGGAGCAAACAGACTGATATGTCAAGCATCAAAATACTCAATAGTTCGTTTCTCGAACAACTTGAACTCGAGCTGGCGCCAGGCATCAAAGCCGGCTTTCCGAGTCCTGCGGGTGATTATCTGCAAGACTCTCTCGACTTCAATCGTGACTTCATCCGTCATCCCGACGCTACGTTCTATGGCCGGGTGTCGGGCGACTCGATGATAGATGCCGGCATCAACGATGGGGATATCGCCGTGATAGACCGTTCGGTGGAGGCTGGACACAATGATGTGATTGTGGCTTACTTCAATGGAGAGTTCACCATCAAGTATCTCGACATGACCCATGTGCATGAGGGTTATATCGAATTGCGGCCCGCCAACAAGGCGTTCCGTCCGATTAGGGTCAGCGAATTGGATAAGTTTGAGGTGTGGGGCGTGGTGGTTTGGACCATCAAAAACTGGAAAAAGTAATATGTTTTACGCCATCTGCGACTGTGACAACTGCTATGTGAGTTGTGAACGGGTGTTCCGTCCCGATCTCAACGGCAAGCCCGTTGTTGTGCTGAGCAACAACGATGGTTGCGTGGTGGCACGCAGTAAGGAGGCCAAACAGATGGGCATCAAGGCTGGATTGCCTTATTATCAGATGAAAGAGCAATTCCCTGGTGAGGAAGTTGCCGTGTTTTCCAGCAATTACGAGTTGTATGGCGAACTCACGGCGCGTGTCATGACCATCATCAAAGACGCTGCTCCACAGATGTTTCGTTATTCCATTGACGAATGCTTCTGCTTGCTACCCGACATGAGTTTTGACGAACTAAAGCAGTGGGGCGAAGACCTGCATCGGCGTATTCTGAAGCATACGGGGCTTCCCGTCAGCATCGGAATGGCCAAAACCAAGACGCTGGCGAAGGCGGCCAGCCACTTTGCCAAGAAACATGAGGGCTATCATCATTGTTGCATCATCGATACGGAGGAAAAACGCATCAAGGCTCTCCAGCTGTTTCCTGTGGGTGAGGTGTGGGGAATAGGACATCGAAACACCCCCAAGCTATTGGAAATGGGCGACAAGACGGCCTACGACTTTGCCAACCATTCCAAGGAGTGGGTTCGGTTGCTGTTCCATGTCACTGGTGTGAGGACCTGGATGGAACTCAATGGGGAGGACTGTATTCCGAATGAAGAACCTGCGAAAAAGAAAAGTATCTGTACCAGTCGCAGCTTTACGGGTACGATATCCGACTTTGAAGCCGTTAGGACGCACGTTTCCAACTTCGCTGTGCGCTGTTCGCAGAAGCTCAGACGGCAACACAGCGTGGCGTCTGTGGTGAGTGTATTCATCCACACCAATCAGTTTAGAGAAGACCAACAGCAGTATTGGAACAGCCGCGAGGTGACACTTTTGACGCCTTCCAACTCCACACAGCAGATTGTGCAAGCGGCAGCAAAAGCTTTGCAGGAAATCTTCGTGCCTGGTTTGCAGTACAAAAAGGCGGGAGTTATTGTGATGGGAATCATGTCCGACAGTGCTGTTCAGACCAATTTTATCGATTATAACCGCGATAAGATGGAAAAACAGATGCGGCTTGATCAGGTGATCGACCGCCTGAACAAGCTCGGCGGCTCCGAATTGGTGGTATTAGGAGCCCAGCAATACCGTGAAAAAGACAAGCAAGGCCACCATGTAGCTTTCACGGATGCCATTCGACACGATTTTAGAAGTAAGAATCCCACCACGCGTTGGAGCGACATCATCACCCTGAAATAGGCATTCCCAAGCATTTCTTGGCAGCAAATAGTGACGGAATTCGCCCTGCGTGTTCTGCCTCTTATCCTTCTTCCGCCTGCTCAAGCACTTGTTCTTGCGTTGTTTCGTCCTGTTTTTTCTCACGCGTCACATACTTCTGCCAATAAGCAATGAGCAGGGTTGTTAGCGGAAGAGCCACAATCAGACCAATGAATCCAAGCAATGTTCCCCATACAGACAGGGACAAAAGCAGGATGGCGGGATTGAGGTTCATGGCTTTTCCCATGATTTTAGGCGTGAGGACGGTATCACTAATCACCTGAACAATCAGGAACACGAGCATGGCCAAGCCAAAGACAATCCAGAAATTCTGGCCCGTGTCAGCTGCTTTCAGCATGGACAGGAAGACCATTGGCACCAAGGCCAGTGTGTGGAGGTAGGGCACCAGGTTCATAAATCCCATCATGATGCCAAGCGCAATGGCCATTGGGAAATTGATGATGGAGAGGCCAATGCCGAAGAGAATGCCTAAGATGAGTGAAACAAGTCCTTGTCCTCGGATGTAATTATTGAGTTCTCTTTCCACATCTTTCATCAACTCTTCCCAGAATGGACGATTCTTCTTCGGGAAAATGCGAATCCAGTTGTCGGTCAAAAATTCATAATCTTGCAAGATAAAGAAGGTATATAATAAGGTGATTAACGAAGCGATAATGCTAATCACGACACTGGCCGTTTGTCCAAGCAAGGTAAATACCTTGGGCATCCCCGTTTTAAGAATGTCGCTGAAATCCTTGCTCTTCATGAAGCTTTCTATTTCAGTGCGGTTTTTGGTAATCCACTGCGAGATGTAAGAGCCTAAGTCGCTACTGTGTGTGCTTTGATTAATCCAGTTGTTAAGGATGTCGTTGAGCTTGCCAAACTGTTCTATCATCGGTGGAATGATGGCATATACCAGTCCACCAATCACCACAGCCACGGCCAACATGGTGATGATAATAGCAATGGCGCGAACTTTGACATGCATTTTATATTGCACAAACTTCACCAGTGGGTAGAGCAAGTAGGCAAAGAGCCAGGCCACAAAGAAAGGTAGAAGCACACCACTCAGGTAGTTGACAAGGTATAATACGAAGAATATCAATAGCAGGACGGAGGCTATTCGTATAAATTTGTCAAAGGTGATTTCTTGTCTTTTCATATTTTCGTAGATTGATGTATCCTATTTGAGCTTTTCTTCCTGTTGGGGAGCCATCGAAACGGATTGTTCTTCGAGCAAGGTCTTTTGATAACATTCCCGACAAAGGGGTTCATAGGTGAGCTTTTCGCCCAGCAAAACGCGCTTATCGTTCTGCACCAATCGGTGGCTGATGTAAGCCAAAGCGCCGCATTTCACGCAGATGGCATGCACTTTGGTCACCTCATCAGCGATGGCACACAAGCCGGGAATGGGTCCGAAAGGCTTTCCTTGGAAATCCATGTCAAGTCCTGCGATGATCACGCGCACCCCTTTGTTGGCCAATTCGTTGCACACCTTGACGAGTCCATCATCGAAGAATTGGGCTTCATCGATACCCACGACATCCGCATCGGAAGACAATAACAAAATGCTTGACGATGAATCAACGGGAGTAGACTGAATGGCATGCTGGTCATGGCTCACCACATTCTCCTCGGAATAGCGAGTGTCTATGGCGGGTTTGAAGATCTCAACGCGCTGCTTGGCAAAGCTAGCCCGTCGCATGCGCCTAATCAGCTCTTCTGTCTTGCCCGAAAACATAGAGCCACATATCACTTCTATTCTTCCTGGGCGATGTGATTCGCCTGTCAAATATTCCATCATGTTGCTGCAAAAATACGAAGAGCAATTAAAAATTGCAAAGAAATTGACAGTTTTTTTGTTCGTCTTGATTATTTAACTATATTTGCGTTCTATATGGGAATATTGTACATCGTGCCCACCCCAGTGGGGAATATGGAAGATATGACGATGCGAGCCATTCGCATTCTCAAGGAGGTGGACCTGGTGTTGGCAGAAGATACCAGGACATCGGGCAAGTTGTTGAAGCATTATGACATACAAAATCACTTGCTATCACACCATAAGTTCAACGAACATGGCACTTCCGCGGGCATTGTAGAACGATTGAAAGCAGGCCAGAGCATAGCGCTCATCAGCGATGCGGGCACACCCGGCATCAGCGACCCGGGGTTCTTTCTGGCACGCGAGGCTGCAAAAGCAGGCATAACGGTACAAACACTGCCTGGAGCCACCGCTTGCATTCCGGCTGTTGTCTCATCCGGTTTACCCTGTGACCGCTTCTGTTTCGAAGGCTTCTTGCCGCAGAAAAAAGGTCGACAAACACAGTTGGAGGCGCTCAAAGAAGAGCGTAGAACGATGGTTTTCTACGAGTCGCCCTATCGTTTGCTGAAAACATTACAGCAATTTGCCGATGTATTTGGCCCCGACCGCCCCGTGAGCGTGGCTCGTGAGATATCCAAACTGCACGAAGAACATGTCCGAGGCACACTTGAAGAGGTGATACAACATTTTAAAGAAGTTCCACCGCGAGGCGAAATCGTCATTGTGGTGGGTGGAGATAATAAGAATAAGAAACTTAAAACAGAACGAATATGAAAAAGATTTTAAGTCTGGCCACCATTGCCATCTTTACTTTCGCATGCTTTGGATGTCAGAACAACAAGAAAAACAGCGATTTGGAACAGGCGGCCCAAGCCGATTCTTTGCAGCAAGTCATCAGTCAGAAAGACAACGAAATCAATGACATGATGGGTACGCTCAATGAAATCCAAGAGGGATTCAAGGAAATTAATGCGGCAGAAAACAGGGTTACCATCGCCAAAGAAGGTGAGGGCGCCAACAAAGGGCAGCAGATTCGTGAGGACATTCAGTTCATTGCGTCTACCATGAAGCGTAACCGCGAACTGATTGCCAAGCTCCGCAACCAACTCAAGCAAAGCTCCGTGAAAGGTGATGGCTTGAAAAAAGCATTGGACAGCCTCACCGCTCAGTTGGAAGAGAAAGACAAGCAGCTTCAGGAATTGCGTGCCGAACTGGATGCGAAGGATATCCATATCTCCGAGTTGGATGAAACAATCAACAACCTGAACACCAATGTCAACAATTTGGCAACCGAGAGTTCGCAGAAATCACAGGTAATCAACAGCCAGGATAAGCAGCTTAACACCGCTTGGTTTGTGTTTGGTACACGAAAAGAGCTGAAAGAACAGCGAATCATCGAGGGTGATAAGGTGTTGCAGGCCAACTTCAACAAGGATTATTTCACCAAGATTGACATCCGCGTGAACAAAGAAATCAAGTTGTACTCCAAGTCGGCTAAGGTTCTCACCATGCACCCATCCAGCAGTTATCTGTTGCAGCGCGATGCCAACAAGCAGTATGTGCTTCGAATCACTAATCCAGAAATCTTCTGGAGCACCAGCAAGTACCTCGTTATCTTGGTGAGATAAGGCTGTCGAGAACACGGCTCCTTCCCAGAAATAACGCACATGCGTCTGCTGGGAAGCAATAACTATACACATCAATCCTCTTGCTCGGATCAGTCCGAGTAGGAGGATTTTTTATTGATGCCAACCGCTTCAATCACCCTATTGAAATCGCTCATTCTCCTTGTTGAAACGACTTTGCGCCAGCTCAGCCTTGCAATTCCTTATCGTTTTGCTTTGAAAAACTGTTGCATCAGCTGCTTGCATTCCTCTTCCAGCACGCCACCCGTGACCGTTGCCTTGGTATGTAACACGTTTGGCGCATACCGCTGGTAGCCCCGTTTGTCATCGCCGGCCCCATACACGATGCGTGAAACCTGCGCCCAGCCCATGGCACCAGCGCACATCGGACAAGGTTCAACGGTGACGTAGAGGGTGCATTGGGGCAGATATTTGCCGCCGAGTTGAGCCGCTGCGGCCGTGATGGCCAGCATCTCCGCATGCGCCGTGACATCGTTCAGGGTTTCAGTCTGATTGTGTGCGCGTGCAATGATGCGACCTTGGCATGTGATGACGGCGCCAATGGGTACTTCTCCTTCATCGTAGGCGGCATGAGCCTCTGCCAGTGCCTTTTGCATAAACTGTTCGTCTTGTTTGCGTTGTTCGTCGTCGGTCATGGTCGTGTCTGTTTGTGTGCTTGCAAATTTACAACATTCTTTTTGATGTGTGGAAGAAAAACCGTATTTTTGCAACACATCATCAGGGAGCATCACGACATGGCTACACACAACAAATTTGGGAAATGGGGCGAAGATACAGCCGTCGATTACCTGCACAAACAGGGATATACCATCCGCGAGCGTGGCTGGCGGCATGGTAAGTTCGAGATTGATATCATCGCCTTATCGCCCGATGGCATTACCTGTGTGTTTGTCGAGGTGAAAACACGTCGGTCAGACGAGGTCGCTTTGCCCTCGGATGCCGTTGATGAGAAGAAGATGAGGAATCTCGGTATCGCAGCTGATGTTTATGTAAAGATGTTTGACATACAAGAGGAGCTGCGCTTTGACGTCATTTCCATCGTGGGTTCGACAGCCGAGAACATGCAGATCGAGCACTTCGAAGATGCCTTCAACCCTGTATTGTTATAACCAAAAATGCGTATCAAACTGGTCAAACTCAATGAGGTAGACTCTACCAATGTGTACCTTTGCGAACACGCTGATTGTTTCAACGAAGAACTGGTGGTCGTACAGGCCGATTATCAGACGAGCGGTAAGGGACAAGGACAGAATGGTTGGGAAAGTCAGGCAGGGAAAAATTTGCTGTATTCCTTGCTGGTTCATCCCCAAAAGCTGCCGGTAAAAAGTCAATTCTTTTTGTCTATGGCTGGTGCTTTGTCCATTAAAGCCGTGTTAGACGAATATGTTGACGACATTACCCTTAAATGGCCGAATGACATCTACTGGAAAGACTGCAAACTGAGTGGCACACTCATCGAGTTGAGCGTACACGCACAGGTTATTCAACGCTGTGTCTATGGAGTGGGCCTCAACGTCAATCAGGCGGTCTTTGAGAGTGATGCGCCCAATCCTGTGTCCTTAGCGCAGATTCTGGGACATGAGTTGGAACGCGACAAGCTGCTTCATCAACTTATCAAAGCTTTTGAGCAGTATTACAATCGCTTGGAAGAAGGAGCGTTCGACGAAATCTCCAACCAGTATCATGCTGCGCTGTATCGGCGGGAGGGCGTGCATCCTTATCGCGACCGTGATGGCTGTTTCCAGGCTTCCATCGTGACGGTGGAACCCGATGGGCGACTGGTGCTGCAAGATACCGATGGACGCATGAGAGGCTACTACCTTAAAGAGGTGGAGTTTATTACATAAAATAGGCTGCGCCTTAACAAAGTAAACAAGTTTTCTTTGTATTCGGCTTGCGCTATTTTTTTACAAAAAATCAATCAAACGATCATTTATAATCAATATGGTAAAGTTTAAACGTATACTCTTGAAGTTGAGTGGAGAAAGCCTGATGGGCAGTCAGAGCTATGGAATCGACCCCAATCGGCTCGCCGACTATGCCCAACAAATCAAGGAAGTGCACGACATGGGCGTGCAAGTAGGTATCGTCATCGGTGGCGGAAACATTTTCAGAGGACTGAGCGGGTCGCAGAAAGGTTTTGACCGCGTGAAGGGTGACCAGATGGGTATGTGCGCTACGGTAATCAACTCCTTGGCGTTGAGTTCCGCATTGGGTGCGATTGGCGTTAAAAATAAGGTGATGACTGCCATTCGCATGGAGCCTATTGGCGAGTATTACAACAAATGGAAGGCCATTGAGGCGATGGAAAACGGACTGGTTTGCATCTTCTCGTGCGGCACGGGCTCACCCTATTTCACCACAGACACGGGCAGTTCGCTGCGTGGTATCGAGATTGAAGCCGACGTCATGCTCAAAGGTACGCGTGTTGATGGCGTGTACACAGCCGACCCGGAGAAAGACCCCACGGCTACGAAGTTTGACGACATCACCTTTGACGAGGTGTATAACCGTCATCTGAAGGTGATGGATCTCACCGCGACGGCCATGTGCAAGGAAAACAACCTTCCGGTCTATGTGTTCAACATGGATGTGGTTGGCAACCTGAAGAAGGTGCTGGAAGGCGAACCCATCGGCACTTTGGTCCACAATTAGGCTGATGTAAAATAAGGTTCTTCCGCTAAATGTCATACGCTTGTCATGCAAAACGTATCGCTTTCATCGGAAGAACTGCTACTCTGCCATGAAACATACAACTACTTCCGCTATATGTTTTAGTTCATGGCAGCTATAATCAGCAAGACCAAGAATGCCATGATCGAAGGGAGGAAAGATGATACCCAACAATCTAAGCTTTCTTTACTCCCTTTTCGGTGCGTCGAGGATGCCCAAAATACTATTTAAGCCACACTTTTGACACGAATGCTGGGGCTATAGATAGGGATAGCAATACCGGAGAATACCAATATGGCGGTACATCCAATTACAAATATAACCTAGAATATTCAATCATAAAGAGATGAGAACATTACTTAAATTCCTCTGTATATTTGCCTTAGTTGTGGGATTATCTTCCTGCGGAAATGAAGACGAAGAATTCGAAAATATAGATTTCAAGGTCACTGGCATCGAATTGCACGATGTGAGTGTTAACAACCATACACATGTTGGTACATTGTTAGCTGAAGGAGGAACGATTACTTTCGAAGCTAAAGGAAAAAATAAAGATTCTGGTTTTGTGAGTGAGGTCTCTTGTGGAAGTTATCGATGGGACAGATCACAACAACAGGACATTCAATATCCTCAAACTATCTGTAATGAGGATTGGGGACAAGTTACTATAACTTCTGTTTTACCACATACAACAAAAGTCGTTATAACACCAAACGCAACTGGTTCAACCAGAGAAATCCGAGTTATATTTGGTGGGGCTTATAAGACATCGATTGTTTACATAAGACAACCAAGTATGTAGATAGTTCCTCTTCAAAGAATGGGATATACCAGTTCTATCACGCTGTGAATATCACGAACATGCTGCAAATCAACAGGAAGCGAGATTTCATACCGATAAAATAATTAGATGGATAATAATATAATGATGATGATTTTGAGAATATAAATTTCAATGACAAAGTTAATCATTTATTGACAGGTAACATAGAGCAAACAGCAAAATCTGTCAAGCGATTTTTGGGTAAAAACTCCCCCACTCTCCCTCTCCAAACAAACTCATTGCATAAAGCCCCTTAAAGCATGCAGATTAGCGTGTAATCTACATGCTTTAAGGGGCTTAACTCTATGCTTTTGTTTCAACATCAGGAACAAGTAGGAAAGTCAAGCGTTACACGTTAGCTTATCCTACTCATTCTCAGATATTTACAACTGTTACATGCGCTCTTTCAACAAGGCAGGGATTTCGCAGGTTTCGCGAGCCACTGGCACGCCTGCGGCTTCAAAAGCGGCAATCTTCTCGGCTGCCGTTCCCGAACCACTGGAAATAATGGCACCCGCATGTCCCATTTGTTTGCCCTTTGGAGCCTCGCGCCCAGAGATGAAAGCCACCACGGGTTTGGTAACATGCTGTTTGATATAGTCGGCTGCACGCTCTTCTGCGTCGCCACCAATCTCACCAATAAGGGCGATACTGTCTGTCTCTGGGTCGTTTTGGAACATCTCCAACAAGTCTTGGAAATACAACCCCACGATGGGATCACCACCTACACCCACTGCGGTAGACTGTCCAAAGCCAGCAGCAGTGAGGTCAGCAACCACCTGATAGGTCAATGTTCCGCTACGACTAATCACACCCGTGTGCCCCTTCTTAAAGATATTGGTTGGCATAATGCCCACCATACTTTCTTCAGGAGAAATCAATCCCGGGCAGTTAGGACCTATCAACTTGGCTCCTTTGTCGGAGATGTAACGATAAGCCTCAACGACATCCAGCGTTGGTACGCCCTCTGTAATACAAATAATCAACTGAATGCCGGCATCGGCAGCCTCGAGCATGGCATCTTTGGCAAAGGCTGCTGGCACAAAAATCACCGAAGTGTTGGCACCTGTAGCTTTCACTGCATCTTTTACCGTATTAAAAACAGGAATTCCTGCAACCTCTTGTCCAGCCTTGCCAGGCGAAGTTCCACCTACCACATTGGTTCCATACTCCTTCATTTTCGTGGCATGGAAACTGCCATCTCGTCCTGTAATTCCTTGGACAATTAACTTTGTATCGTGATTAATTAATATACTCATCGCTTTATAGATTTAACATGGTTAGATATCTTATTTGTTCATGCACTGTTGAGCCAACTCTACAGCCTTTTTACCAGCCTCGCTCATGGTCTTAGCCACATGGAACTTGGTTCCTTTCAACAACTCGCGACCCTCCGCTTCGTTGGTACCAGTGAGTCGGATGACGATTGGCATGTCGGTATCGAGCATCTTAAACGCTTCGATTAATCCCTTTGCCACATCGTCGCAACGTGTGATACCACCAAAGATGTTAATGAGAACCACCCGTACATGACTGTCACTGAGTAACAGTTTCATCGCCTCGACAATCTTCGTAGGATTAGAACTACCACCAATGTCCAAGAAATTGGCAGGATTACCACCATACAGTTTAATCATATCCATGGTTGCCATTGCCAGTCCGGCACCGTTCACCATGCATCCAATCTCACCACCAAGGTTGACATAACTAAATCCTTTGTCTTTAGCATCCTGCTCCTTGCGCTCTTCTGCCGTAGGCTCAAAGAGTTCGAAAACATCAGGATGACGATACAAAGCATTGTTATCGAAAGTCATCTTGGCATCAATCGCCTTCACCTCTCCACTCTTGGTCACTACTAATGGATTGATTTCTGCCAACGAAGCGTCTTTCTCTTTGAAGAGACGGTACAGATTTTGGAAAACTGGAACGGCCTGATTCACTAACGCTTTGTCATCGAAAAGACAAAAAGCAGCTTCTCTTGCCAGATAATCGGGCATGCCAATAAGCGGGTCAATGGGTATCTTATGGATTTTTTCGGGTGTATTTTTAGCAACCGACTCGATGTCCATACCACCCTCACGACTTAACATCAGAATGGCAGACTTTACTTTTCGGTCGATGACAATACTTACATAATACTCTGACGCAATATCAATAGCCTCGCCTACCAAGATACGATCGACGGTAAAGCCTTTGATATCCATACCTAAAATTTGAGAAGCATATTCTCTAAGTTGTTCTTCTCCTTTAGCAACTTTCACGCCGCCAGCCTTTCCACGACCACCCGTATGCACTTGGGCCTTTACAACTGCACGCTCTGATCCTAAGGATTGGTAAGCTGATACGGCCTCATCGACCGTCCGACACAATACACTCTTGTCTACTGGCAAATGGTACTGTGCAAACAAGGCTTTCGCCTGATATTCATGAACCTTCATGGCAATTTGTTTTGTTAGTAAATAGTTTTGTTAACCTTGCAAATATAATGCTTTTTTTGTGTACGATGACAAAAAAGGATAAAAATCACCACTCGAAATGTTAACGATTTAAAATGACGGGAACATTGGCTGTGACAAAATCGTAGACGGTGGTAAATTTTCCTCCCAAAATTAAACTTTATTGCTTTTAG
>NZ_ADEG01000094.1 GCF_000177075.1 Hoylesella buccalis ATCC 35310
TAAAAGTAAAAGGTAGTATTACTACTAGTAGTAAATCACCTTTTTTATTTGTCTTAACTACAAAAATTAGTTGAGAGCGTCTGCAAGTTCGGCACCAGCCTTGAACTTAGCAACCTTCTTGGCAGCGATTTGAATCTTCTCTTTTGTCAAAGGATTGATTCCTTCGCGAGCCGAACGCTCAGAAACACTAAAAGTACCGAAGCCAATGAGCTGCACTTTGTCACCTTCCTTCAAAGCTTCCTTGATGGAATCTGTTGTTGCATCTAAAGCCTTCTTCGCAGCTACCTTGCTGATGCCTGCAGCTTCAGCAATCTTGTCGATTAATTCTGTTTTATTCATTACTGTTGTGTTTATAAAATGATTAATAAAAATTCATGTGCATGCTAATTGTGGACAAATATAAGTCAAACATTTCAGAAAACAAACAAAAAACAAGAAAAATTATACGATTTGCTCAAAAAAAGCCGATAAATCAGCGATTTCATGCCGAATGACAGAGTTTTTTCGTAATTTTGTGCGCATTAAAAAGACTTTTACACAACGAATTATCTATGCGCAGTATACCCACAGTTACCAAGAACCTGCTTATCATTAATGTCTTGGCCTTTGCCGCCATGTACGTATTTAGATTACAGGTAGACCTGAATGATATCCTTGGACTTCACTTCTTTTTGGCTTCCGACTTCCGGATTTACCAATTAGTGACCTACATGTTCATGCATGCCTCTTTCGAACACATCTTTTTCAACATGTTTGCCTTGTGGATGTTCGGGTGTGTGGTTGAACGCGTGTGGGGGCCCAAAAAGTTTTTGTTCTATTACATATCGTGTGGTATCGGGGCCGGTCTGTTTCAGGAGCTGGCGCAATACGGTTCTTATATGGTTGAAGGGCTCGCCGCTTACGACAGTGTGTCGTTCGACGGGATGCGCATAGCCATGGGCGACTTTCTCAACAAATGGACCACCGTGGGAGCTTCGGGAGCCGTGTACGCGCTGCTCTTGGCCTTCGGCATGATTTTCCCAGAAGAGAGAATCTTTATCTTCCCGCTGCCCATCCCCATCAAAGCCAAGTGGTTCGTGATTTTCTACGCTGGTCTTTCACTGGTGATGGCATTGACCACAACCGGCGGAAACGTGGCACACTTCGCTCATTTGGGAGGTATGGTCTTCGGATTTTTCATGATTCGCTATTGGAAACACCATCCTTACGGCGGCTCATCGCGATTGGACGGGCAGCAATTCTTTGACAACTTGCGGGAGAAGTGGGAAGAACACGCACACAAGAAGGCTGACAACACGAAGCACGATGCCTACAACGAGCGCCAAAGCGACTGGGATTACAATGCGCAGAAGCAGCGTGAACAAGAGGAAATAGACAAGATACTTGATAAGATTCGCAAGAGCGGTTACGACAGCTTAACGGCAGAAGAGAAACAAAAACTTTTTGACAGCAGCAATCGACGTTAAGCAGAAGGGGAATGGGAAAAGCTATCAAGCAGTTTGTTTTCCAGCTCTTTGCCGGAGCAAACATCGCGACCATCATTGTTATGTTGCTGGTTGGCTACGCCGACCGATTCAACCCTGCCCTCCACCCTTCACTATCCAGCATGGGATTGTTACTCCCCGTGATGATCAGCATCAATCTGGGATTTCTTGTTTTCTGGATTTTTTTCCACCTAAAACTTGTCTGGATTCCCCTGCTGGGATTTCTAGCATGCTACCAACCCATCAGGATTTACTTCCCCATCAACCTTCCTAAGCAGACACCCGAAGGTGCCATCAAGGTGCTTTCTTATAATGTTTGGTTCTTTGGGGGTAATGGATTTGAGCACGAAAACAACCCCGTGCTTAACTTTATCAAAGAGCAAGACGCAGACATCGTATGCCTTCAGGAGTCTGACGCATGGGGTAAGTACTCAGACAAGGCTAAAGCACTGATGTATTCACAATATCCCTACCATGCCAGTTCGCACGCCAAGAACAAAGGAGACATCATGGATATCTACAGCCGTCACCCCATCATCAGTCAAGAAGACATCAACTATCCCTCTGAAGGCAATCACTCAACGGCTTTCTATCTAAACATTCATGGCGACACGGTGATTGTCATTAACAACCACCTGGAGTCCATTGGTTTGTCACCAGAAGACAAAGCCAACTTCAAGGGCGTTGTCAAAGGAAACATCAAGGGCGACTCAGCCCAAATAAGCACCAAAACCCTCATTAAAAAACTGGGAGAGGCGTCAAGCATCAGAGCCGCGCAAGCCGACGCCATCGCCCAATACATCGCAGCACATCGGGACAAGAGCGTGATATTGTGCGGCGACTTCAACGACGGACCCAATTCGTATGCCCGCCGTACCATTGCCAAACAACTGCGCGACTGTTACGTAGAGACGGCAAATGGGCCTGGCATATCCTATCATCTTGGTGGATTTTATGTGCGTATTGACCACATGATGTGCTCGAAAGACTGGACACCCTACAACTGCAAGGTAGACAACAAAATAAAAGCAAGCGACCACTATCCTATCTATTGCTGGCTGAAAAAGGCTCCAAATGCTTAAAAATGTGCATTTAACTGCCATAAATTTTTCGTACTAACAAAAAAATAGTATCTTTGCACGTCTATCAAAAGTTGTGAAAAAACAATCATCAATAATAATAAATTAAAATGCAAAACAAAGGAATTGTAATTGTAACGGCTGTCCTACTGACGCTTGCAAGCATCTTCTATTTGTCATTTTCAGCAGCCACTCGTTATTACGATGGCCAAGCAGCAAAGCTGAAAGATCCGATTGCACAACAAGAGTACAAAGACTCTGTGAAGTATCTGGGCATCTATTCTTACCAAAGATGTCTGGAAACTCAAATCGGATTGGGCCTTGACCTGAAAGGTGGTATGAACGTGATATTGGAGATATCAGTGCCTGACGTAGTAGAAATGCTCGCTGACCACAAGACAGATGCCGCCTTCGTGAAATCGATGAAAGAGGCAAGAGCAGAGGAAGAAACCAGCCAGGAAGATTTTATCTCTCTCTTTATTAAAGCGTACAAGAAGAATGCACCAGGCCACAGATTGGCTGAAATCTTTGCCACGCAGCAACTGCAAGGTAAGGTGAACCCACAAAGCACCGACGCCGAGGTAGAGAAAGCATTGCGCCAAGAAACTCAATCGGCCATCGACAACTCGTTCAACGTCGTGCGTACGCGTATCGACCAATTTGGTGTTGTTCAGCCGAACATCCAGAAATTGGAGGGACAACAAGGTCGCATCATGGTTGAAATGCCGGGTATTCGTGAGCCAGAGCGTATGCGTAAACTGTTGCAAGGTAGTGCCAACCTCGAATTCTGGGAGACTTTCAACGCTGAAGAAATCATTCCTTACCTGACACAGATCGACGCTCGTCTGGCTAATGGCGACACACAAGTGGCCGACACAACCTCTGCCGACACCGCTGCAACTAAGGCCGTTGAGAAAACCAGTGAAGAGAAAGTCGTTAAGAAAGCAGATCCTAAGTTCCAACTTAAGAAAGATAAGAAACAAGGCGACGTAAAAGTTTCGAATGAAGAACAAATTGCCGCTGCCAAAAAAGAGCACCCGCTGTTGGCCATCTTGAGTACCACGGGGCGCAATGCACTAAGCCTCGTAGGTTATGCCAGTGTACGTGACACCGCAGAAGTAAACAGAATTATCCACTCAGACCTCGCCAAGCAGATTCTTCCTGCTGACTTGAAACTGCTTTGGAGTGCTAAACCAGCCGATGGACTGCAAGTGAAAAACTATTACGAACTGCATGCTTTGAAGATTACAACCACCACCGGACGCGCTCCGTTGGAAGGCGATGTGATTGTTGACGCATCCGACCAGTTTGACCACTTGTCAGGTAAGCCAGAGGTTTCCATGACCATGAACACCGACGGCGCACGCCGCTGGTCGGCCATCACCAAGGCTAACATCGGTAGAGCTGTTGCCATTGTGTTGGACGGATTGGTGTACACCTCTCCTCGCATCCAAGGCCAAATTGACGGCGGACAATCGTCTATCACGGGTAGCTTCACCATTGAAGACACCAAAGACTTGGCCAACACCCTGAAATCGGGTCGTATGCCGGCACCTGCACGCATCGTACAAGAAGAGGTAGTTGGTCCTACGCTGGGTGCACAGTCTATCCAGCAAGGTATCATCTCATTCGTGATAGCCTTCGTGCTGTTGATGATTTACATGATTTTGATGTACAATTTCATCCCAGGTATGATCGCCAACTGCGCCTTGATTGTGAACGTATTCTTCACCTTAGGTATTCTAACGTCGTTTCAAGCCGCCCTTACCATGTCGGGTATTGCCGGTATGGTGCTTACGTTAGGTACGGCCGTTGACGCCAACGTGCTGATATATGAACGTATCAAAGAGGAACTACGAGCAGGAAAAGGCATGAAACAGGCGGTAGCAGCTGGTTACAGTAACGCCTTTAGTGCCATCTTCGACTCTAACTTGACATCAGCCATCACGGGTGTTATCCTGTTGATATTCGGTACAGGTCCCATTCAGGGATTCGCTACCACATGGTTGATTGGTTTGGCTTGTTCGTTCTTCAGTGCTGTATTCTTGACACGTTTGGTTTATGAGCACAAACTGAACAAAGACAAATGGTTGAACCTCAAGTTCTGGACGGGCATATCAGAGAATATGATGCAGAACACACGCTATAAATTCATGAGCATGTTCAAGACCAGTGGCACGATTTATGCCATTGCAATTGCCATCTGCATCGGTAGTTTTGTTGTTCGTGGACTGAGTCAGAGCATTGACTTTACGGGTGGACGAAACTACGTTGTTACGGTAGATAAGAACACACATGTGGAAGAGGTGCGCAACGCTTTGGACAATGCATTCCAAAATACGGTAGGTAAGAATGCCGGTAAACCCGCAACCACCACCGTGATTGCCATCGGTACCGACGGCAAGACCTTCCGCGTATCTACCAACTACAACCTGGAGAGCAATGACCCGCAGATGGATGACCAGGCAGAAACGATTCTATATACCTCTTTAAAGAAAGCCGGACTCGTGAAACAATCCAGCATAGAAGCGTTTAAGAACCCCGATATCCGCGAAGGTGGATCGATCATCAGTTCTTCTAAAGTGGGTCCATCCATCGCTAAGGACATCACAAATAACGCCATCAAGAGCGTTGTAATCGCACTGATATGTATCTTCTTATATATCTTACTGCGATTCCGCAACATCGGTTTCTCCATTGGTTCGGTTGCAGCATTGATTATAGACACGATGATTGTCGTCGGCTTGTTCTCGTTATGTTACGGGTGGATAGGCTTCTCGTTGGAGATTGACCAAACGTTTATTGGTGCTATCCTGACGGTAATCGGTTATGACATCAACGACTCGGTGGTGGTGTTTGACCGTATCCGTGAGAACTTGAAGCTGCATCCAAAACAAGATATACAGAAAACGTTCAACGATTCTATCAACCAGACGTTGGCTCGTACCATCAACACCTCAGTATCTACATTGATTGTGTTGGTTCCAATCTTCATCCTCGGTGCTGACAGCATTCGCAGTTTCGCCTTTGCCATGATTATTGGTGTTTTCGTTGGTACGCTCAGTTCTATCTTCTTGGCATCACCAATCGCCTACTTGGTATTGGGACGCAAAATCAAGAAAGAACAAGAAGAAGAGGCTGTTGTTGTAGCATAACGATATGGAACGCTGAACAAAGCAATAAACCACTAACAAGAGCGGCATAACCTCACCGAGGTTGTGCCGCTTTTATTTATGGAATGAGGAAGATGAAATGAGGATGAGGGGATGGAACGAACCCCGATAATCAGGAGAAGAACAAGTGCGATGAGTAGATAGATAATCGAGAATTATTATCTTATCGCTATCTATTTGGCAAAAAGAGCTTATCTGCGATGTTTCTACTACGGAGAACTTACAATTCATCCACCAAGCGTTTTCTGCACGCTTCCAAAATGTTTTCCAGTTCTACAACGGTAGATGCCCGCAACATGGCGATGCGGGTTTGTCGGAAATCGGGGATGCCTTTGAAGATAGGACTGGCTGCCAAATGTCTCCGAGTGTGCAAGATACCCCGGTATTCATCGATACGCGACACATTGATGTGCAGCTGCTCCTTCAAGATGTCTATCTTTTTATTGATGCCAAGCGATGCATCGTAAGGCTTTCCGTCCAGATAGTCACGCATTTCTTTAAAGATCCAAGGCTGTCCAAAGGCTGCTCGACCAACCATAATGGCATCTACGCCAAAACGCTCAAAAGCCTGTTTGGCTTCCTGGGGCGAGGTTATGTCGCCATTTCCAATGATAGGAATGTGGATGCGAGGATTGTTTTTTACCTCACCAATCAACGTCCAATCAGCGTTTCCGGTGTACATCTGACTGCGCGTGCGGCCATGGATGGTCAGCGCTTGGATGCCACAGTCTTGCAATTGCTCGGCCAATTCGGTGATAATAAGATTGTTTTCATCCCATCCCAAGCGTGTCTTCACAGTCACAGGTGTATGCACTGCCTTGACCACCTCTCGGGTAATTTCCAACAAAAGCGGTATGTTACGCAGCATGCCAGCACCCGCACCTTTGCCTGCCACCTTCTTAACAGGACATCCAAAGTTGATGTCAATCACGTCAGGATGAGCCTGTTCAACAATCTTGGCAGCTTCCACCATAGACTCAACGTCTCGTCCGTAGATTTGTATGCCTACGGGTCGTTCAGCGTCACTAATGGTTAACTTGTTCAAACTGGCTTGAATGGACCGCACAAGTGCTTCTGCACTGACAAATTCGGTATATACCATGGATACGCCAAAGCGCTTACACAACTGTCTGAAACCGATGTCTGTCACGTCTTCCATCGGAGCCAACAAGATTGGTTGCACGCCTAAGTCTATGTTTCCTATCTTCATTTTCCTGAAAAAGTTTCTGATTTCATCTGTATAAAGCTGCCAAGCCTAAACGACATGGCATAGAATGTTCATGAACGATGTCAACCCATTAGCAGTTTCCTATCAACCCATGAGCAAGTGATAAATACCACCTGGTAAGGCTTTCAAGACGCCTTTCATTTCCAAAGTAAAGAGAATGGCAGAGAGTTTGGCAATGGGAATGCCCGCCTGAACACTCAGCATATTGATTTGCAAATCGTTGTTTTTTCCCAACACGCCAACAACTTGCAGTTCCTCAGCCGACAAGTCAGGGAATAACTGTCGCTCAATTCCTTCATGATGTGCACGACTGAGCCTTGCATCATCTTCCCATCCCATGCTTTTGACGAAATCATAAGCGTGATTGATGAGCCCTGCCACGTTGTCTCTTATCAAGTTGTTGCATCCCTCACTATAGGGACTACCCACGTTACCAGGGAAGGCAAACACCTCTCTGTTATACGTTCGAGACAAACTGGCGGTGATTAATCCACCACCATGGGCAGCACTTTCTACAACAATACACGCATCAGAAACGCCCGCCACGATACGATTTCTTCTCACAAAGTTCACTTTGTCCGCATTCGTCTGCGTGAGGAATTCTGTGAGTAATCCTCCTTTTTGCACCATTTCATCGGCTGTTTGTCGATGTCTGGGAGGATAAAGATAATCCAATCCATGCGCCAGAACGCCCACTGTTGGGTATCCATTTTGCAAAGCATGGCGGTGAGCGAGGATGTCAACACCATAAGCGAGGCCGCTTACCACGAGTACTTGTGGACACAACTGCCGCAGTTCTGCCATGAACCGACGAATTAAATCTTCGCCGTAGACGGTGTTTCTTCGTGTTCCCACCACGCTGATGACACGGCGTTGGTTCAAGTTGACCGACCCTTTGTAAAACAACATCAACGGTGCATCGTCGCATTCCCTAAGCCGTTGCGGGTAGTTTTCGTCATTCATGCAAAGCGGCATGACACCATTTGACACGTCCCACTCGAGCTCTTCATCTGCTCTACGCAAGTATTGGTCCACGTTTTGAAGCGATGACACCAACTTAGGCGACGCATCGGGCAGCACCTCGCGGATGTCATGTCGATGCTCTATCACGGCTGTCGCCGAGCCTAACCTACGATACAACTGAACCATTCCCGTGAGATGAAAATGGTTGATGCGCGTTAAAGCGATAGTGTTGATGAGTTCTTGTGGGTCTGTCATGTTCATAGATATTTAGCAAACGCGCGGTCGTACTCCTCACTATGCCCCAAACGACCATGAATGAGGCACACCAACTCAACCTTACTCTTAAAACATAGCTTATCATCCTGCTCCCGAAAGATGTCCTGATGGAAAATGTAGCGCAGGCCTTCTTTCTTCAAAGCCAAACGAGAAATGAATATGTCATCACACTTGAGTGGCGTTTTGTATTGCAAGCTCATGCGAGCCACCACCGCGTCGATTCCCTGTTCGTGCATCTTTGCAAAGCTAAGGCCTAACGAACGGAGGAACAAATGGCGCGTATGCTCGATGTAATGGAGGTAATTGGCGTTGTTCACGATGCCTTCTATGTCGCATTCATAGTCGCGAACCTCCATTCGTGTCTCGAAAATATAGTTCATTTTTGAGTTGATGAGTTCTTGAGTTTGTGAGTTTTTGAGTTCTTAAATTTGTGAGTTTTTGAGCCTTGTCTGCCGTTTTAGGTCACTGACCAACAGCGTATCAATATTCCCTTCCTTTTAAATATTCATAGCCAATGCGGCATCTAAGGCATTCTTTCTGGTCACAATATTGCGTTTTGAGTTGGATTAAAGCCTGGGTGTCGCCTGCATTTTGTACATCGAGGCCACACTGTTGCCACATGTTGACAATGTGGTTTCGCTCTGGTTTGAGCTGCTCCAGATAATTGATGGCCTGTTCACAAAGCGATTCAGACGACTCGTGCCGACCGTAGGCGAACAAAAATGGGATAGCGGTGTTGATGAGAAGAACATTAAGTGACGCTTCCGAAAGCCGCTTTTCGCTCTTCTTACTCACCGAACCAAACACATAATGAGTTTCCCAATAGGGCGAAACGGCCGATTTCATCGCTACTTTTAAGTCGTCAAGGGTCTCACTTTCCACCAAATTGCGCAAGCCAAACCGACGGGAATGGTATAGATTGGCCAACTGCGCGATGCGGATGTAGGGAAAATTCTGCGGGCGCAATCGTAAGAATCTCCACATTTTTCCCTCGATAGGGCGTAGCGAGAACTTTCGTTGCAGATAGAGATATTCTGTTCGCAGACGCTCAAAATAGCCCTCTTCATCCATCGTTTCGTGATATTTTTGCGGGATAAGATGACGCTCCAGCAATCCAGCTTGTCCCATAAAGAACGCTTCTATCTGAAACAAGTCATCACGATGATGATCCACAGCGTGCAGCGGAATCGATCTTGCCCACTGTTCAAAAGCCTCGCCATTGATGCCAAAGCCATAATTACGGGCCAACGTGATGAAGAGAGCCGCCTCCCAATCGCCGTCACACTGCTGCAAACGGCGTTCGATGTCATGCGTTTTTTGTTCTAATCGCTCTGTCTGCAAGGCCGACATCCATGCGTGAATCGTCAAGATGGACAGGTTGGGAATAATCTCATAGCACGGCGGATAGGTATCGATGGTCTGCAATTGTTCGTAATGCTGCGCAACCGAAGCTGGCACAGAAAGCTGCAACTGTGGCACAACACGACCGCTCTCGGTTTTCACTTCCCCATCAATTTCACCCGCAACATGCAGTATCACATTGTTATAAGCCGCATCTTGCTCGTGCCGATGCACATACCAGTCGTTCGACTTGACATGTATTTCCACATTACCCACCCACACCGTGTTGCCTATCTTGATTTTAGCATTGAGAAAATCAGGACCCGAATTGACATTATGCAGCCCCACATCTATCACTTCCAACGCTTGGTTGTCGGTGGTAGTGAGTTGCCGTAATGGAAACAGACGATGCTTCCAACAATAATGCAATAGCTGCTCCATGATTTTAAAACTGTTTTCAAGCTCAACGAAATGTTGACAAACGAGTGGCAACGGATGGAGGCTTATCCCTATAATCCCTGCCTTTGGATGGATTCCTACATCACCTGACTACCTGGTTTGACAGGATGTTCGAGGGCCGTGACACTGAGTGAACCGTCAAAGTCCTCGGCAGAAAGTATCATACCTTGGCTCTCTATGCCCATCAACTTACGCGGTGCCAGGTTGGCAATGAAGCAAACATCCTTACCAATGAGGCTTTCTGGCTCATAGAACTTGGCAATACCGCTGACAATAGTGCGGTCTTTACCCGAACCATCATCAATGGTAAACTTCAGCAACTTATTGGCTTTCTTCACACGCTCACAGTGTTTGATATGCCCAACACGGATGTCCAACTTCTCAAAATCAGTGAAATCAATCGTCGGTTTGATGGGGTTAGCCGTGTAGGCGGCAGCGGCATTGGCCTTCTTTGTATCTTCCAACTTTTTAAGTTGCAGCTCAATGGTCTCGTCTTCTATCTTCTCAAAAAGCAATTCGGGCTCAGCCAGCTGGTGACCAGCCTTCAATAAATCATGATTCCCCAACAAATTCCAATCGCAAGTATCCATCTTAATGAGGCGACGAAGCTTCTCTGAAGAGAACGGCAAGAATGGTTCGAAGGCGATGGCGAGGTTGGCAACCAACTGTAATGAGATGTACAAAACGGTTTTCACACGCTCTGGATCGGTCTTCCAAACCTTCCATGGCTCACATTCGGTCATGTATTTGTTGCCGATTCTGGCCAGATTCATGGCTTCTTTCTGCGCCTCTCTGAACTTGAACGCATCGAGATAGCCCTCCACTTTGTTCTTCACGTCCTTGAATTCATCAAGCGCTTGCTTGTCAACATCAAGCAATTCTCCACATGGAGGCACCACTCCATCGAAATATTTCTTGGTCAACTGCAATGCTCGGTTCACGAAATTGCCGTAGATAGCCACCAATTCCGAGTTGTTACGTTCTTGAAAATCTTTCCAAGTAAAGTTGTTGTCCTTGGTTTCAGGCGCATTGGCCGTGAGTACATAGCGCAGCACATCCTGCTTGCCAGGAAGGTCTTTCAGGTACTCGTGCAACCAAACAGCCCAATTACGAGTGGTAGATATCTTATCATCCTCCAGGTTGAGGAACTCGTTAGCCGGCACGTTATCGGGCAAGATGTAATCGCCATGGGCTTTCAACATCGTGGGGAAAATCAGACAATGGAACACAATGTTGTCTTTACCAATGAAATGTACCAGTCGGGTGTCTTGATCTTTCCACCATTTTTCCCATGATCCCCAGCGTTCAGGATTGCTCTCACAGAGTTCTTTGGTATTCGATATGTACCCGATAGGGGCGTCGAACCAAACATAAAGCACCTTGCCTTCGGCTCCTTCTATAGGCACAGGGATTCCCCAATCAAGGTCACGCGTCATGGCACGAGGCTGCAAGTCAAGGTCCAACCAGCTCTTACACTGGCCATACACATTGGAGCGCCACTCTTGATGACCCTCCAGAATCCATTTCTTGAGCCATGTTTGGTAGTCGTTGAGCGGCAGATACCAGTTTTTGGTCTTCTTGATAACCGGTTTTGAACCGCTGACCGCCGACTTTGGATTAATCAATTCCATGGGTGAAAGGTCGCTGCCGCAATGCTCACATTGGTCCCCATAGGCGCCTTCATGGTGACAATGGGGACACTCGCCCGTGATATAGCGGTCGGCCAGGAACTGATGTGCTTCTTCATCATAATACTGTTCTGTTTCTTGTTCCAACAGTTTCTCTTCCTCGTACAACTTCTTGAAGAAGTCAGAAGCCAGCTTATGATGTATTTCTGAGGTGGTACGAGAATAGATGTCGAAGCTGATTCCGAACTCCTCGAAGCTCTTTTTAATGAGCGAATGATAGCGGTCCACCACATCTTGCGGCGTTACTCCCTCTTTCCTGGCACGGATGGTGATAGGCACCCCGTGTTCATCGCTGCCACCGATGAATATAACATCTTCTTTTTTCAGGCGCAAATAACGCACATAAATGTCGGCCGGCACATAAACGCCAGCCAGATGACCGATATGAACTCCACCGTTTGCGTATGGCAAAGCGGCCGTAACGGTTGTTCGCTTAAAATTTTTCTCCTCCATGAGTATAGCTGTTTTTTAATATTTCTTCATGCAAAATTACGATAAATCAAAGAGATGGCAAAATAATGGGAGTAGTTAAACCCGCTTCTTGCTGCGCTATCTCTCAGCCCAATCGCCTCTATCCAGACTACGATAGCCTATAGCTTCAGCCAAATGTTCGGTCTTGACAGGCTCACTACCCTCCAAATCTGCGATGGTACGGGCCACTTTCAGAATTCTATTATATGCCCGAGCCGACAAACTAAGCCGTTCCATCGCCATGCGGAGCATGTTGATTCCATCGGCATCGGGTTCGGCAAAGCGATGAATCATACGCTCGGTCATTTGCGCATTGCAATAAATTCCCTTGCAGTCTTTATACCTCTCAATCTGAATGGCACGGGCCGCAATGACACGTTCACGAATATCAGCACTCGGTTCTCCAGGAGCTGCCTTGGAAATATCCTTGAAAGGCACGGGCGTAATCTCACATTGTATGTCGATGCGGTCGAGCAATGGACCGCTAATTTTGTTGAGGTACCGCTGAATCTGACCGGGAGTACAGACGCAAGTATGCGTTGGATCGCCATAATAACCACACGGACAGGGATTCATTGACGCCACAAACATGAAACTACAAGGGTATTCAATGGTGTATTTCGCCCGCGAGATGGTGATTTTCCGGTCTTCCAATGGTTGGCGTAACACTTCCAACGTGGATTTATTAAACTCGGGAAGCTCGTCACAGAACAACACGCCATGATGGGCCAATGTAATCTCTCCGGGCTGCGGAGTGGACCCACCACCCACCAATGCCACCTCACTGATGGTATGATGTGGGGCGCGGAATGGGCGCTGCGCAATCAATGACGTATCGGCACCCAGTTTACCTGCGATGCTGTGCACCTGTGTTGTCTCCAAACTTTCGGCCAACGTGAGGGGTGGAAGAATGGTTGGCAGGCGCTTGGCCATCATCGATTTTCCACTTCCGGGCGGTCCCACCATGATGAGGTTGTGCCCTCCGGCCGCCGCTACCTCCAACGCTCGCTTCACATTTTCCTGTCCTCGAACATCACTGTAATCAAGGTCAAACCGATATTGGTGCTCGTAAAACTCTTTTCGGGTATCAATGACGGTAGGCTCAAACGATTTGGCACCCGTCAAAAACTGCACGACATCCACCATCGAGTCCATGCCGTAGACCTCCAAATTGTTGACAACCGCGGCTTCACGCACATTCTGTTTGGGGACAATCAACCCCTTAAAATGCTCCTTACGGGCACGGATGGCGATGGGAAGTGCGCCCTTCACGGCCTGCAAGGTACCATCCAAACTTAACTCACCCACCATCATATACTGGTCGAGCACCTCAGAAACGATGCTGCCATTAGCGGCCAAGATGGCAATCGCCAAGGGCAAATCGAAGCTGCTGCCCTCCTTACGAAGGTCGGCCGGTGCCATATTCACCGTGATGTCAGCATGCGGAAACTTGTAACCATTGAACTGCATGGCGGCAGCAATACGGCTACGCCCTTCCTTCACGGCCTCATCACCCAGTCCGGTGAAATGGTACATGATGCCGTTCGTTAAACTAACTTCAATGGTCACAGTTGTCACTTCCATTCCGTTGACAGCTGCACAATAGGTTTTAACCAGCATGATAAGTCGCTTTAGATCAACTCTTCCAACTTCTTCATGAGAGCCTGAGCGTCAAGTCCACATGCTACTACGCGTCCGTTTTTCAAGATGATATTATAAGGTATGGATGAAATGCCTAACTGATGGACAAGACTGCCCTCGAACATCGCTTCATCACAGATGTTCGACCACCGAATGGAGTCACGATCCAAGGTCTCCTTGCAGGCTTTTTTGCTGGGGTCAATCGATAGTCCAACCACCTTGAGGCGACCAGCATGCTTCTTCTGAAACTGATTGAGCTGCCGCTGTATATCCAAACTTTCGTAACTCCACGACGTCCAAACATTGATGACGGCCAGTGGAGCCTGACTCAAAGCTGCGCTTGTCACAACATTGCCGTTCATATCAGTCACCGAGAAGGATGGCAATCGGTCACCTTCTGCCACGAACCCTCCCGAGAGTTGTCGTTGCAACCGGCTCAAAGCTCCATTCTTGGGCTGCTTTTTCACCATCACGTCCACCAACTGTTTGGCCTTGGGGTAGTTAGGTTTGGGCGTTCTGAGAAAGTACTTAGAAACAAGATACCTGCCCACATCCGAGCTGGGATGGTCGTTCACAAACTGTTCTGCGTATTTCAACACCTCCGGAGGAGATGCGTTGGCTATCTTCTTCTTGAACTTAGTCATCAGCTCGTTGTCATCCGTTCCTTTCACTTCCAGTTCCTTCAAATGCGAAGCATCCCCCTTCACCTCTACCTTTTTACCAGGTTCAGCAAAGACGGGATGTTCTGAAAAGTTGGAAAACACGATGAGCAACGTTCCTGATTTCTCGCAAGGAATCTCGTACGTGAACCGTCCTCCCGTCACCTTGATGGTGTCCATTCCATCGATGATGCCATCGGGACTATAAACGTAAAACTCACCTTGGTTGAGATGCAGCAGCCGGCCATCGAGTTTAAAATGATGACTGTCGGTACCGCACGACATCAAAACCAAAGTGAGCCAAAAGAAATAGGCAATATGCTTCATAGCAAACAGTTGCCTTATCTCAAGATAGACAATTCTAAATCGTTGTCAGCGTATGTCTTTAATGAGGGGTCTTTCTTCAAAGCCTCTTTCAAATAAGATTCTGCAGCAAACTTGTTACCACGACGTGCAGCCACGATGGCGTGCAGATAGTCCGTCAAGGCATTAGGGTTAGCTACCTTGTCAAGCGTAGCCGCTGCTGCAGCATAGTTCTTGTTCATCAACTGTGCAAGGGCCGCACTGTTGCTGTTAACATCTTCGAAGTCTTTCTCTGCTTGTGCAAAATTGCCCTTTGCCAGATTCAAACTACCGATAGCCACGTTTACATTCTGTTCACCCAGTGCCTTGGCGATGCTGGTCTCGGCCTCTTTCACGTTGCCGTTAACCAGTTCCATGATACCCAGATTAGCCAAAGCCTCAGGAGCTTGCGGATTAACACGCAAAGCACGTTCGAGATATCGTGTGGCTTCCATCTCGTCACCCTTCTTGAATGCCAAGGTAGCCAGGTTGTTCAAAGCCCGATAGTCTTTGTCATAATATTCAGCCGTGCGCTTGTAGATTTCTTCCTTCTTGGCCATGTTGTCTTCCAAAGTAGCGTAATAGAGCATTTCCTCTACGCTGAGTTTGGTGGCATCGGTGGCATATTGTGCCTTGATTTGCTCATCACTTCTGCCGATGGTCTCATAGTTAATAATCAGACGAGAACGACGCAACTCAGGCAAAATGCCGTCAGCCAATTCGCGGAAGGCCTCACTCATGTTACGAATCTGCTGCTCTCTCTGCTCGGGATCCTTATACATGGACAGCACGCGTAGGATGACATCCTTGTCTTGAATGTTGCTGGCCTGAACCAATTTCTGGAAACCATCCCAGTCTTGTGCGGTGTAGTGAGCGTCAATGCCAGTGGCCACTCCCGTCTGCTTCAGCTGCGATTTAACGTAAGCCTCAGAAGTATTCTGGCGCTTGCCAGCCAACTTGTCGTTGAAGCTGAATCCACCTTCCGGTGATGCATAAGCCTGAACCTCAACGTTACGGATGTTCAATTTCTCGCGATCGGCATTGATGCGCTTCAACATGGCAACAAACTCCTTCACAGAGTTATTCTTCAATTCACTCCGGCGCAAGTTGGCTTGGTTCACCAAGAACTTGATGTTGGCCTCTTGCTTCCGCGCATTAACACGCTGGAAAGAGTCGGGAGCGATGCAACCGCCGTCACCCAGCAACAGTTGTTTGTACAGTTCGGACGTAGCAATCACGCCTTCGGCCACCTTCACGGCTGGTATATTAATCTTCTTATTGCCCCTGCGAGCGCTGAAAGTAAGATACATGTCGCTTTTCTGCATCTCGGGAACGAAATCAAACGCCGTCTTCATGGTGTAACGACCACCCAAACGATAAGAAATCATCTGATCGTTTCCCAGCACTTTCTCGCCTTGGAACGTAGATCCTGTCCCTTTGGCAACCTGCCCATTTCCATATCTTAATTCGGGAATCACGGTCACAACAGCGTTTTTCTTCATGTATTTTTCAGGAAAAGCACCGTTGATGGTAGCTGGAACCTGACCGCCTTTTGTCTCCAGCGGGTTTGGTGTTACCGTGAAATTGTCTGCTGACAACGCTCCCATTTTTGAGCATGAGCTGAGTGCCAGCACTGAACATACTGATAAAGTAAAGATGAGATTTTTGCGCATAGTAATCATTTTTAGTTTTAGTGTGCCGCGAGCGGGACTCGAACCCGCACAGCCATTACTGGCCAAGGGATTTTAAGTCCCTCGTGTCTACCAATTCCACCATTGCGGCAATCAGCCAAAACCGACTGTATCTGCCAGGTTTGTCCACGGAAAAAAGTTTTCATGTCGCACCAACCAGACTACAGCAGCCTGAACAAATATTAAAATGAGCGGCAAACGAGACTCGAACTCGCGACCCCAACCTTGGCAAGGTTGTGCTCTACCAACTGAGCTATTGCCGCATTTTTTATAGGGTGCAAAGGTAGCATATAATCTTTATATCCACAAAAAATTTTTATTTTTTATTGATTAAGTTTAGTAAAACAGTAAGATGGCAGTGACCTTACTCAGAACGGTAGGGGGTAGACGCACACAAATCATGAAGCGTTTCCGCAAGCAACTACTTGAAGAAAAAGGATACTCATGGGGCCTTACCGCACAGAATATGTAAAGTATTTTTGAAAGAAAACGCCCCTAAAACGGCCTTCAGAAGCGTACCTTCTAGAAAAAATAGGCAAACGGGATGCAAACAAGGCGTTAATTGAGCAGAAAAAAGCAAATTTCGACCCAATAACAACGAGATGATGTGATGAAAAGCATCCTTTTGGCGGTCAATAGGACTGCCATTGCAGGCTAAAAGCATAGCTATTGGTGACCAAAAGCAATGCTTTTACCCGTTAACGGTCTGGAAATTAAAGCAACGGCAGTGGTGAATACATGTAACTTCCTGTATGACAACAAAATAGAAAACTTTCTTATTTTGGGCGAATTTGAAACAAGAAGCGGGGTTGCTGATTGACAAGCCAAGCATGAGCGCATTCGTTGTCAAGATAATTCATCACGCCTGGCTTTCATTGTGGTGAAGGTTTGATTCTTAAAGCAATGATGACAGCGGCTGCGGGGAATGGCATGAAAAATTCACGTTCTCAAACAAGTATTTTTTACTTCCACGTTTGTCTGTATCAACAGAATTATATATTTTTGCAGACAAGGCCGACTTTATAAGTCGGACAAGCCGTGAAAGTGCTTGCATCTACAGTCCTGTAACGGTAGCAAAACCATGAATGGGCTGTGGTAATGGCGTGTGACTTTCTGTATACTATGATATTGCTATTACAACCATAAATATCACTTAACATGAAAAAGTATTTAGTGCTGGCATTGTTGTCGTTGACAACGCTATTCACCCAAGCACAGATTGTAGACCCCATACAATCATCCGCACAACTCAAAACGGGGAAAACTGCTGAAGGCGAAATTGTCTTCAACCTTGATATTGAACAGGGATGGCACGTCTATTCCGTGAACCTTGGCAGCAGTGGGCCTATCGAGGCCTCTTTCCATGTCAACAAAATGGACGGCGTAGAGAAAGTGGGCGGCCTGGTGGCGCGCGGCAACGAAATCTCGAAGATGGACAACCTGTTTGGCATGAAGCTGCGCTTTTTTGAGCATAAGGCGCAGTTTGTCCAGAAAGTAAGGTTCACCAAACCCAATTATACCATTGATGCTTATTTGGAATATGGCGCATGCAACGACCAAACGTGCATGCCACCGCAAGAAGTAGCCTACAAGAAAGCCGGGAAATCGCCGGCCGTTGAGGCTGCAACAACACCGCAGGAACCGACTGAAAAAGAGGCGAAAGATACGGATTCGCCTTCATCCCTCAACCCAGACTCCATGCAGACCGCGGCGACGGACACGCTTCTTCCCGCACCGGTGGATACCAACCAGGTGGCTGTCAGCACTGATTTATGGCAGCCTGTCATCCAAGAATTGCAACAACAGGATGGCCGTAGCGAGCAGAACGGTTCACTGTGGTTTCTGTTCCTGATGGGGTTTGCCGGCGGATTGCTGGCGCTGTTCACGCCCTGCGTATGGCCCATCATCCCCATGACGGTAAGTTTCTTCCTCAAACGCACCAAGGACAAGGCCAAAGGCATGCGCGATGCCATTACCTACGGATTGGCCATCATCGTGATATTCCTGTCGCTGGGACTGCTTGTGACGGCATTTACTGATCCACACAAGCTCAACGAACTGGCAACCAGTGCGGTTTTCAACATTTTCTTCTTCCTGCTGCTGGTGGTGTTTGCACTCTCTTTCTTCGGATGGTTCGAGCTGCGGCTGCCTGAGTCATGGGGAAACAAGATGGACAGCAAGGCCTCTTCCACCACCGGATTACTCTCTATCTTTCTGATGGCCTTCACGTTGGTGCTGGTATCTTTCTCTTGTACAGCTCCCATCGTTGGTTTCTTGCTGGTACAAGCCGCCACATCGGGCAACTGGGTGGGGCCTGCCATCGGCATGTTTGGCTTCGCCTTGGCACTGGCTCTGCCGTTCACACTCTTCGCCCTGTTCCCTTCTTGGCTGAAGCAAGCACCCAAATCGGGTTCTTGGATGAACACCATCAAGGTGGTATTGGGCTTCATCGAACTGGCCTTCGCCTTAAAGTTCCTCTCCGTAGCCGACCTGGCATACGGCTGGCACATCCTCGATCGTGAGGTGTTCTTGTCGCTGTGGATTGTCATCTTCGGCATGTTGGGACTTTATCTCATCGGACACCTCAAGTTCCAAAGCGACATGGTGGGCGGCGAGAGTAAACCCATGCCGGTGGTATGTATCATGCTGGGCATGATTTCGCTGGCCTTCACGGTGTACATGGTGCCTGGTCTTTGGGGCGCACCAGTCAAGGCCGTGAGTGCTTTCGCACCCCCAATCAGCACACAAGACTTCAACCTGAACAACAAAGAGGTTCACGCCGCCTATACTAATTACGAAGAAGGAATGGCTGCCGCCAAAGCTCAGGGCAAGCCTGCTTTCATCGATTTCACCGGCTTTGGTTGCGTCAACTGCCGAAAGATGGAAGCGGCTGTGTGGACTGATCCATCGGTTGCGGAGGTATTGACAAAGGATTATGTGCTCATCTCCTTGTTCGTGGACGACAAAACGCCGCTGAAAGAACAGTTAGAAGTGATGGACAACGGCAAAAAGCGCACGCTTCGCACGGTTGGCGACAAATGGAGTTATCTGCAAAGTAGTAAGTTTGGCGCCAACACACAGCCCTTCTATGTGCCACTGGACAATGCAGGAAAACCGCTGACTGGCTCATACAGCTATAAAGAAGATGTGTCGGCGTACCTCGACTTCTTGAAGAAAGGACTGGAGGCATACCGCAATCGCGACTAACCTTGCACGCCCTTGCCACGCAATACAGATTGTGCTGCGTGGCAAGGCAAACTGCTTTGCACAGGTAAGACACACCTACATACAAACAAACCACGATATAAAAACCATTTGAATCTACAAAACCATGCTTGAAGAACATATCCGAAAACAAATCATACAGCTCATCCACCAGGAAGTAGTGCCTGCCGTTGGATGCACGGAGCCCATGGCCGTGGCGCTATGTACGGCCAAAGCAACGGAGATGTTGGGCTGTCGGCCCGAGAAAATAACCGCCCTACTGAGTGCTAACATCTTGAAAAACGCCATGGGTGTGGGCATTCCAGGTACAGGAATGATAGGACTACCCATTGCCATAGCGCTGGGCAGCATTGTAGGAAAGAGTGAATATCAGTTGGAAGTAATCAAGGATCTCACGCCTCAGACGCTGGAAGACGCGAAGAAATACATAGAGGAAAAACGCATAGACATCCAACTCAAACAGGGAATTACCGAGAAACTGTACATTGAGGTGACATGCCAGGCAAACGATCAAACGGCAAAGGCCATCATTGCAGGCGCGCATACCAACTTTGTCCACCTATGCAAAAATGGGGAAATCCTGCTCGACAAAGGGCTGAGGAAGCAAGATGAACCGGAGGAGAACGGCATACAGCTTTCCTTCCGGATGGTCTACGACTTCGCCACCACCACCCCCACCGACGAAATCAGGTTCATGCTGAAAACAAAAGAGTATAACATGAATGCTGCCAATCAGTCGCTGAAGGGCAACTACGGCCACTGCTTGGGCAAGACGATGGATCGTCCATTGAGCCGAGGGATATTTGGTAACAGCATCTACTCGCACATCATCGCCAAGACAGCATTGGCCTGCGACGCCCGAATGGGTGGGGCCATGATACCGGTGATGAGCAATAGTGGGTCGGGAAACCAGGGTATCTGCGCCACAAACCCAGTGGTGGTGTACGCCATGGAAAACGAAAATACGGAAGAAGAACTTATCCGTGCCCTGACACTCAGTCATCTATCGGCCATTTACATCAAGCAGAGCCTGGGCAAACTGTCGGCTCTGTGCGGCTGTGTGGTGGCCAGCATCGGCTCAAGCTGTGGCATCACCTACCTCATGGGCGGCGACTATGCCCACATCTGTCATGCTATCAAGAACATGATTGCCAACCTTACCGGCATGATTTGCGACGGAGCCAAGCCCAGTTGCTCACTAAAAATCAGCTCAGGTGTCAGCACTGCGGTGCTTTCGGCCTTGCTGTCGATGGAAAACAAGCATGTAACGTCGGCAGAAGGTATCATCGACGAGGACGTGGATCGCTCGATACGCAACCTCACCAGCATTGGCAAAGACGCCATGGGCATGACTGATGAGATGGTTCTAAGTATCATGACCAGCAAACAACGGTGCTAAGTATCGTTCCCAAACCTGCGTCTTTCCCCCGTAAAGTCCATGGACATCCAACGCTGGCGATAGCATCAATGCCGGCTATCGTCATGAGCGTGCACTCGCAATGCTACTATTAGTGATAGCAAAGAATAAGGCATGCGCCATTGAGGAGATATCACAAGGTATATTATGACTTGTCCCGTCTTCGCCTTAATTCATCAGTTCAACGGCCTTAAGGACAATGTCATTGGTTTCATTGATAATCTGGAAATACTCATTCATGTCCCACAAATCGCGTGCAACCAATGCCTTGAGTTGGTTTTTCACAGCGGGTAAGGTCGTTTGTAATTCCTCCTTATCCTTCGGTTTCACCTTTTCTTTCTCACCAGAGTGAATCACTGCATCCACCAACTGCTGCGGAACATCAAACTCACGCACAAACTTTGCGAAGGTTGGATATTGTTTTTGCAGTTGTTTACGATGTTGGTCAACATATTTCAGATTCTCTGTAATGATGATTCCCTTGGCTGCCAACTGCCGATGATACGGTGTGAATTTGGTCGTATCGAGTGGAACAAAGTAATCAGGCATGATGCCTCCGCCACCATATACCGTGCGTTTGAGGCGCAAAGTCTTATACTTCAGCGAGTCAGCGAAATGAATACTGTCGGCACTATACAGCTCCCCATGCTTGAAACGAGTGTCCAATTCTCGGGCATAGCTTTCGTTATCACCCTTGGTATATGGTTTTTGAATACAACGTCCCGATGGAGTATAGTAGTGAGCGATGGTGAGTCGCATCATACTTCCATCAGGAAAATCGATCGGACGCTGCACCAAACCCTTCCCAAACGAACGCCGTCCAACCACCTGCCCTCTGTCTTGGTCCTGGATAGCTCCTGTAACAATCTCGGCAGCGGATGCTGAAAACTCATTCATCAGCACCATCACCTTGCCCGAAAGCAAACTACCGTTACCGTGTGCCGTATATTCTATACGCTCTGCGCGTCGTCCTTTGGTATAAACAATCAAGTCGTTGCGCTGCAAAAACTCATTGGCTATCTTCACCGCAGCTTGCAAATAGCCACCTCCGTTGTCCTGCAAATCCAAGACAAGGTCACGCATTCCCTGCTTTTTCAGTGCAGTGATACAGACCATAAACTCATCATAAGTGGTCGCACCAAAGCTCCCTATGCGCACATAGCCTAATTGGGGACGGAGCATGTAACTGGCATCAACGGTTTTAACAGGTATCTTATCGCGCACTACGGTAAAGTAAAGCCGCTCCCCAATGCCCTTACGGAGGATGCCCAACTTTACTTTTGTTCCTTTCTTTCCACGCAACCGCCGCATAATCTCTTCGCGTGCCATCTTGACACCCGCAATGCTACTGTCGTTAACACTCACGATTCGGTCGCCGGCCATGATGCCCACCTTCTCCGATGGACCATTGGTAATGGTCTGAATGACCATGAGTGTGTCTTGCATCATGTTGAATTGAATGCCAATACCTTCAAAAGATCCCTGCAAAGATTCAGTCATGGCCTTGGTTTCTTTCGCCGTTGTATAAGAAGAGTGTGGGTCTAGCTTCTCCAACATACCACGAATGGCGTCTTCAACCAGTTTGTCTTCGTTCACCGTATCAACATAAAGATTGTTGATGGCCATCTCCGCAATTTGCAACTTGCGAAGAGGTGAATCTTTCCCAAAATTGATATTGATTTGAGCGGATACTGAATAAACTATCAATAGTGCCCAACATGTAGCAACGAGTCGTCTCATTTGTCTGATTTTACATAAAAGAATTGTTCGCCCCAAAGACATCGATTCTCCGCCTAAATGACAAAGATTGTCAGTCAATTGGTTTGAGTTCGTCTTCCGGAAGGTCTTCCTCGACCACCAGATTATCGATGATAAAGTTTTGTCGTTCCATGGTATTCTTGCCCATGTAATACTCCAAAAGCTTTTGTACTTGGTCGTTTTTGTGCAGCGTCACCTGTTCCAGTCGCATGTCAGGCCCGATGAAATGGACAAATTCGTCAGGAGATATCTCTCCCAATCCTTTGAATCGGGTGATTTCAGGCTCGGGTCCCAGATCCTTAATCGCTTCTTGTCGCTCTTCATCACTATAACAGTAGCGAGTGATGAAATCGCTCTTTCGCTCTTTTTTGTCACGACTGGCGTCCGCATCTGCTATCACTTGCTTATTTTTAATCTTCGTTCTGCGGTTACGAACACGAAAAAGAGGCGTCTGCAACACATACACATGTCCTTTCTTGATAAGCTCGGGGAAGAACTGTAGAAAGAAAGTGATAATCAACAGACGGATGTGCATGCCGTCGACATCGGCATCTGTGGCGACAATTACCTTGTTGTAGCGCAGCGTGTCTAGGCCATCTTCAATGTCGAGAGCCGCCTGCAAGAGGTTGAACTCCTCGTTTTCGTACACCACCTTCTTGGTCAAACCGTACGAATTGAGTGGTTTTCCCCGCAACGAGAACACCGCTTGTGTGTTCACATCCCTGCTCTTGGTGATGCTGCCGCTGGCCGAATCGCCCTCGGTAATAAAGATACAACTCTCCTCCTTGCGATCATTTTTCTCGTCACTGAAGTGAATTCGGCAATCACGCAACTTCTTATTGTGCAAGTTGGCCTTCTTGGCACGCTCTCTGGCGAGCTTCGTTACCCCCGCCATAGCTTTGCGTTCGTGCTCGCTGGCCTTGATCTTAGTCTCCAGCACGTCCGCACAATCTTCCTTGTGGATGTGCAGGTAGTTGTCCACCTCACGCTTGATGAAATCGCCCACGTACTTGTTGATGGTCTCACCACCTGGTGCCATAAGCGTCGACCCCAGTTTAATCTTGGTCTGACTCTCGAAAACAGGCTCTTCCACGTTGATGGCTACGGCCGCCACAAGGCCGTTTCGAATGTCGGTGTACTCGTAGTTTTTGTCGTAAAACTCTTTGATAGTCTTGGCGATATGCTCCTTGAAAGCACTCTGATGCGTGCCTCCCTGCGTGGTATGCTGTCCGTTGACAAACGAGTGGTATTCTTCTCCGTACTGATTGGTATGTGTGAAGGCAATCTCGATGTCATCGCCAATCACATGAACAATAGGGTACAATCCGTCCGTTGTCATGTTGTCGTTAAGCAAGTCCTCCAATCCGTTACGGCTTTTGATGCGCCGTCCATTGTACATAATGGTGAGTCCGGCATTCAGATAGGTATAGTTGCGCAGCATGGTTTCCACGATATCATCGTGGAACGAGTAGTTCTTGAACAGCGTGTTGTCGGGTTCAAAATAGACATAGGTACCCGTTTCATCCTTCGTTTTATCGGTCTGATCGGTCTTAATCTCACCTTTTTCAAACGTAATGGAACGAACTTTCCCCTCTCTGTACGACTTCACCTCAAAATGTGCACTCAAAGCATTCACGGCTTTGAGACCCACACCGTTCAATCCCACACTCTTCTTAAACGCTTTCGAATCGTATTTTCCACCTGTATTCAGCATGCTCACGGCCTCTACCAGTTTGCCTTGTGGAATACCACGACCGTAGTCGCGCACGCTGACGCGCAGGTTTTCTTCCACGTCAATCTCAATTCGGTCGCCCGACTTCATCTTAAACTCGTCGATGGAGTTGTCAATCACTTCCTTCAACAGCACATAGATGCCATCCTCGGGCAAGTTTCCATCGCCCAATCGGCCGATGTACATGCCCGGACGGGTACGCACATGCTCCATATCCGACAGGTGCCGGATGTTGTCGTCTGTATAAGAAACGATTTCTTCTGCCCCAACCGGAGCAGAAGCTGTATTGTTATGATTCGTCGATTGCAATTCTTGCTTGTTTTTATCAGTCATCGGTTTTTTGGTTGTTATTCGTTTTCAGCAGTTCCGTAGGGGATGGTTTCTACCATATCAGCACACTCTACATACCATCGTCACGCACGAAAGAGCGTTTAAAACCCCAAAAAGAATCCACTTACCCGATACGGCTGTGGGCAAGAATTAAATCTTCTTCTTGAAACAGCTGCGACGCTTATGATTCGTAGGCTTCAGCGGTCCCCATTGACTTTGCACGCCCTCATTGGTTTCCAGCTCCACTTGACTCTCGGCCCAAGTGAACCCATACTTGTTAAACACAGGTATCAAATCGGTGAACAACAAGGCATTGGCACCCTTGGATCGATACTCTGGCAGCACACCCATCAACAGCAAGTCGCCCCCACCTCCTGTCTTTTGAAACTTGATGGCCCGCAACAGATGCCACCACCCCCAGGGGAGCAAGCGGCCTCTACGGCATTTTTGTAAGGCATACGACAGGGATGGAATTGAAATGCCCACGCCAATGAGCTTCCTGTCCTTATTCCAATCCTCAATGAGCGTAATCATGTTCAAATCGGCGAAGCGAAGATACATGTTCACATAGTGATCAATCTGCTTCTCACTGAGTTCAGAATAGCCATAAAGGTCTTTGTACGTCTCGTTGATGATGTCAAAAACCTTTCGTCCATAATCGGTCTTTTTCACTTCCCTTCGGGTCAGTTTCTTGATGTGCAGGTTGTAACGCGTTTCTACAACCTCGGCTATCTTCGCATATTTCTCAGGAATTTCCTTAGGAACGTCAAAGAAATATTCCACATAATTCTGGTCAACTTCCCATCCGCCCAACTTCTCTATATGCTGTGGGTAGTAAGGATAATTGTAAATGGTGATCATCGTACTGAGCTTATCAAAGCCCCACGTGAGCATTCCTTCAGGATCCATGTCGGTGAAACCCAATGGACCCACCATCTCGGTCATGCCTTTTGAGCGGCCATAGGCAGCCACTTCATCAAACAAGGCGCGAGATACCTCCAAGTCATCTATGAAGTCAATCCAGCCAAAACGCACGATCTTCGTTTTCCATTTTTCATTGGCTCGATGGTTAATGATGGCTGCTACGCGCCCTACTACTTTACCCTGTTTGTACGCAATATAATATTCTGCCTCGCAAAACTCAAATGCAGCGTTCTTATCTTTACGCAAGGTGTTCATATCGTCCATGAAAAGATTCGGAACATCGTATGGGTTTCCCTCATAAAGGTCGTAATGAAAGTCAACGAACGTTCTCAAATCGCGCAGCGACTCGACCTTTTTAATTTGTACAGATGGCATTCTTTTTAATAAGATTGTATGCAATATAGGCTTGCAAAGTTACGCTTATTTGGCCTATTTTCAAAATAAAACGCCTACATTTTTTACCGCTCGCGGGAGTGCAAGCATGACAAGGGGAATCACGCTCCTGCTGAAGAGCATTTCAATAGCAATGAGTTTGACATCCAAAGTCATTGAGTTTAGCAGCCAAAGTCATTGAGTTTGGAGCCCAAAGTCATTGAGTTTGGCGGGCAAGTGTTTTCGAGTATTCTATCAAATAGCGAGAAAAAGATATAAACATCTGTTTATCAATAATATACATTGCCATGGCGGCGATGTCAAACAAGCTCGTCATCGACCGGTGCGCACATATCAAACAGCAGATTGTTATCCATCTTACGCATGAGCGGTTGATGACAACGTCACCGATTATTTGCTGCAAATCAACAGAACATGCCGCCCATCTGCCTGCGTGGTAGCGAAAACATAAACCGCTCCCCCATCCTTCAGTTTGAGCCGTTTGCGCAACTCGGCCACGGAAAGGGGAAAGTTGCGGGTGGTGATGTTGGCCTGGCGCACGTCGCGAAGCACTGACCTCAGTTCTTTCTTGTTCATCGATGCGAGGGCTTGAATACAGAACTTCCGCCCTGGAAACGCCGGGAGGTCACGCTCGGAGATAAAGAGATGCGAGTTGGGTGCTATCTTCCGAACGCCCAATTGGGCGCTCACAGCCGAGAAACAACCGGCCTTCATGATTGACGCATGGGGCTCATAGAGGTACAATCCCGGCCGTATATCTTCGGGACTTACGTAAGGAGGCGGTACGACAGACGGCTCATCGGCCGAACAAACAAAGGCCTGGTCATCATTCACACAATGGAGGGTGAGCGGCTTATGCCGTTGCTTGCTCAAGACGAAGAGCAGTTCTTTGCACTCGTTTCTCACCGACAGGACATGTATCTCGCACACCTTCACCCCATCAGTCTCGAGTTGAGCCACGGCTTGGTGCCAGTCGAGCATCGGAGAGAGCTTCACCATGACAAAAAGACTCTTATCCGTGAGCTCTTCTTTCAGGCTCAACAAATCAGGTGTGCAGTCGCTGATGGCCACCGTTTTGCCGCCCTGTCGGTCACGACGGGCAGGATCCAGGTAGATTACCGTGGCGTGATTCATCCGCCGAAGATAGTCCACACCATCGGCACACACCACTTCTGCCTGTTGCAAACCTAAGAGGGAGAAATTGTGTTGAGCCATCTCGCACAACGCTTGTTGCCGTTCTACGTAGATACAACGCTCGAATTGACGGGCCATGAAGGAGAAATCAACTCCAAAACCGCCTGTCAAATCGACCAAAGATGGCTCTGTTTCATGGGGCAGATGGGCTTTCTTCGGGTCTTCTGACCATGATTCTTGACCGAAATCTGCACAGAGCCGCGCGGCCAACTGCGCTTTGTAGCGCGCCGTTTGCTCGGAAGAGCATTGCTCCATAGACAGGTGTGGCGGGTACAACAATGCGTCTATCGCTGCCCAGGACGGCAGTTTTTGTCGGGCAGTCTGTCGCCCCGCAATCTGTTGCAAGGCCAAAGGCATGTCCACACCTGGGTGTTGACCTCCCTTGAGGGCCAGCTGTCGCACGTCATCATCGGCGTGTTGGCGAATGAATGCTGCGGTAACTTCGTTCATCATACCCATCTCTTCATCGAAAATAAAATAAAAAAAGTAGCCGGCGGGCTACTTGATTACCTGATAATAACGCTTTGCCTGTGCCCGTGAGCGGAAGTTAAAATGCCACCATTCGGTACGCAAGGGCTTGAAACCAGCGTATGTCATGACGTCACGAAGCAGCTGACGGTTCTTGCGAGCCTGCCTGCTGATGCGCCCATGCGCCACCAGTTGGGCTTCGTTGTCAATGTGAGCCGCACGTCCCATATAGTCTATTTTGGTGCCCATGTCAAGGGTATCGCCCTTCAGATTGCACAGCGTGAGGTCGACAGCCAGTCCGTAATTGTGCAAACCACCGCCGCGTGCGGGATTGGACACATAGAAATATTTGGAGGTATGCTTCACCTTGTCCCACATTTTTTGCTGAATGGACATGGGACGGGCAGCGTCATAAATCTTCAATCGAAGATCCGGACGCAACTCCTTGAGCCGCTTTTGCGCCTTGACCAGTGCCTGTGCTGCGCGCGGATGGAGGTAGGCTTCGCGCAAATCGTCGTACAACACGCCGCCAGTGAAGTTGTCTGCGCGGGCATACATCAAGGATACCTGGATGGTCTTGTCGAGTTGTTGCACGTTGACATAGCCCCGACGCTCGAGCGACTGTGCCGTTTTACTAAGTTTTTGCTTGTCTTGAGCCACGGCAAAAGTGGTGGTCAAGACAAGCAATAAGATGATTTTTCGCATGCTTTGAATGGATGTTCTATTAACGAAGAGATGGATTTTTTCTTTCCATCAGCCTCATCACCGCGTCAAATCAATGGCCAATACGGGCTCGTTGGTGGTGATGTAATCCACCCCAGCCTTATTCATTTCTTCAATACCAGCCTTATCACTGACGGTCCACACGTTGACTGTCATGCCCAGATCGTGCGCCTCTTTGATCCATTCGGGGTGCTTGCGCAGAGCACCGATATGGTAATCAATGCCTGTGATGCCTTCCTGATGGAGCTGAGCCGGCGTCTTGTTGCCCGAAAGATAAGCCACTTTCGCCTGCTTGTCCAGTCGTACCAGTTCCAAACACACGTCATGACTGAACGCAATGTATTCCACTTTGTCTTGAATTCCATATTTTTTCACGGCATTCACCGTTGCTTGGACAGCGCGTTTGTTGGCTTCTAACGTTGAATGGGTCTTGATTTCAATGATGAGTTTGGTCTTGCTTTTGGTCTTTTTCATCATCTTCAGCAAGTCCTTCAGCTGTGGCATCTTCTCCCCATTCTTAAGTGTTAGGTTCTTACAATCCTTATAAGAAGCTTTTTCAAGCACCACGCCATTGAAATCAGCGTCATGATTCACCATGAGTTTTCCATCGGTCGTGATCCATACATCTATTTCAGAGCCATAGATATTCAAGTCGAGTGCCTTCTGGAGCGATGTCCTTGAGTTTTGAGCCGAGCCTGGTGTGGTCCAGTAACCACGGTGAGCAATGACTTTTGAACCTGCAAACATGCTGACTGTTGCAAAAGCAACAAGGGCTAGTGTACAAAATAATTTTTTCATAATGGTATGCGTATTGATAGTTGATGATTTACGTATGTATCTGCAAAGATAAGAAGTTGGCGTGACACAACCAAACCAAAACACAAGTAAACAGGGCGAGGAAGCGCGAAATTTGTACTACTTTAACTGATAAAGCAGGCCCAATCTCACTTCGTATGTACGAGCAGTAGCATCGTTTCGATAGGTATAGTGGGTATCACGATGATAATAAGCGCCCGACAAATGAAGCCCCCATTGTCGCCAAACTGGGATTTTGAGCATGGGACGCAACATCCATACGGATGATTGGTTGCGCTCGCCTTGTGCGCTGAAGGTTTCGTATGGCGTGTCAGCTGGCACATCTTCGTAGCCACGCCAACTGTACATTCTAAAAAAGCGGGCATCCAGAGAGAAAGAAAAGCGGTGACCTACCGAGAATTGCGTGCGTGACAGGGCGGTGAAGCCGCTGCCCATGTTGTAGGATTTGTGAAAGGGATTGTCGGCATAATCGCTCCAAAGTCCGCCCAACAACATACCATTGAGGAAGAAAGATTGATCAAATTGCAGGTTTTGACGAATGGAAGGAACCCTGCAAAGCCACCCTACTCCGACGCTGGCAGCCTCGGAAAGCTGGTAAGGAGGCAAGCCTCCGTTACGCCCATTGGTATGTTCGTAGTTGAAATGTTGATAAACACCGAAGCGCGACTGCATGCCCCAGCTCTCCATCGGAGGAGCTGCAACCAACTGTCCGATGATGTTGACGTGATTCACCGCATGTTGTTGATGCCCCACAACCACACCCGCATCGAGGGTAAAGTAATCGAAAGGTCTGTGTTCCTCACTGAAAGCGTCGCCATAGCAGACCGAAAAATCCAAATAAGGTGTATGAAACCGCATCGTGGAAGCATCGTGGCCCGATACATATCTGTCGCCAACAGCCATTGTTATGCGTACGGGTAATCGCTCGTCATCATGATAAGCTACTTTTTGAGGACGTATCTTCCAAGCTTCACCTGTGAATAGGCGATTCAATGCGCGGATGGGATTGATGGCTGCTCCCAGCAGTTCTTGGGCAACACGCCGCCACCCTCGCTGGTCATCATGGTACACGAGGTTCGACAAACGATAGGTACTTTCGCCGATAGCCAACCCACCTATGCCGGTAGAAATGGCGTCATTGATGGATGGGAGTTCGTTTTCGCCGGCAATTTCCCACAACAAGTCGCCGGCCAGGGTATAAGGTATCGACTCCCAGAAGTTCATACCATTACTGCGAGCGGCATTGAAGAATAGGTTACCATGATAGGGATGGTACCATAAATTGGTGTGAAACACATCCCCATCCCAAAACCATTGATTGAGCCGAACGTTGCGTTTAATCGTTTTACTGGTTACCTTGGCGAAATTAGCATCTAATACAAAATAGTCAACTGCCAGGAAGGTAGCGTTGATTCCCACCACTTCAGCGGCTGCCCGCCATGGATATTTGGGGGGACTGGCTGATTGTTTGTCCATCAGTGAGTCAACATTGAACACATAGGGCGATTGATTTAACAAAGTATCAGGTAGCGCTACGCTGTCAACCAATGCGCTTGAATCGCTTTGTAGATAGTAGGTCTGCGCTTTACTTTCTATCGAAAATAAAGTAACAAGAACACCCATGCCAACCCAGCACTTGGTTTTAGCCAAACAATCAATAACAGATAAGTAATTCAAGTATATCGAACATCTTAAGCATGTTTCAGCATAAGCGGCACTTCCCTCACCAACAAAAAAGCCTACCTGTCACTGAAACGATGTCTGAAAGGCACGATTCCCTGTGACACATAGGCCGTTTATGGTTCTAAAAACAGAACTGAGAGCAACCAGTTACTGTTTTATTTTACGGTAATGAGGAAGTAATTCTTCTTTCCACGCTGCACCAACAGATACTTACCGTCTATCAAGTCGTCTGCCGTAATAACCTGATCGAAGGACGAAAGCTTCTCTTTGTTGAGCGAAACACCGCCACCTTTCACCAGTTTCCGCATCTCACCTTTGCTTGGGAACATCTCCATTCCCTCCTGATTGAAGAGATCTACGGCCGTCGAACCCAACTGATTCTTATCAATTTCGTATTGAGGAACGCCGTTAAAGACATCGAGGAAGGTAGCCTCATCGAGCTTTCGTAGGCTCTCCTTGGTGGCTTTTCCGAACAAAATGTTGCTGGCTTCAATGGCCATGTCTAAGTCTTCCTGTGAATGAACCATCACCGTCACTTCCTCAGCCAAACGCTTTTGAAGAACACGTCGGCCGGGATCTTGCTGATGTTCGGCCACAAGTGCCTCGATGGTCTCACGCTCCAAGGAGGTAAATATCTTGATGTATTTCTCCGCATCATCATCACTAACGTTCAACCAGAATTGATAGAACGCATACGGTGTTGTGCGGTTTCTGTCCAACCAGATGTTACCGTTCTCCGTTTTGCCGAACTTTTTCCCGTCAGCCTTCGTGATTAAGGGACACGTTAGGCAGTAAGCATTCTCCTCAGCACCCAGTGTTCTGCGAATCAACTCTGTGCCCGTCGTCATGTTTCCCCATTGGTCGTTGCCGCCAAGTTGCAGTTTGATGCCATGCTTCTGATAGAGATGAAGGAAATCGTAGCCCTGCAACAGCTGGTAAGTAAACTCGGTAAACGACAAACCATCGCTGGCTTCACCGTTCAAACGCTTCTTCACACTGTCTTTGGCCATCATATAATTCACGGTAATGTGCTTGCCTACCTCGCGTGCAAAGTCAAGGAAAGTGAAGTCTTTCATCCAGTCATAGTTGTTCACCAGCTCGGCTTTGTTGGGTGTGTCACCATCAAAATCGAGGAATTTGGACACCTGTTGCTTAATAGCCTCTTGATTATGATACAAGGTGTCAGTATCCAAAAGGTTGCGTTCCAAGCTTTTTCCTGACGGATCTCCAATCATTCCCGTCGCTCCACCCAGCAACAGATAGGGCTTGTGACCACATCTTTGCAGATGACGGAGCATCATGATGCCACACAAATGGCCGATATGCAAGGAATCGGCCGTTGGATCAGTGCCCAAATAAGCCGACACGAGTTCTTTTTCAAGCAGTTCTTCGGTGCCTGGCATCATCTGTGCTAACATGCCACGCCATTTCAGTTCTTCAACAAAGTTCTTTGTCATCGAATCAAATTTATATTTTTCGTTTGTATTATGAAGCTGGGGCCTCTACTCAAAGAGAAACTTACGGTACCGGATCGTATCCACTACCACCCCACGGATTACATCGTAAGATGCGCCATACGGCCAACGCCAACCCCTTGAATGGGCCATGCTTGATGATGGCCTGCCGTGCATATTCCGAACATGTCGGTGTGAATCGGCAAGACGGGGGCGTGTAAGGCGTGATGAATTTCTGATAAAACAAGATGGGAGCCAGCAAGATTCCTTGGAGAATCCGCATCAAACCATGACTTATAGACTTGAGAACATTCACAGTTTATCAGCTACTCGTTTTAATAAGACCTGCATACTTCGCTCCACGGTGTCCGTATCATGAAGCTCATCAGACATCCAGATAAAGCCCAATAACAGCTGACGATTGGGGGAATCTGCCATAGATGACACCACAATCTCTTTGTTCTGCCGATATGCCTCACGCACTTGTCGCTTCACGCGGTTGCGTTTAACGGCTCGCTTGAAGTGCCTTTTCGACACACTCACCATCATCTTGACGGGCACTACATGTTGTAAATCGCCATCAGGTTGATCGGTCAGCAAATAAACAACCCTTAAAGGGAACACCGAAAAGGATTTGCTTTTGCCTCCGGTGAAGAGCTTTTCCAGCTGAGTTCTACTGCATATCCGCTCCCACTTACTAAGTTTAAAAGGCCTATCGGTCGGCAATTGACTTTCTATTTTTTATTTTTTTTCAGATAAGCCTTCAAGGCTCCCGTCATCGAAGGATTGTCTGCATCGGGTGCTTTCAAGTCCAATCTAAACCCTTCTGCCTCAACTGCCTTGCATGTGGCAGGCCCAAAGGCACCAATCTTGATGTCTCCTTGCTCAAAATGAGGCACGTTTTTTTGCAATGCCTTTACGCCGGTAGGACTGAAGAAGATAATCATATCGTAATCAAACGTCTTTACTTCCTCTTCTGTCATGTCATTGCTCACCGTTCGATACATCACACATTCGGTATGTTTGAGCTTCTTTGCGTCCAACAAGTTCTTGAGATCATCGTTGTGAACACTACTCATCGGAACGAGATACTTCTCGGTTTTATGCTTGACCATCAACGGAACCAGGTCGGCAATCTTGCCACTCGTTCCAAAAAACACCTTGCGTTTGCGATACTGTACATATTTCTGGATGTACAGCGCAATGGTTTCAAGTACACAGAAGTACTTCATGTCTTCCGGTATGGTGATGCGCATCTCCTTGGCCAGCGTGAAAAAATGGTCTATCGCATGGCGAGAAGTGAACACAATAGCTGAATAATCGAGAATGTTAATGCGTTGCTTACGAAATTCTTTTGCAGAGAGTCCCTCCACTTTGAAGAAGGGTCGGAACACACACTTCACACCATATTCCTTCTCAATATCATAATACGGCGACTTCTCACTTGTTGGTTGGGGCTGTGATACTAAGATTTTTTTGACCATCAGTGTCCTAAAAATTTACTTTAAAATGATTGTTTGCCAATCCAAAAACTCCCCACAAAGCGAGCATTGGAATGATTTCAAGTGCACAAAAGTACAAAATTATTTGCACAAAAGACCCCGTTTGACGGAAAAAGATGGCATACGACTTATAGAGCGTAAGCAATTTAATCAGCACGATGACAATAATTGCATAAATAACAGCACTTTTCATCGAGACATCGAAATATGACAATAACATGACAATGGGAAATAATGCCACGCCTTCCATCGATACCAAGAACAACCGCACCTTCATCCATTGTCCGTTTTTTTTCCTATCAAAGAACACCCAGTTGGTGAATGTATAGACCAAGGTCTTCGCCATGAAATACAAAACGAGGGCTGCGGTATAAATACCCATGATCTGGTAGTATTCCAGCACAAAGATATCGGTGACGTAGGTGCGTGAATAGAAAAAGAACAAGAGGGCCAACAGCAGGCACGTTTGAAAGACAAAAAAGAACTGGAACCGTATCTCTTCGCCCGTTTCCGTGACTTCCGTCGTCCGTCCGCGTGGTTGATAAAAGAAGGTCTTGACCTGCTTTTCCAAGAACCTCTTAGACTTTGAAAAGGCGAGCATGGCCAGGATAAAGCACCCGAGCAGCACACCTGTAATCAAGTCGTCACCCGACACCGTGTACGGAACAGGGTCACCGACCACGCCCACGCGCCCTCCATCGAGTTCGGGATGGAACATCGAGTCTTTTGAAAAGAACGACTCCTTGTAATATTGCGGCAAACTGACATCACGAAAGCTCTTCCCTACCGGATGACCCGGCAAGTGAAGGGTATCCGGCATCTGGCTCCAACTGATTTTGCTGGGCTTGATATGGGCCTGAATGGCCGAGTCTTGTTGTGCCGGAGTGGCATCTTTGGGCAACCACTTCAGCACCTGTGCCGGCGTAAGCTGCTTGGGCTGTCGCGCCATAGAGGACCCAGTATGCGCAGTATCGGCAACGATTGACTGTGAAAGAGAGTCGGTCTGCAACATTTATTCTTAAATACCGAAGGCTTGTTTGATGCGCTCCACGTCGTCCAGCTTCTCCCAAGTAAACAGTTCTACCTGCATGACTTTCGTCTCATGATAACGACTTTCAAACGTTTTTTCCTTCACTTCGTACTGTCGTCCCATGTGTCCGTAAGCCGCTGTCTCGAAATAAATAGGATTGCGAAGGCCGAATTTCTTCTCAATGGCTTTCGGTCTAAGATCGTACATTTCACCAATCTTCTGGGCAATCTCGCCATCTGTCATCCCAACTTTGCCGCGTCCGTACGTATCTACATAGATGTTGATGGGCTTAGCCTCACCAATGGCATAACTAATCTGCACCAACACCTCGTCAGAAACGCCTGCCGCTACCAGGTTTTTTGCAATATATCGTGAAGCGTAGGCTGCCGATCGGTCCACCTTACTGGGGTCTTTGCCCGAGAATGCTCCGCCACCGTGGGCACCTTTCCCACCGTATGTATCTACAATAATCTTCCTTCCGGTGAGCCCGGTGTCGCCATGAGGCCCGCCAATGACAAACTTTCCCGTAGGATTCACATAATATAAGATGTCATCATTAAACAGTGCGCGCGTCTTATCGTCACACGCTGCCTTGACACGGGGTATGAGAATGTTGATGACGTCGGCCTTAATTTTGGCCAACATGCGGTCGTCGTCGCTGTCAAACTCATCGTGCTGCGTACTCACCACAATGGTGTGGATGCGACGGGGCGTGTGGTCGTCGTTGTATTCTATCGTCACCTGGCTTTTCGAGTCAGGTCGAAGATAGGTCATTTCCTTGCCTTCCTTGCGGATATCGGCCAGCACTCGCATGATAAGGTGAGCCAAGTCCAGCGACACTGGCATGTAGTTTTCGGTTTCGTTGATGGCATAACCAAACATCATGCCTTGGTCTCCGGCACCCTGTTCGTCCTCATTCGCACGATTCACCCCACGGTCAATGTCCTCACTCTGTTCGTGAATGGCCGACATGATGCCACACGAATCGCCATCAAACTGATATTCCGATTTGGTGTAACCTATCTTCTTGATGGTTTTGCGCGCGATGGTTTGCAAGTCAACGTATTCTTTCGAGCGAACCTCTCCCATGATCACAACCTGTCCGGTGGTCACAAAGGTCTCGATAGCGCAATGTGCGTCACTATCGTAAGCCAAGAACTGATCGAGCAAAGCGTCTGAAATTTGGTCAGCAACTTTATCTGGATGTCCCTCTGAAACTGATTCTGATGAAAATAAATAGGCCATATCTATGATTCTTGTTGTTTGTTGAACATGCAAAGTTAGCAAAAAAAACACAATCTGTCACGCATCTGCTTTATTTTAACTCCTTTATAGCGTTTCCGCATGCTCGCCAAACGAAGCCAACACACAATAGGCCATTGGTATGGAAGCACTATGTTTACACGCCTTTGAATGATGGTTCTGAGAAACGTTACCCAAAAGGTGACAACGGCAAGAAGCGGGCATGTCCAAATTGTTTTCATACATCTTTGACTCGTTTGACTGACACTTTTTGTCCTAAAAAAGTGCCTATAAAACGGCATGTGTAAAGTGATGAAATAGAAAAATTAACTATGCTTACAGGATGCATCAATGGGATGAAAAGCGAAGAAAATCGATATTTTCGACTTAAAACATCGAAAATTACGGCCTATTTGCATGTGTTTGGTCTGTCATTCACATGGGTTTGCAGCGTTAAAGCATTGCTATTGCCAGCCAATCTCAATGCTATTGCACAAAAAACGCAGGTCAAAAAGGATTGAAAAACCGATAATTCCACTCAACAAATTGATACACACAGCATTACAAAACAGCCTCATATTTCCCATATTTACAGCAAGCAGGGATGTTGTTCGCAAATACGCCAAAGGTGAAGAGGTGTTTGTCAAGAAAAAGGACAATTGAAATTCCGCCCTGAGCATGGGCGTTTTGGTTCAATATGATGAAACGGTTACGGTATCGTAGGGGCGAGACTGCGGACGGAACATGTTGAATTATGCCCCTATGTAGGGTTCATCTTTTGATGTGTCAACATCGTAACGTGCCGTAACCTGCCACAAAGAAAAATGCCATTGAACTATTGATCAAGTTCAATGGCAATACCTGTGAACAAACAAGCTAACCACTCCCCTCCCTTTTGGGGAGGGGTTGGGGGTGAGGCCGTCACCCTATCGCTTACTTGTTTTCTTCCGGCAACATGGTTACCGAGATGTAGTTTCCGGCCTTCAAGAATTCTTTCATGAAGGCGGCGATGGACTGTGGTGTCTGTGCGCTAATCACCTTTTTATAGTCAGTGTGCGAGTCAATACCGTGCTTACGATACAAATCCACCACACCATTCCAATAACGATTGGTCTTAGCCACATCATCCGCCTGCTTCAGCATCACGGCTTTAATCTTGTCAACCATCGTGGCATCCACCGTCTTGGTAAGCTCTTGCACGGCACTCTCCATGATGTTCAGGGCCAAATCCTTCTTCTCTGGCTTCATGGGGCAAACGCCCAATAATTGAATCACATGATAATCATCGTCGATGGTTGCGGCACCTTGCGCCCCACACGAGTAGGCTGCACCAGCATCCTCACGAATCTTCTGCAAATAAACCATCGACAACACCTGTCCGGCGATAGATGCTTTGACATCATTCTCCAAGGTGTAAGGCATATCTTCGTTGTACCATATCTTATAAGCCGTTGACTTAGGTGTTTCCATCTTGCGCTTGAAGGTGTTGTCTATCTTGCCTTTCTGCAAGAAGGTGACGCGATGTCCCTTCACAATCTTATTCTGTGAGGGCAGACTGGCAATGTATTGACAAATCAAGGGTCGGATGGCAGCCTCGTCATAGTTGCCTATGAGGGTGAATGTCCATGCTGCCGCATTGGCCGTACGCTCCTTAGCCATGGCCAAGATGCGGTCGTAAGATACGTTTGGCAGGTCATCTGCTTTGACAGGAGTCAACCGTGGATTGTGTCCATACATCGTCGCCGTGAGCGAATCAGAGAGGGCCACCTCCGGCGAGAGCGAGCGATTTTTCAGACTTACCTTGTACTGACTGATGAGGTTGTCGTACGATTTCTGGTCTTTGTTGATGCCAGTGAAGTAGAGATACAGCATTTGCAGCATCGTTTCTACATCCTTGGGCGTGGACGACCCCGATGCCGAGCTATTCTTAAAACCCAATGATAGGTTGACATTGGCAATCTTACCGGCCAATGCTTTTTGCAGTTCGGTCAGCGAGAACTGTCCCAATCCGCTATTTGCAATCACTTCATCAAACATCTTGGCGTTGAGATAATCCTTCTCACCGTATAACGAAGAGCCTCCAAAGCCCTCTGCCGACAACAGCACCTCATCCTTCTTCAAGTCGGTATGCTTGAGCACAACCGTCGCACCGTTAGACAGTTTCAGCTCTGTGTACCCCAATTTGTCGTTCTTCTTCTCACTCTTGATGGTTCCAGGGGTCGGTTTTTTCGTAATCAACGGTTCGTTCTTCACGTTGTCAACGTATGCCGTTACCTGCTGTTGTTTGGCCGTTTGGAGAGCAGTGAGCAGTTCTTGACGGGTTGGATACACAGCACCCTCTTTCTCGTTGTTAAAGTTCACAATGACAATGTTGCTGTCGTTCTTGGGAATCAGCTGCTTCATGTATTCGTTGACCGCCTCAACTGGAATGGCTGGAACCATCTGCTTCATCAATTGATAGGTATAATCGATGGACGGCATAGGCTCGTTGGTCAAGAAATAACCCAGACATTCATTGAAAAACTGCGTGTTCTTGCGCTTGTCTTTGTTGCTGTATGCCTTGTCAAGGCTACTCAACAGGTCGGCTTTATAGCGATCGTATTCGGTTGGGGTGAATCCAAATTCGACTGCACGGCGTGCTTCTACCACGGCTGCGGTGAGCGAAGCGGCAAGTTGAGAGGGGTCTTTGGGTTGAGCAAAGATACTGAACGCATCTTTTGTCTTCGCGAAAATATAGTTGTCATCACTGGCTCCAGCACCCACGTATGGGCAGTCTGCCTTTTGTGCTGCTTCGGTATAGCGATCGTTCAGCATGTTGAGTGCGGCTCCTTTCAAATAACCATAGAAGATGTATTCAACGGAATTTTTCAACGAGTCGGGGTACGTATCGTGTTTGAACATCACCTGTACGTTGTTGGTTCGCTGCTCTTTATCCTTGTCAATGATAACGATTGGCTCAGCAGTGTCAGGTACTGGCTCGTTCAACACAGGAGTTTGGTTGGCTGGGTTCTTGATACCACCGAAGAGTTTCTTGATCATTGCCTCGGTATGATCAACGTCCACGTCGCCAATCACAATGATGCCTTGGTTGGATGGATGATACCATTTCTCGTAATAGTCGCGCAATTCCTTGGGTGAGAAGTTGTCTACGACACTCATCAGACCGATAGGATAACGCACACCGTACTTACTTCCGGGATACAGTTTGGGCAGATTACGCTCAAACATGCGGCTCTGTGCGCTGGTTCGCAGTCGCCATTCCTCATGTATCACACCACGCTCCTTGTCTATCTCCTTTGGATCGAGTGTCAAACCCGTAGACCAATCGCGCAAAATCAACAAGCAAGAATCGAGCGAACTCTGCCGGGTAGTGGGCACATTGTCAATGTTGTAAACTGTTTGGTCGATGGAGGTGTAAGCATTGAGGTCGCTTCCAAACTCCACACCAATGGAGCGCAAGTACTCAATGAGGTCGTTGCCTTTGAAGTTGTCGCTGCCATTGAACGCCATGTGTTCCAAGAAATGCGCCAGTCCTCGCTGACTTTCTTCCTCTTGAATGGACCCCACCTTCTGTGCAATATAAAAGTTTGCACGGTGTTCGGGCCAGTTGTTGTAACGAATAAAATAGGTTAAGCCATTGTCGAGCTTACCCATTCTCACAGCAGTGTCTACCGGTACGGGCGGCATCTGCATCTGGGCATGCAACATTCCTGCACACAACAGAAGCAAAGCACTAAAAAGATGTCTGATTTTCATAGGTAAAATAATTTTATAAAATGGAAACTTATATTTATTATTGCATCGTCACTATTTCTTTCTTGGCTTGCGGCGTGCCCAACCTTCTTCGGAGAAATCGGGGGTCTCGCCCTTGAATTTCACCTCGGGCTGCTGGAAGAACTGTCGCCAGTCGCCAGTGTCTTCCTGCTGATAAGAGGGATGTTTCGTGCTTTTTCCATTCTTGCGTCCACCCTCCGCACGTCTACCTGCAGCCCTTCCGCCACCTCTTGTGGCTTGCGATTTGCGTCCATGACCTTCCTCGTTGGCATCATTGCAGCGCACCTCTCTACCCTTGTAGATTGCTCCCGACAAAGAACGCATCACCTTGTTGGCATCTTTTTCGGGTACTTCGATATAGGATATTTTTCCCAACAGGTCGATATGTCCCACCTGCTGCCTACCTTTTACATGCTGGTTAATAAACTGCATCACCTCTCCGGGATAGAATCCATCGTCCTTACCCAAGTTGATAAACAGCCTACGATAACCTTTTTCGGGCGTTCGAGAGCGGCCTCCGCCTCGCTCCGAGCGAGCTTTTCTGCCACCACGCATACCCTTTTCCTCACCTCTGTCACCACGTTTGAGCGAGGGTTTCTCTATCTCTGGCGCATTCGCATAGTAATCCAAGAAGCGTCCAAACGTCAAACTGACAATCTTCTTGATGATATCATCCTTGTCGACATATTCAAAGTGTCGGTTAATTTCAACCATAAAGGGCGCAATCTGCTCTTCGTCAACATCAATCTTCTCGATGTCGTGCATGGCTTTATACAACTGCTTGGCGCAAATTTCCTGTGCGGTAGGCAATGTTCCATCAACAAATTCCTTGCCAATTATTTTCTCCACGGCACGCACTTTGGAACGCTCACGGGTGTGAATAATGCAAATAGAAGTACCTTTCTTCCCCGCACGGCCCGTTCGTCCGCTACGGTGCGTGTAATTCTCGGTATCATCGGGCATGCCATAGTTGATGACGTGCGTCAGGTCGTCCACATCCAATCCACGTGCAGCCACATCGGTTGCCACCAACAGCTGGGTGACGTGTTGACGAAACTTCTGCATGGTGAGGTCGCGCTGTTGCTGACTCAAGTCGCCATGCAGCGCCTCTGCGTTGTATCCATCCTTGATAAGTTTGTCAGCAATCTCTTGCGTTTCTATCTTTGTTCGGCAGAAGATAATGGCAAAAATGCGTGGGTAGTAATCCACGATGCGCTTCAGTGCCAAGTATTTGTCACGCGCATTCACCATATAATAAATGTGGTTCACGTTCTCGGCACCTTCGTTTCGGCTTCCCACTACAATCTCCTTGTAGTCACGCAAGTAAGTCTTGGCAATCTTTTCTATCTCGTTGCTCATGGTTGCCGAGAACAACAAGGTGTTGCGGTCGTCGGGAACACCTGCCAAAATGGTATTGATACTCTCCGAGAAACCCATGTTCAGCATCTCATCAGCCTCATCCAACACCACATTGTTTACATGATCGAGCTTTGCTACCCCACGGTTCATCAGGTCGATAAGTCGTCCCGGAGTCGCCACAATGATTTGCGCACCATGTTTCAGTGCATGAATTTGGGTGACAATACTGGCACCTCCGTACACGGGTTCTACGTGTAGATTCTTGATATATTTAGCAAAATCCTTCAAGTCATCAGCGATTTGCAAACACAGTTCGCGTGTAGGACTTAAAATAATGGCTTGTGTATGCTTGCTGTCAACATCTATTTTCTGCAAAAGGGGCAAGCCGTATGCTGCCGTTTTACCTGTTCCTGTCTGTGCTAATGCAATTACATCGTTCTTGTTTCCCAACAAATAAGGGATGACCTCTTCTTGTACTGGCATGGGATGTACAAACCCCAGCTCCTCAATGGCGCGGCGAATCTCTTCGCTAACGCCTAATTCTTCAAATGTCTTCAAATTCTTTTCTTTAATCGAGTACAAAGGTACGGCTATTCCATGGATGCGCAAAGCAAATACCTTTATTTCTATCTATCGTGATACAAACATTAACATTCGGCATCGTTTTGATTATCAATGCCAAACAAACATGATGCGGCGGAACGACACTCTGCGATGAACAAAAGAAGAACCAACGCCTCATACCCATCAAAAACACGACACGATTCTCTCCCATTTCATTTTTTTTGTAAAGCTAATCCTTTGATATTCGCTGTTTTTAAGTATCTTTGCCACAAATAAGGTACATACGATGACAGATATATGTTGTTTGGGTCATATCACGAGAGATAAAAATACAACACATAAACAGACCGTTTCCATGTCGGGAGGCACTGCTTATTATGTTGCTTATGCTTTCAACCATCTTCCCTCGAAGGTTAGTTTTCAGTTAGTAACCAAGGTGGGTAGCGAAGATATGCCAGTGACACAAGAAATGAAAGAGGCGGGTATTGACGTGAAAGTTTACCCCAGTGAACACACCGTTTTGTTTGAAAACATCTACGGAGAGAATCAAAATACTCGCTCACAACGTGTATTAGCGAAGGCTGATCCCTTCACCATTGAGGAGATGAAGCCGTTAACGGGAAAGATATACCACATCGGTTCTCTTCTAAATGACGATTTCTCACCCGAGGTAGTGAAGTATTTATCTACCAAAGGACAAATCTCTATAGATGCACAAGGCTATCTTCGGGAGGTTCGCGGACAAGATGTTCACCCCATTGACTGGAAAGACAAGCTGGAAATTTTGGCATGTACGGACATCATCAAGGTGAATGAACACGAAATGGAGGTCATCACGGGACTCAAAGACGCACGCCAAGCAGCCAAACAACTACACGCATGGGGTGTTAAAGAGGTCATCGTGACACTGGGAAGTGAAGGGTCTATCATTTATGCCAACGACCGTTTTTACGACATCCCAGCCTATGCACCGAGAGAAGTAGTAGATGCTACGGGGTGTGGCGACACTTACTCGGCTGGCTTTTTGTACTGTCGGTCACAGGGAATAGGGTTTGAAGAGGCAGGAAAGTTTGCCGCTGCCATGTGTACACTCAAGTTAGAACACAGCGGACCTTTTGACAGAAGCATTGAAGAGGTGCGAGCTATTATCAGAAAGCACGAGAAATAAGGACACTTCGTCATTGGCAAATATAGAACAACGCCACTTGGTTTACTGAAACCAAGTGGCGTTGTTCATCAAAAGGACTTTTATATCAAGTACCTTATATATTCATCAGCATAGGAACGACATATTTAGCCAAGCAATAACCACCGCCAATGAGCCAAACAAATAAGATGGCTGCCAACAGAAAAGGCTTGGCTCCTGCTTTCTTAAATTTGTCAAAACTGGTTTCAGCTCCTAAAGCTGTCATCGCCATGGTTAAGAGAAAGGTATCAAACTGATTAATCCATTCTACCAAAGCAACGGGCAACAGATTGAACGAATTGAACCCGATGACTACCAAGAACAAGATGGCAAACCATGGAATGGTAATCTTTCCTTTGGCTTGTTCTGCGGAATCGCGTTTGGTAAGATTACGGGCAACCGTCCAACTAATGACCAACAAGGCGGGCACGAGCATCATCACCCGAATCATCTTCACGATGATAGCGGTGTTGGACACGCCCTGCCCCATGGCATTGCCTGCGCCCACGACATGCGCAACCTCATGAACGGTAGAACCGGTGAAAAGCCCCATCAGCTCGGGCGACAGGTCAAAGACACCGTTGCGATATAACACTGGATAGAGAAACATCGACAACGTACCAAAGATGACCACGGTAGACACAGCCACAGCTGTTTTATAGGGTTTGGTATTGATGGCCGACTCGGCACCCAGCACAGCCGCCGCACCACAGATGCCACTGCCAACGGAAGTGAGCAGAGCGATACTTCGATCCATCTTTAACAGCTTACCAATCAGCACACCGCCACAAACGGTCACGGTTACGATGATGGCATCGATGAGAATGGCAGGCAACCCCACGGCCGTGACATCCTGAAAAGTGAGCCTGAAACCGTACAAAATGATGCCAATTCGCAAGATGCGTTTGGAACAGAACAGGATTCCCGGAACCCATGTGTCAGGTAAATTGTTGCGCAAACTGTTGGCATAGAGCATGCCAAGGATGATGCCGACTATCATCGGACTGAACGATAGGCTTTTTACAAACCCCATGTCGCCAATATAGAACGCGGCTAACGAAAACAAGGTAATCAACAGTACGCCATGCAGCATGCTGCTTCTTTTTTCACTAAGCATTGATTTTACTTTTTAATGATTGAGTGGCAAAGGTACACAAAAATCGCTAATGCGACGTATAGTAAATAACTATAACTCATAACCTGTAGTTATAACGACAAGAACAACACAACTTTCAGCCGCCTACATATCTATACAACCACACAGAAAACTTTGCGTTTTTTAACTAAAATCCTTGACCTATTCCGCACGAGGCATCAGATTTTTCAAAATATCGCAAAAATGTACCGCGCTCATTATCAACACTTTGCGATTTTTGCCCCTACAAAATGCTCGGTAAAGACGGCCTTTTTCCTCGTAATCTCTATGCATTCGGTCATCAATCTGCATGCTTTTGGAGCATAAAAGCATAGAGATTGGCTGGCAAAAGCATGCTACTAAGTTTTCAACACGCAAAATGTACTCTGAAAAACACATATTTGCCGTCTTGTTTTTTCTATTTAACAGAAAACTCGATGCAAAACCAGCCTGTATAAAAATGAGCGTTTCTGCAACTTTTAACAGTTTCCTTGAATCGCATTTTAACAGGACTCACCTCTTACATTCTGACGTAACAAACCGCTTGAAGACATTGACCAATTGGCCGCTCTCACCGTGTTTTTCTACAAAAACAAAATCTCTTTCCAGCTTCACATCCTCTATCTCGATTACCTTCAATTCACCTTCCAGCACCTCTTTCCGCACCGCGCGGATGGAAATGATGCCCATGCAGTTGGAATGCAGAATGAATCGCTTGATGCTTTCGGTACTGCCGAGGTATAGCTTAACATTCATGTCTGCGAGCGTTAACTGGTGTCTTTTCAGTTCACGCTCGAAGACATCGAGCGTACCCGACCCCATCTCGCGCAACACCAGCGGCTGTCGACACAGATCACCGATAGTGATGGAACTACGCTGCGTCAGCGGATGTCCCGACCGGACAATGGCCACCAACTCGTCTTTCATCAGAAAAGAATACTTGCAGGGCGGCTGCCGCACGATGCCCTCTACCAATCCAATGTCTATCTTACCATCCATCAAGGCTGCCTCTATCTCCCGTGAGTTGCCACTGATAACCGAGACGTCCGTCTGCGGGTAAGCTTTGAGAAAGTTGGCCAGCATCTGGGGCAGCTCATACTGCGAGATGGTGGTGCTGGCCCCAATGCGTATTCCACCACTGACGCGCTGCCGCAGACGGTTCATCTCAAAGTCGAGTCGCTGGTAATCGGCCGCCAACACGTCGCTATGCTTCAGCAACAGTCGCCCAGCCTGTGTCAGCGAGATGCGGTTGCCCAGTCGGTCGAACAGCCTGACATGATAAGCGGCCTCCAGCTTCTGGATGTGCTTGCTGATGGCAGGCTGACTGATGTAGAGCTCTTGTGAGGCCTTGGTGAAGCTCAGATGGTGAGCCACACTTCTAAATACTTGTAAATCGAGATTCATGAGAGTTTGCATGTTCATTTTGGTCAGCATGCGCCTACTGTTGACTTTCAAGGTCGTTGGCAGACGGTCTGCTGGCCTCATCGGGTCTATCTTTGGCGTTTCGCGGGTGATGCAGGAGTATCTCCTCGCGCAAGGTCGTGGTGTCAATGTGCGTATAGATTTCAGTGGTGCCAATGCTTTCATGTCCCAGCATCACTTGAATGGCGCGGAGGTCGGCCCCACCTTTCAGCAGTTCGGTGGCGAACGAGTGGCGAAGGGTGTGCGGAGAGATGGTTTTCTGGATGCCAGCCTCCTGAGCTTGGCGTTTTAGCATGATGAGAATCATGGTACGCGTGAGATGAGCACCACGGCGATTGAGGAACACATAGTCTTGTTCACCAGGTTTTATTTTCATCAAATTGCGGTCGAGAAACCAAAGATTCAATTCTTTGATGGCTTTGGGCGAGATGGGTACAAGCCGTTCTTTGTTGCCTTTGCCGGTGACGCGGATGAAGCCTTCGTCCAAATAAAGATTGGAAAGTTGTAGGTTGACCAGCTCTGACACACGCAAACCGCACGAGAACAACACCTCAATGATGGCCTTGTTGCGCTGTCCTTCGGGCTTAGATAGGTCGATGCTGTTCTCTATCATGTCAACTTCCTCGGTGGACAACACCTCCGGCAGATGCTCCCCAAGCCGCGGAGACTCCAATAACTCGGTAGGATCTTGCTCGATGTAGCCGTCAAGAACCAGGAAACGGTAGAACGAACGCACCCCACTTAGGATGCGAGCTTGCGAAGTTGGACCGATATCGTGTTCGTGCAACTGGCCCGCGAAGTGCTGTAAATCTTCCAATCGTACGTCTAAGGGGCTTATCTCCTGCTGTTCACAGAACGATAAGAGCCAGCCCAAATCGTTTTGATAAGCTATCAATGTGTTGGGTGAGTAATTGCGTTCCAGCTTCAGATAGCGGGTATACGACTTCACGATATCTGTTGTTGTTTTCTTGTTGCTTTCCATTTTTATGCGTATTTTTGCAACATACACCTGCCACGCATTCACGCCGCATCAAAGAAAGAAAAGCGCGGGTGGCAGCAATACTGCAAAGATAAACAAATAAGGCGAATTATGAAAATAATGATCATCAACGGCCCGAACCTCAACTTGCTGGGCAAACGGGAACCAGACATTTACGGCAACCGCTCGTTTGACGAGTTTTTACAGAAGTTGCGCCACGATTTTACACAGATGGAGATTGATTATTACCAAAGCAACATCGAGGGTGAACTCATCGACAAGTTGCAAGAGGTGGGCTTTTCGTACGATGGCATCGTGCTCAACGCAGGTGCTTACACCCACACCAGCATTGCCTTGCTCGATTGTATCCGCTCGCTCACCACACCTGTCGTAGAGGTTCATATCTCGAACGTGCACGCCCGAGAGGAGTTTCGCCATAAAAGCATGATTTCATCGGCATGCCTTGGTGTCATTGCAGGCTTTGGGTTGAACTCGTACAAATTGGCCATCGAGGCAGTAGCTGGATAGTTGATAAGTGTACAAGTTCACAAGTTGACAAGTTGACGAGTTAATGGCTTGCTAAAGGAATGAACTAGAAATAGCCCAACAAAACAACTATGGATAGTTGACAAGTTAACGAGTTCACAAGTTCACGAGTTAATGGCTTGTAAGAGGAATGATCATGAAATACTCCAACAACAAAACTATCAACTTGTCAACTCGTAAACTTGTCAACTCGTAAACTAAATAACTACCTATGGATACTGAATTAGAACGTTATCTGCTCGCACACATTGATGCCGAAGGCGATTATCTATACCGCCTATATCGCGCCACAAACATCCATACTGTGCATGGACGCATGGCGAGTGGACATTTGCAAGGACGACTACTCAAGATGTTGGTGGAGATGATTCGGCCTAAGAATGTTTTAGAAGTAGGTACCTTCAGTGGCTACAGTGCCATTTGTATGGCAGAGGGATTGGGTGAAGATGGACAACTGTATACGTTTGAAATCAACGATGAAATGGAGGATTTTACACGACCATGGATAGAAGATAGTCCTGTGGCATCAAAGATTCAGTTCATCATTGGCGACGCAAACGTGGAAGCTCCTAAGCTAAATGTCGTGTTTGACATGGCGTTTATCGACGGCGACAAGCGCACCTATATAGAAACATTCGAAACGGTATTAAAGCTATTGCGGCCCGGTGGATTCATTCTTGCTGACAATACGTTGTGGGATGGGCATGTGATAGATCCGCACTATCAACACGATCAGCAAACACAAGGAATCGTCCATTTCAACGATTTCATCGCTCAAGATGCACGAGTGGAAAAGGTTATCTTGCCCATTCGCGACGGTTTGACCATCATTAGGAAGAAGTTAAACGAATGACAAGAAGCTCTTAAAAGGACAAACAGATGGGCTGTCACTTGATAATCCTTGATTGTCCAAACACATACCGTGCTATATGCAGCTTTTGTAAGGCACATGCAACGGCGAAACTGCCAACTACCGTAAACAGCAAAGCCACCAACATGAAAAGCATTCCTGACGGCTCGAACAACAGGTAAGATTGAAACAGCTTGGAAAGTACCGTAAACATGGGAGAGAAAAGCAACAGGATGAGTGAATTTCTACCGATGAAATGGGAGATTTTTGCCACTTCTTTGGGCAAATAGGGATACAGCCAAAGCAAGAAAGAGATAACGAAATACACGATGAGCATGCCCCCTATGGTGTGCCTTTGAAGTGCATTTGGCACACAAGTGGCAACCAACACAACACCTATGAACGACCACCATGCGGGATGGAATGTATCAACGAATGGGCGATGATTCAGACGCAACGCGACACCTACACAAAAATACACAGCATTGATCCAAGTAACAAGTCCCAAAAGTGCCAACACCCACAAACACAGTAACACGCCCAACAACATCAACACACGATGACGACCCGCAAATTGGGCTACTACATAAGTAACAATACCACACAACATCAGCGTATGCAGGTACCAATAAGGCCCCAAAGGGTGTAAAAACAGTTTTTCAAGAAACAAACCGAAGGTGAGTTGCTGAATATGTTCACGAATAGGTAAGATAGATGCCATGACCACATACCCGCTCTCCATCAGTAAATAGGGTACGAAAATCCACTGTATATAGCGCAAGAACTGCGGAACGGGCTTGTGTACATTGAGCAAGTAACCCGAAATAATGAGAAATCCAGGCATGTGAAATGTGTACACAAAAGCCTTGGCAACGGGATAGCGATTGCCAATATAGACAAGATGAAAGACTATCATCAAGAGAATAAACACACACTTGAGATAATCTAATTCCAAGATTCTTGCCCGAGGTTTTGTAGGAGAAGTAGTCACCATCGCCACAAAAATACGAAAAAAGAATTAATTGTCAACTATTATAATTATCTTTGTCTTCCACTAAGTTTTCCACTAAATTATACACCCTTAAGATACAAGTATTATGCAAGAGACAAGACAAAACCGCATTGCGCGACTGCTTCAAAAAGAACTCGCCATCATATTTCAATCGCAAACAAGAGCTACCCATGGTGTCATGGTAAGTGTTACCCGGGTACGTGTCAGTCCTGATTTGAGCATTTGCACCGCCTATTTAAGTATATTTCCATCAGAAAAAGCGGAGGAAATCATTAAGAACATCACGGCAAATGAGAAAACCATTCGTTACGACTTGGGTACACGGGTACGCAATCAGTTGCGTATTGTTCCCGAATTGCGTTTCTTCATCGACGACAGCCTTGACTATATCGAGCACATCGACGAACTGTTGAAGAAATAAATCGACGACTCAGAGCACAAATATTCCAGTAAATGAACTTCCCTTTATTTGTCGCACGTCGTTATCTCTTTTCAAAAAAGAGCACGAATGCCATCAATGTCATCTCCATCATCTCCATGATAGGCGTGGCGGTGGCAACGATGGCATTGGTCATTGTGATGAGTGTTTTCAACGGTTTTCATGACTTGGTGGCCTCTTTTCTGACCAACTTCGACCCACAACTCGAAGTGGTTCCTACGGAAGGGAAATCAGCCAATGCCAACGACCCGTTGCTCACGAAGGTTAAACAACTTCGCCAGGTGGATGTAGCCACAGAGAATGTGGAGGACATGGCAATGGCCATGTATGGCGACAAACTAACTATGGTGACCATCAAAGGCGTGGATGACAATTTTGATAAGCTCACCCACATCAAGGAAATCCTATATGGCGACGGCGAATATGAATTGCACGCCGGCAATTTGGAGTATGGTATCATCGGCATTCGACTGGCTCAAACACTTGATGTAGGCGCAACTTGGAACGGTTACCTCAAGATCTACGCACCCAAACGGTCAGGACAACTGGACATGAGTAATCCTGCCAGCGGGTTTGCGGTAGACTCTCTTCTGTCACCAGGCGTGGTGTTCTCGGTGAATCAAGCCAGATATGACAAGGGACATATACTCACTTCCATTGAATTTGCACGCAACCTCTTTGACATGAAGGGGCGCATCTCCTCACTTGAACTCCGGCTTCAAGAGAACTGTAACCTTAAGGAGGTGAAGAAAGAGATACAGGCTATCGTGGGAAGTCGGTACAAGGTGCTTGACCGTTTTGAACAACAAGCGGACACATTCAAGATTATGCAGATAGAGAAAATTATCGCTTATTTCTTCCTTACGTTCATCTTGATTGTGGCATGCTTTAACATCATCGGCTCGCTTTCCATGCTCATGATTGACAAGAAGAACGACGTGGTGACGTTAAGAAACATCGGAGCCAGTGACAAACAAATCACTAAAATCTTTCTTTTCGAAGGCCGAATGATTTCAGTCATAGGCGCTCTCATAGGCATTCTGTTGGGTTTGCTGCTCTGTTGGCTTCAACAAACCTTCGGTTTCGTATCACTTGGGCAAAGATCTGGTGACTTTGTTGTCAATGCTTACCCCGTTAGTGTCCACTATTTAGATATCTTGTTCATCTTCATCACCGTCATAGCAGTTGGTTGGATGGCGGTATGGTATCCCGTAAGATACTTTAGTAAACGCCTGCTCGCCAATCATTAAACCACGAACAAGCATCTACTTGGTGCGTCACCTTATGATGAACATTATAAAAGCCCATACGTCAAAGAGAACGTATGGGCTATATTTATGAGTTTTTGAATTGCAAATACGCTCGACTAAATCGTGAATTTACAAAACAAGCACTGCTTAATCCTTAAACTTTGCCGTGATGTATTCACGGTTCAGTCGTGCGATGTTAGCAATCGACTCGTTCTTTGGACACACGGCTTCACATGAACGAGTGTTGGTACAGTTACCAAATCCCAACTCATCCATCTTGAGAACCATAGCTTTGGCACGCTTGGCAGCCTCTGGACGGCCTTGTGGTAACAGGGCCAACTGGCTAACTTTGGAGCTAACGAAGAGCATGGCAGAGCCGTTCTTACATGCGGCTACGCAGGCTCCACAACCGATGCATGAAGCACAATCCATGGCCTCATCGGCCTTATCCTTTGGAATAAGGATGGAATTGGCATCCTGTGCCTGTCCTGTACGAATGGTATTGTAGCCACCGGCAGCGATGATTTTGTCGAAAGCGTTACGGTCTACCATACAATCCTTGATGACAGGGAAACCTGCCGAACGCCAAGGTTCCACAGTAATGACATCGCCATCGTTGAAACGACGCATGTACAACTGGCACGTTGTGGCTCCACGTTCGGTCTTTCCGTGTGGCACACCATTGATATAAAGTGAGCACATACCGCAAATACCTTCACGACAGTCGTGATCGAAAACAAATGGTTCTTTCCCATCCTCTATGAGTTCCTCGTTGAGGATGTCAAGCATTTCGAGGAAAGAAGTATCGTCAGGGATATTCTTCATCTCGTGAGTGTCAAAATGTCCCTTGTCTTTAGGACCGTTCTGACGCCAAAATTTAATTGTAAAACTTATATTTTTTGACATGGCTTGTATTTTTTTTAGTTTACGAGTTTACGAGTTGACAAGTTGACAAGCTGATAGACTTTTTTCAATAGTTACAAGATATTTATAGATAGCTATATATTTTAATGCAACGGTTTGATGAATATTTTGTCTATTGTTGTTGACTTTTAATGAGTGCTGTTAGCATTTTTAAGACTTCTACATTTAATTGATAAAGTTCTTGATAAACCTCCAAATCAATAATAAAGCCCAGCTCTTTACAGAGAATAATTTGAGTATCCAATTCAGAAGCTGAACCCAAAGCTATATATAAGAAATGTAACAACTCTTTTGTTGTTCCTCTTCCATAACCTTCGGCTATGTTCGAAGGTATTGAAATTGCAGCTCTACGCATTTGAGAGGAGATTCCCATGAGTTCTTCATGTGGAAAACATCTCGTTACTTGATAAATCCTTTTCACAAGAATGATGCTCTTTTGCCAAACAATCAAGTCTTTGTGCGTAGATTTCATATCCAATTCGGATTACATATTAGCTATGAGAAGAACCTCACGAATTCACTATCATCTTGTCTACTCGTCAGCTTGTTAACTCGTCAACTCATCAATTTAATTCTTATAATTACGTGTTTGTACCTTGATGGCCTCGTACTCGAGTGGCTCTTTGAGCAGCTCGGGGGCGGTTTCATCATTGTTCTGGTACTTCCAACAACCTACATAGAAATAGTTTTCATCGTCACGCTTTGCCTCTCCCTCAGGTGTTTGGTACTCCTCACGGAAGTGACCTCCACAACTCTCATTACGAGAGATGGCATCGTAAGCAACGAGTTCGCCCATCAATAAGAAATCACGCAAATGGATAGCTTTATCCAACTCAACGTTCAGACCTTCCTTAGAACCTGGAATAAACAGGTTGGTATCGAACTCTTTACGTAAGTCTGCTATCATCTTCAAACCTTCTTCAAGACCTTCCTTGGTACGACCCATTCCCACGTGTTCCCACATGATGTGACCCAACTCCTTGTGAATAGAATCGACAGAGCGCTTACCCTTGATGTTCATCAAACGGTCAATCTCTGCTTGTACCTTCTTTTCTGCCTCTTCAAACTCTGGAAGATCGGTAGAAAGACGTGGCCAAACAGCTTGGTCTGCCAAATAATTTTGAATGGTGTATGGCAACACAAAATAACCATCTGCCAAACCTTGCATCAACGCTGAAGCTCCCAAGCGGTTAGCACCATGATCAGAGAAGTTGCATTCACCGATGGCAAACAGTCCTGCGACAGAGGTCATCAACTCGTAATCTACCCAGATACCACCCATGGTATAATGGATAGCGGGGAAGATCATCATGGGCTTGTAGTACTTTTCACCATTGATTTCGTTCGCCATGTCACCGGGGAATACGTCAGTAATCTCTTCATACATCTCGAAGAGGTTTCCATAACGCTGCATGATTTCATCAAGTCCCAATCGATTGATCGACTCAGAGAAGTCGAGGAACACAGCCAAACCAGTGTTGTTCACACCAAAGCCCTTATCGCAACGCTCCTTCGCAGCACGCGAAGCCACATCACGAGGCACTAAGTTACCAAATGCTGGGTAGCGACGCTCCAAGTAGTAGTCGCGATCCTCCTCTGGTATTTCCCAGCCTTGTTTCGTTCCTGCCTGCAATGCCTTGGCATCTTCAATCTTCTTAGGAACCCAAATACGTCCGTCGTTACGCAACGATTCTGACATCAACGTCAGCTTCGACTGCTTGTCACCATGTACAGGAATACAGGTGGGGTGAATCTGTACATACGAAGGGTTAGCAAAATAAGCTCCCTTACGGTAGCACTGAACAGCAGCAGTACAGTTACATCCCATTGCATTGGTAGAAAGGAAATAAGCATTTCCGTATCCGCCAGTGGCGATTACTACAGCATTGGCAGAGAATCTTTCTAACTTACCAGTCACCAAATTCTTGGCAATGATACCACGAGCACGACCGTCAATGATGACTACGTCCTCCATCTCGTAACGCGTATAGAGCTTTACTTTGCCTGCATGTACTTGACACATCAGTGATGAGTAAGCACCTAACAGCAGCTGTTGACCTGTTTGGCCTTTGGCATAGAACGTTCTACTTACCTGTGCACCACCAAACGAACGGTTGGCGAGCATGCCACCGTATTCACGAGCGAATGGTACGCCTTGTGCCACACATTGGTCGATGATAGCATTCGACACCTCTGCCAAACGGTAAACGTTAGCTTCGCGAGCACGATAGTCGCCACCTTTTACGGTATCATAGAACAAACGATAAACAGAGTCACCATCATTCTGATAATCCTTGGCAGCATTGATACCTCCTTGTGCAGCGATAGAGTGTGCACGGCGAGGCGAGTCTTGAATACAAAAATTGAAAACGTTGAATCCCATCTCGCCCAATGAAGCGGCGGCACTGGCACCTGCTAAGCCTGTACCAACAACGATGACATCCAATTTTAATTTATTCTTTGGGTTAACCAAACGCTGGTGAGCCTTGTAATTGGTCCACTTCTCAGCTACTGGTCCTTCAGGTATTTTTGAATTTATTTGTGTCATAATATTCTTCCTTACATGTAATCAGATTAAACAATTACGCACAGCACAAACTTGGCGCGCAGCCAAAGGCAAATGCGAGAACAACAACAAGGAAGCCCAGCATCAGCAACGTGGCGTACACCTCGCCGATGGTCTTCCATCGATTGAACCAGATTTTGTTGCTGATTCCAAGTGTTTGCATCGCACTCCAGAAGCCATGCGTGAGGTGGAACCAGATGGCAACCAGCCAAATGACATACAGCACCACGTACAGAGGTTGTGCGAATGTTTCACGAATGTAACCAAATCCGTCAGCAGGATTGCCTAACGGGTCGGCAATGTGAAAGATCTCGGCAAACATCATGTTGTACCAGAAATTGTACAAGTGAAGAAGTAAGCCCAAAAGAATGATGATGCCTAACACCAACATGTTTTGAGATGCCCACTCTACCTTAGAGCTTCTTTGCGTAACGGCATAACGTTCGTTGCCGCGAGCCCGCAGGTTTTGTGCCGTCAGGATGAATGCGTAGACGATATGACAAACAACCAAAGCTGCAAGTGCTATCGTAGCCACCACCGCATACCAGTTGGCACCCAAAAGTTCACAAATCATGTTGTACGCTTCTCCTGAAAAGAGGGCGACAACATTCATTGACATGTGAAATGTCAGGAACAGAATAAGCGCAATGCCGGTAACCGACATGACCACTTTTCTACCAATAGATGAATTGATTAACCACATAAATGATTGATAATTAAAGTATTTAAATGTTAGTATATTGATGTGTGCGTTTAAATAGTTGTTCCTTGGCTGGTGTTCTTTACAAGTGTTCATCATCAAACATCCTCATTTTTAGGTATCAGATACCGCTAGCCGTTGCAAAAATACTACAATTTAATGATAACTCAAAGCTTTTCGTTAAAAATACGAGAAAACTCATCAAGGGGCCGAGAAAGACAAAGATGAGGAACCGATTTTACGCAGATACGACTTAACGAAAACAGCAAGAAAACGTGAAAAAAGTTTCACGAACGACCCACAGTCTTTAACACATTCGCTGAAGAAAGAGCCACCTATCGACAGAGAAAGAACTATCTATCGCCAAAGGGAGCACAATCTACGCTTCCCCCTTTGTGCCTTCGAAAGGAGCAATGGTGCGGCCAGCCATCTCTGGCAGTTGAATCTTGCCGAACTGCTGCTCGTATTTATAGATGTTCTCCTGCAAGGCCATGAGAAGTCGTTTGGCATGTTCGGGTGCCATCACCACACGACTTACCACCTGAGGTTTGGGTATTCCGGGCAAAATACTGGTAAAATCAAGTACAAACTCTGAACTGGAGTGTGAGATCAAGGCCAGATTTACATACTTACCCTGAGCCACCTCGGGATTCAACTCCAATTGCAATCCCTGCTGCTGCGTGTTATCTTCCATATCGACAAAACAATTTTTAGTTATTTCAAAATGAATGTAAATATAGTGAGTTTTTTCTATATGCAAGGCTATTCATCCTGTTTTTTAACACTTTTAAGGTAAACCTGCGGTTTCATTCGCACAAAGATGGGGCGTGATGCGATGAAAGACGATGGCAATGTGGAAGAACCTCATGGGAATACGGGGGAATATAATGCCGATGCAGGGGAACATCATGGCAACGATGCGAAACCTAATAAACAAGAATGCGGAACGTGATGACAAAGAGGCGGAGCGCAATCAATCACGCCCCAATGCGTGAATTTTCTTGACAACACACTCTCTTATAATTTGTGTATTTACGAACAGCCTTCACTTTCGTCCCAAATACGCCCAAAATGAGCAACATTTGTATTCGACTGATATACAATATCTTACAAAATCAAACCACAAATATTCTTCAAATGGTGCGCTATTTTAAGCACAAAAGCATAGCTTTTAGGCAGATATTTGCATGCTTTTGCCGCGCAATACCATGTTTATTGGGCGGCAATATCATGCATCTAACACCTTAAACGCATTGCTTTTGCCCTAAAACCTCATTTTTCTTGCTTCATGATAGCTTGTTTGCTTCTTCCTTGCCTATTGATTTTTTCTATATTGAAAGTTTTGAAGTGCCATTTTAGGGCTGTTTTTTAGTTAAGAAACTGAACATTTTTGCACAAAACACTATCAGACAGTTTTCGGGAAAAGGCTCAAGCGCATCCCCAAAACAGCTACATTGGAATTACAGACCACACATCATCAGCATATTTTAAACGCAATGCGATACAGATAAACTACTTTTTCGTAACTTTGCCGACGACATCATTTTGCACCATTCAAGGTGCAACAAGGAATAACAAGACGCTAAAAAAACAAACTTACCATGCCAAGAAAAAAGAAATCAGAACTGAAAGATTACGCCATCATCACACTGGCCATGCTCATGGGCAGCTTAGGCTTAACCGTCTTCTTGTTGCCCAACCACATCGGCATGGGCGGCATCACAGGTATCTCGTCTATCATTTATTGGGGCTTTGAGATTCCCGTAGAGGTCACCTATTTGGTCATCAACGCCACCCTATTGGCCTTTGCGCTCAAGATTCTGGGGTGGCGATTTTGCGTCAAGACCATCTATGCCGCCCTGACGTTCGCCATGTTTGTGTGGCTCATCAGACAAGTGACACACGATGAGGCAATCATCAACGACCAACCTTTCATGGCGGCCATTCTGGGAGCTGTGCTCATGGGGTCGAGCATCGGAATGGGATTGTCGAGCAACGGCAGCACGGGAGGAACGGATGTCATTGCGGCCATGATTAACAAATATCATGACATCTCGCTGGGAAAGGTGATTTTGCTCTGCGACATCACCATCATCACGTCCAGCTACCTGGTGCTACACGACTGGGAGCAGGTGTTGTATGGCTATGTGGTGCTCATTGTTTCTTCGGCTTGCGTGGACAAAGTAGTGAACATGAACCGACGGTCGGTTCAATTCTTCATCATCTCAGAAAAATACGAAGAGATAGGCAAGGCCATCAATACGACGGTTCAACGAGGATGTACCACGCTCACAGGCAACGGATTTTACTCGGGACGCGACATGAAAATGCTTTTCGTGCTGGCCAAACAAACCGAGTCGTCCATGATTTTCAGAACGATTGACGAGATTGACCCAGAGGCTTTTGTCTCTCAGAGTGCGGTTATCGGTGTGTACGGACTGGGATTTGACAAGTTTAAGGTGAACAAAAAGAAGAAATCACCACGAGCAGCGCAGGCTAAAAAAGAAGAACCTGCCCGTTAATCAAGGTCAAACAAAAGACGATGTGCCGCTGTGTCGGCATAAAAATAAGGTGTGTCATCAAACTGGCACACCTTATTTTTATTCTCTTACTTGCGGATGATTTCAAAAATTTCTACGTCACCTTCGATGGATAGGCGGATAGCTTTTTTCGCGACATCACACTGATAGAAGGATGAGGTAACGGTAGTTTCTGCCACCACACGTCCCTTCTTGTCATGTTGTTTCACCCTGATCGTCTGATTTTCGGGCAGCTTCATCAGCAAAATATAACGCTGCGTATGCTTTGGAATGTCGAACGAAAGGGTGCCAGCGAGATGGAAAGAGGTCAAAGGTTGTTCATCAAAAGCACGGATAGCCTGCTCGCCTTGGTCTGTATGTACGTCAACATCCAGGCGTGACAACGTGATAGGATTGACCTTGAAGGTGCGAACGGCCAACCAATGGGTCTTCTCTGAAGGTAGTTTGCGCAGGCGCACATAGCGTCCCTGCACGCCCTGCCCCGTCCAATGAATATCATACTGCTTCTGAAGGTCGGCGACAAGCGGGGCCCAGGACTGTCCATCAGCTGAGTATTCGAGGATGGCATGGTCGAAATAATCTACGTCATCTGTCGCATTGCGGCCTTGCTTGAGGTCAACTTCCCAAATCGGCATCACCTTTCCCAGGTCCAGTCCAATCCAATCACCCGTCTTTTGTGCGATGCCCGAATGATAGAATGAGAGGGAATCGGCATCCAACATGTTCTTGCTCTGCGTGGTATACACGCTGGGATAAGATCCGATAGGACGCTGTACGGCTGACTTTTTCCCTGCGAGTTGCTCATAGAAGGCCTCGCTCATGTCCTCCATGGCCTTTTCATAAAACGGCTGTAGCTTCATGGTTCCCGACCGATGGGCGTCATAAGCCTTCTTATCTTCCGCGCTCATGAGGTTCTGCACATAGCTGTTCCAGAATGCCTCCGGAGCTTCATGCTTGAACTTCTCCATGAGTTTCAGCGCATTTTTACCGCGCGTTCCCAGCTTGCCGAACTCGGTGAGCCATGGACGCAACTCGCTGAACAGCCCTCGATTGGCCAATCCTTGTTCCAACTGTGCCGGCACCTTCTCTATCTTCTCAAACTCACGCATGAGGTCATCATATTGTTTTGGGGTGTAATGGTCGAAGCTGAAGGTTGTTGTTTCCCACGATTCGTCACGCCGATAACCCGTTTCCGTGTCGGCAGAATGGATGGCAAAGGTGCGATATGCGTCCTTTGCCTGCGGTGCCATCACCGCCAATCCGCGCTCCCAACTGTCCAATGCGTTATAGGCTGTAGGGTTCCAAGCGTAGTCAGCAACGCTGTACAAGGCAAGTTTAGAGGCCTCACCGTGCTCCATGGGGTTGCTCAGCAGACCGGTCATCTCGCCTGCGGTGACGGTGTTTTCAAGTCCATAGACGGGTCCTTGCAACACGATGTGGCGCACATAGTCGGTCACGGGATAGTTCCACCAAAAAAGAGCCGGCCGCTTGATGCGTGAATTGACCCACGCTAAGGTCGTTCGTGTGACGTCACTGCATACGACATCACCTGTCCAGAACACCCTCACCGATGGGTCTAAGGTGCGGCCATACACCGACAAGCTGCCTTCGGGCGTAGGGTTGGCCCAGGCTCGGCTATAGTCTGTGGGGCAAATGATGAGTGGCGAAACATCTCCTTTGACCTTGACAAACTCTTTTGTCAGGCGGTTCAGCAGCTCTACTTGCTTGGCTGGATTGGTTCCATCACCCGAGATATCATCAAAGAAGATGGCAAACGAGCGGACTCCCAGCTGGTACATCAGGTCGAATTTGTGCTTCAGGTTGTTGTAATCTTCTTCATTCCACTTGATGTCTTTGCCAGGATGAATGGCCCAAACAAACTCTACCCTGTTTTTATCACAGGCCTCTACCAACTCATGAATGTTCTTAGCTTCGTCCGCCGGATAAGGTTTTCGCCAGTTGGGTGAACTGTGGTAAGGGTCGTCTTTGGGTCCGTAAACGTATGTGTTCAACTTGTATTTGCCATAAAAATCAATCAACGACAGGCGCACCTTGTGTGACCAGGGGGTTCCATAGAATCCTTCAATGATGCCACGATATGGGAAAACGGGATAATCATTGACCTCCAAGTAAGGCAGGGTCTTGCCGTTTTGGACAATGGGACTTTCCAATATCTGGCGCAAAGTCTGGATGCCATAGTATACTCCGGCATCATCATAGCCGACAATGTCAATACCTTGCTGGTGAATACGCAACGAATAAGCTCCGCTGACAGGCTTCACCCAGTGGCTTTTAACTGTCTTTTCCAAGGCAATGTTCAAGGGAACGCCTGCGGATTGCAAGGAGAGAAAGGACAAATCTTCTTGGATGTCGCGTTTCTGCCGACCGAGTTTAGTAGATAATTTGACCCCAGTCGTGACGTCAAGAGTTCCACTAATGGAAAGATTGAGATAGTTTGGTACGGGATTGATTATCAATCCTTTGTGATCAACTTGATGCCCCGTCAACTTTGGTACGTCTGAACTTTCCTTGCGTTGTGATGACAAATCGAAATCAGACACCTGTGACATGCTCACATTGGAGGACAAAAGTCCTACGAATAAAATAGTTCCAAGTTTAAGATAATTCATAATTTAAAAAGATAAGGGGCGGTAGGAATCCTATCCTACCATTGTTCTACCGGGATACTCCACGACAATATGACGCAAAGATAGATAAAATATACTGAATAAATCGGAGTAAAGAGGGTTTTTAATTCGTAATCAAGTCATAATTAAAATTTATTGCGTACTTTTGCGATGTATTGTGTTCTTTGTTTATCAGACATTTACAATAATGCCTGCGCAATGACACAACGATTCGAAAGGATAACAGATTTGGGCAACAAAATGGCTTTCTCAGGCTCGCAGAAATAAGTAATGCCCATGGAGAAGAAAGGTAATTGATTAATATGAAATTCAAATACGACGTTATAATAATAGGTGGTGGACACGCTGGTTGCGAGGCAGCAACGGCATCTGCCAACATAGGAGCCAGCACATGTCTCATCACTATGGACATGAACAAGGTGGGACAAATGAGTTGTAACCCAGCCATTGGCGGCATAGCGAAAGGACAAATCGTTCGCGAGATTGACGCCTTGGGGGGACAGATGGGCCTCATTACCGACGCAACGGCCATCCAATTTCGAATGCTCAACAAGGGTAAGGGACCTGCAGTGTGGAGTCCTCGTGCCCAATGCGACCGAGGAAAATACATCTGGGAATGGAGAAAGGTGCTGGACAACACGCCCAACCTTGACATTTGGCAAGATGAAGCTCGGGAATTAATCGTAGAAAACGGAGAAGCCGTTGGCGTAAATACCGTTTGGGGAGTTGAGTTTAGAGCGAAAAGCGTGGTCATCACAGCAGGAACTTTCTTGAATGGTCTGATGCATATCGGGCGACATCAACTGCCAGGCGGACGTTGTGCCGAGCCTGCGGTGTATCATTTGAGTGAGAGTATTTCGAGACACGGCATCCGTGTGGATCGCATGAAGACGGGAACTCCTGTCAGAATTGACGCGCGAACGGTGCATTTTGAGGACATGGAACGGCAAGATGGCGAGAACGATTTTCATCAATTCAGCTACATGGGCGAACCAAGAAAGCTGAAACAACTACCTTGTTGGACATGCTATACCAATCAAGAATGTCACGAAGTATTGAGGCAAGGATTGTCAGATTCTCCCCTTTTCAACGGACAAATACAAAGTACAGGGCCGCGTTATTGCCCTTCGGTGGAGACAAAACTTGTCACCTTTCCCGACAAAGATCAGCATCCTCTGTTTTTAGAGCCTGAAGGAGAATGTACTAACGAAATGTATTTAAACGGCTTTTCATCGAGTATGCCGCTGCATATCCAGCTGGAAGCAATCCACAAGATACCTGCTTTTCGCGATGCAAAAATCTATCGAGCCGGCTATGCCATAGAGTATGATTACTTTGACCCTACCCAATTGAAACGAACGTTGGAATCGAAGGTTTTGAAAGGGTTGTTCTTGGCTGGGCAAGTGAACGGCACTACCGGATATGAAGAAGCGGCTGGACAAGGTTTGGTGGCAGGAGTGAACGCTGCATTGCATTGCACCAACAGCGAACCTTTCATCATGCACCGCGATGAAAGCTACATCGGTGTACTCATAGATGACTTGACTACCAAAGGAGTTGATGAACCCTATCGCATGTTTACATCACGCGCTGAATACAGAATTCTATTGAGACAAGACGATGCTGACGCACGATTGACGGAGAAAGCGTACCAATTAGGACTGGCAAATCGCGAGCGTTACGATTGGTGGATGGAGAAAAAGGAAAGCATTAAAGCTCTTCTTGACTTCTGTAATCAAACACCGATTAAACCGAAAGAAATCAACAATTTCCTTGAAAGCATAGGAACCTCTCCCCTTCACGGCACCTCCAAGATATCTGACCTCGTGGGACGACCTCAAGTATCGTTGACACAACTTGCCGAACACATCACAACTTTGAAAGAAATGCTCAACAAACCTCGCAACAGAAAGGAAGAGATTGCAGAAGCAACAGAGATAAAAATCAAATACAAAGGTTACATTGAGCGTGAAAAACTCATGGCCGAAAAGATGCACCGCCTAAGGGATATCAAGATAAAAGGACGCTTTCAATATAGCGAATTACATGAATTATCTACGGAAGCTCGCCAAAAGTTAGAGCGAATCGACCCCGAAACACTCGCACAAGCCAGCAGAATACCCGGCATTTCACCAAGCGACATCAATGTTCTTCTGGTCCTATTAGGGAGGTAAGGAACATCGAAATGATGCACACGACAGATATGTTTCACATGAAACAATAAGATATTTAATAACAACATAACGCATTAATAATGAACAACAAATTACTTTTGGACAATTTGCGCAGCATACAAGATTGGCCAATCAAAGGAGTTAACTTCAGAGATGTTACTACTCTATTCAAAAATCCCGAATGTTTACGAACTATCAGCGATGAAATGTATGAATTATACAAAAACAAAGGCATTACAAAGATTGTAGGAATCGAGAGTCGTGGCTTTGTGATGTCATCCGCTATCGCTATCAAATTGGGTGCTGGAATCGTCTTATGCCGCAAACCAGGCAAGCTTCCTTGCGAAACAGTGCAAGAAAGTTACGCAAAAGAATACGGCATCGACACCATCGAAATCCACAAGGATGCTATCAACGAGAATGACATCGTTCTATTACATGACGACCTACTCGCAACTGGAGGGACGATGAAAGCGGCCTGTGATCTGGTGAAGAAGTTCCATCCCAAAAAGATTTATGCGAACTTTATCATTGAACTCAAGAGCGAGTTTCCACATTGTAGAGAACAATTTGACAAAGACATCGAGATTGAATCACTGTTGCAATTTTAATCAACAGTAACAAATGTAAGCGGTAGTGGAAAGTAAACTCCACTACCCTTTCACGATATTTGCGCCGCAGCGCTCCGTACTGAAGGACATGTAGATGTTTCACATGAAACAATTAGACCATCATTTCCTGTGATACAGGGACTTATAGCGATGAACAAAGAGGAAAACTTAAAGAGAATTGACCACCTAAAGAGTATAGCATTGAATATGCCTGGGAAGCCGGGTAGCTACCAATTCTATGATAAAGACCACCAAATTATCTATGTAGGTAAGGCCAAGAACTTGAAAAATCGTGTCTCTTCGTATTTCCGAAAGGAAGTAGATCGCTACAAAACCAAAGTACTTGTCAGCAAAGTTTGGGACATCACATACACCGTAGTAAATACGGAAGAGGACGCACTACTACTCGAAAACAGCCTTATCAAGAAGTACAATCCACGCTACAACGTACTGCTAAAAGACGGAAAAACATACCCAAGTATCTGTGTAACGAAGGAATATCTACCCAGAATCTTCAAAACCAGGCGCATTGACAGGAGATTTGGCACCTATTACGGCCCCTATAGCCAAATCACAATCATGTATTCTCTTCTTGAACTCATCAAAAAACTCTACAAACCACGCACCTGCCGCTTCCCTATCACACCAGAAGGTATCAGTCAAGGCAAGTATAAACCTTGTTTGGAGTATCACATTCACAACTGTAAAGCGCCCTGCGTAGGCAAACAGACACATGAAAACTATCATGAAAACATTGCTCAAGCCTGTGAAATATTAAAGGGAAACACCCGAGAAGTGAGCAAAATACTCTACCAACAAATGCTAAAAAAGGCAGAAGAACTGAAGTTTGAAGAGGCAGAAGAGCTTAAGCAAAAGTACGAAATGCTGAACAATTTCGTGGCCAAGAGTGAGGTAGTGAGCAACACCATACAAGACTTAGACGTGTTTACCCTCACGGATGATGACCAGAAAAAGAACGCTTTCATCAACTACATCCACGTTAAAAACGGCACCATCAACCAGAGTTTCACCTTTGAATATAAGCGAAAACTTGATGAAACCGATGAAGAACTGCTCATTACTGCCATCCAAGAAATCAGAAGCAGGTTTAAAAGCAAGGCCAAAGAGATCATCGTACCCTTCGAAATCAATTGGAGTTTGAACAATGCTACCTTCTTCATTCCCCAACGCGGGGACAAAAAACACCTGCTGGACCTGTCTGAAATGAACGGAAAACAGTATAAATTTGATCGACTCAAACGATCGGAAAAGCTCAATCCGGAACAAAAACAGACCCGTTTGATGAAGGAATTGCAAACCAAACTCAAGCTCCCCAAGCTGCCCTATCATATCGAATGTTTCGACAACTCCAACATCTCCGGCACCGATGCCGTTGCAGGTTGCATCGTATTCAAGGGCATGAAACCCTCAAAGAAAGACTACCGCAAATACAACATCAAGACCGTGAGCGGTCCAGACGATTACGCTTCCATGCAAGAGGTGGTGCGTCGCCGTTACAGCAGGATGACGGAAGAGCAGGCACCCCTACCCGACTTGATTATCACCGATGGCGGAAAAGGACAGATGGAGGTAGTAAGAGAGGTGTTAGAAGACGAGCTGCACCTGCAAATACCCATCGCAGGACTGGCTAAAAACGACCGCCACAGAACCAACGAGCTGCTATTCGGTTTCCCACCACAAGTCGTTGGTTTAAAAGCAGATAGCGAACTTTTCCACCTCCTTACGCACATTCAAGATGAAGTGCATCGGTACGCCATCACCTTCCATCGCGACAAACGAAGCAAAAACGCACTACACAGCGAATTAGACGACATCAAAGGCATCGGTCCCAAAACCAAAGAGCAACTCCTAAAAGCCTTAAAGAGCGTGAAACGAATCAAAGACTCAGACTTGGAAACGCTCACCGAAATCATCAAAGAAGCAAAGGCAAAAATCATTTTCAATCACTTTCACCCCAATAATCCATAAAAAATTGCTTATCTTTGCGGTCAATAGGCTGCGCAACGGCAATTTGAGGGCAATCTCATAGCCGCTGATAGTAGTACACACTACCCACGTCCTATACAAACAACCCATCAAAAAACATCCACAAACTGATGAAAACCTGGATACAAACCCTGCTGCTTTTTCTGGTACTTTTGCTGAGCAACCAGAACACATGCACAGCACATGCCAATGATATGAGGCCTGGCATGGCTGAAAAAGGCAGCGCATCCGGGTATGACGATGATGAAAAGAGTAAAGACCGCATCTACGAAGACACGATAGAACCGGCCCAACGACAAACAGCACTCATCACCGACACCAGCCAAAACGTACGTCTGTGCAACACCCGTCCACAGCGTATAATCCCCTCGTTTACAGCTAAGCCAACACATCTGCTTGGCCGAAACACGTTTCACAACAGGTTTTATTCCCTACATTTTCAAGGAATCAACCGCTATCTCACAACGGTCACAACCCCTATTCCTTCCTCTGCCGCATGCGATTATTACGTCATCGCATTGAGGCAAATCATTCGTTGACCCATCTTCTTTTTGATTCGTACGCACATCGCAATCCATCAAACCATGTGCGTACAATGAGATTTCACTAAAAATCGTAAAAGCTGCTTCAAACATATCGTTAGCCAAGTAGCCAACAGCTCAACCATGGAGAGGTAATAAACATACCTACTTAGCCATTAAGCGGTTTAATACGGCTACAATGAATCGACAACAACTTGTATATCAACAATATATACGAGTAACAAGCAGCTCGTAAACAAAACAACAAGACAATCAATAAAAAGAAGAAAATTATGGCAAATATAAAAAATTTAGAGATGGCAGAAACCATTTCAAACAATCCAAATATCAAGATTTCAAAGGGATTTTTAGGCATTGGCAGCAAAGCCACCTACACACCCACAAACAGTAAACTGAATGCGGTTATCAATTACTATAGTGCGGAAGATGCCCAGGCATTTGTGAAACTTATCAAAATGGCAGAAGGAGAAGTGATCAACCAGGCTAAAAAGATGACACCACCCGCGAAGTTGAGCATCAGCAACTATCGTCACGAGGCATGCGTAACCGACGACAAACAGTTTGTTGCTATCCAAGTGCTGAGTTATGCCGACTTCCGTAACACGCCCATTTGCGATCTGAAATACTTTGAGGGCGAGGCTGCACAAGCCATAGCCGCACTACTGTAATACCAAAAAGAGCCATTTCATCGAGCTTTTAGCTACCCATCTCCCATCTGTCAAGTGATGACAAATGGGAGAATTTTTATGAATAAAACTACTGCAATTAAAGTGATACTCGTCAGCATCAAAACAAGGTGAATAACATGCCATTTCAATTGCATGGAGATTGGCCGGAAAAGTCAATGAGTTTAAGGCCCAAAGTCATTGAGATTGGCCCTCAAAGTCAATGCAATTAAAACGCCTCCATAACTACCTATAAATCAAAAGAAAAGCGCGTGACGATAAAAGATGAGTTTAATTATCGGATGATTATTTGGTTTGAATCCTAAAAATAAATATCTTTGTAATATGAGAATTGTCATACAAAGAGTTTCAGAAGCATCGGTAAGCATCAAAGGCACGATGAAGTCGTCCATTCAGCAAGGTTTTCTTATCCTTTTAGGGATTGGTGAAGATGATACCGAAGACGATATTGAATGGCTTGTAAAGAAGGTTGTCAACCTTCGTGTGTTCGACGATGAACAGGGAGTTATGAACAAATCTATCCTCGACGTCAATGGCAACATATTGGTAGTCAGCCAGTTTACCCTCATGGCATCGTACAAAAAGGGCAACCGACCCTCCTACATTCGAGCCGCAGGGCACGAGATTTCTATCCCACTCTACCAGTTGTTTTGCGAACGTTTGACTGCCCAATTGGGAAAAGAGGTAGCCACTGGCGAGTTTGGTGCCGATATGCAGGTGAAATTAGTGAACGATGGTCCGGTAACCATCTGTATGGATACCAAAAATAAAGAGTAACGCTAACACCACCAAAAACAAGGTTCATAAAATGGAAATCAAAGAAGCACAGCAACAAGTAGACCGCTGGATTAAGGAATATGGTGTACGCTATTTCTCCGAACTCACCAACATGGCGTGCCTCACCGAAGAGGTTGGCGAGTTGGCACGCGTCATCTCACGCACCTATGGCGACCAAAGTTTCAAGCCAGGTGAGAAACCCAATCTTGCCGATGAAATGGCAGATATTTTGTGGGTGCTCATTTGTTTGGCCAACCAAACAGGGGTTGACCTCACCCAAGCATTCGAAGAAAATATGAAGAAGAAAACAAAGAGAGATAAAACAAGACATATTAACAACCCAAAACTTCAATAAAAAATGGCTATCAAACAAAACATAGAAGCATCTAAAGAGCAATTGAACGCTAAAAACGCGCCCAAGCAAACAGTCGATAAGTACGAACAGGCAATAAAAAAGTACAACACCAACCTTAACGATGATGAAGTACGAGAGGCGGTTAAGAACCTCATCGAAGAGAAAGTGCATACCAATGACACCCCTGAGGTGAAGAAATTCCTGTTTGGAAGCATCGAACTGACCTCATTGAAATGCACTGATTCGGACGAAAGCATCATGGCATTTACCGAAAAGGTCAACCAGTTTGACACGCAATACGCTGACCTTCCCCACGTTGCCACTATCTGTGTGTATCCTTGTTTTGCTCAGGTGGTACGCGATACCTTGGAGGTTGAAGGCGTTGAAATAGCCTGCGTATCGGGCAGTTTCCCCTCTTCTCAAGCCCTCATCGAGGTAAAGGTAGCCGAAACAGCATTGGCAGTGAAAGACGGAGCTACGGAGATTGACATCGTGATGCCCGTAGGCAAATTCCTAAGTGGCAATTACGAAGAGATGTGCGAGGACATACAAGAGTTGAAAGAGACTTGCGGAGATGCTGCCATGAAGGTGATTTTAGAGACAGGATGCTTAAAAACAGCATCAAATATCAAGAAAGCCTCTATCCTTTCCATGTATGCTGGAGCCGATTATATCAAGACTTCTACGGGCAAAGAGAAAGTGGCAGCCACACCAGAAGCTGCGTATGTGATGTGCCAAGCTATCAAGGAATACTACGATGAAACGGGCATTCAGATTGGTTTTAAGCCTGCTGGCGGCATCAACTCAGTGATGGACGCCCTCATCTACTATACCATTGTGAAAGAAGTGTTAGGCGAAAAATGGCTTACCAATAAGTGGTTCCGTCTTGGTACCAGCCGCTTGGCGAACATGTTGCTCAGCGAAATTGAAGGAAAGGAAGTAAAATTCTTCTAATGATGCGATAGAAGCAGCTGGAAAAAATAACGGGCGGTTCTATAAATTACCACCGTAAAGTTTTATTTATGTTGGACGGTTTACGTTTTGTCATCTTGCGGTCTTTTTTGGGTTCAATTTGCTTGTTCGTTCAGTCGTATAGCTCGCTATACTCCTTCACTCACAAACAAATTGACCACCAAAAAGAGCCTCGCAAACTGACAAAGCTAATTTATAGAAACGCCCTAACCTGCAAAAAAGCGGATATACACCTCAGAAATGTATATCCGCTTGAGCTTTTTAGCATGATCAAAGTGCCTTGATCCAATCAACGATATCTTGCATCACCTCTGGCGCAAAGGTTTCTTCTATCAATCGATACTCCGTTGTCTGTCCCGTAGTACAGTGTTGGAACAGATGGTTCAGTCCTTCGTATTCTTTTATCAGGTTCTTTTTGTTGGGTTTCAAGCCTTTTCGTAAGGCAGAAAGATTGTCGTGCGCGGCTACCTGCACATCTTTACTACCATTCACTGCCATGACAGGACACTTGATTTTTGGAAGATAGCAAGCCATGTCGGTAGCGATGAAATCGAGAAACCATGGGATTTGCATGGTGATAACGGGTAACAAACTTTGCCGGCTCAATGCTGGGAGCGACACATTGGTTTGTTTCAGCAAGGAGTCTAACACAGCTTCGGGGTGAGAAATGTCTTTCTTGGCATTTCTATAAGCATAAATAGCCCCCAATACCTTACAGTAATCGCGGGCGAAAGAAGCACCACCTCTCGCCTCCATCGCTTGATATACTTGCCTTAACATCAAGCTATCGCCACGTTCAGCCATCCCTGCAAGACTCACAATGAAATCGGGTAAGCCTTCTGCTGCCAACATCATGGCAATACTACCACCCTCACTATGTCCCATAACACCTATCTTTCCAAACTTTTTCAGGCCTTTCAGGTAGTTGAAACCACAACGAGCATCCTCCGCAATGTCTTTCATCGTCGATTGAGAAGCATCACCTGTAGACTTTGCAAACCCTCTGTCATCGTATCGAAGCGATGCAATGCCATGGCGAGCCAAGTAATCTGCCAAGACTAAGAAAGGCTGATGGTCGAATATTTCCTCGTTTCTATTTTCCTGACCGCTACCTGTTACCATCAGTACCACAGGTACTTTCTGCTTGTTCATCTGCTCATACCCCACAGGATAAGTCAATGTTCCCGAGAAAACGGCATTCGCCTTGGCGTTTTGAAAGGTCACATCCTCGGTTTGATATGGATAAGGCGCATGCGGAGTTTGCGGTCTTTTTAGTTCCTCCACACCACAATTGAGCATCAAGGGGAAAGTCCTACCAAACTGCGTAAACGTTCCTTGAATGTTGTCCCCTTGCTGTTTGCCGAGATACCGTGCTCCTATAGAGGAGATAACAATGTCCACAGAGTCGGCTGTAAGACTGTTCACTGTGGCAGGAACGCCTTTTACACTTTGGTCAGGACTATCCATCGTACCGATGAAACCGCTGTTTTTGTCCTTCTCAACGTGAAAGACAATCGTTAATTGTACACCTTGAACCGATAGTTTGCCCGTCCAACTACCTTCCAATTTCTGTGCATGCGATGCGCAAACGGAAGCACACAACAGGAGCATAAAAGTGAGAAATCTTGTTTTCATGACGATAAGTATATGATTTTTACGGGTAATCTACCACGCTCAAAACAAAAACAAGGCTTGAAAAGGTGTTCGTACTCCTTATTTAGTACGCTTCACCACATAGTCGATATAGGCCTGCAAAGCATTCTTAATATCGGCATCGATCACATGCTTGTCTATAAAAGCCAATGCTTGTTGATGCAATTCGCCCATGCGTTGCTCTGCATATTCTATGCCCCCTTGCTGCTTGGTGAAAGCTACCAATTGTGCGATTTCATCGGGTGTCACTGTGTTGTCCTTCACCTTATGTGCCAATCGGAGCATGGCAGCATCGTGCGTAGAATTCAAGGCATAAATAACAGGGAGAGTAAGTTTCCCCTCTGCCATGTCATTGCCAGTGGGCTTACCAATCTCTTTCGATTCAAAATAATCGAAAATATCATCCCTAATCTGGAAAATAATACCCAACGTCTGTCCAAATTCACGAGCAGCCTCTACCTCTTCGGGTGTTGCTTTGCCCGCTTGTGCGCCAATCACGGCACACGATTCGAACAAGGCAGCCGTCTTTTGCTTAATGACTTGGTAATATACTTCTTCCGAAATGTCCTGATTCTGGATATTGCTCAGCTGCAAAATCTCACCATTCGACAAGGTTCTACCGAGGTTAGCAAGGTTTTGAATAATGGCCTCCGAATGGGTAAAAGAAACCTGCAACAAAGCTGTTGACAGAATATAATCGCCCACCAGCACTGCCACTTTGTTGTCGTAGGTGGCATTCACCGATGCCTGTCCACGACGTTCGCCACTCTCGTCCACCACATCATCGTGCACAAGGCTGGCGGTATGCAGCAGTTCCAAGCCCACCGCAGCATGTTGGGCGATAGAGGTAACGCCATTAAAGTTCTTCGCTATTAACAAAATAAGCATGGGCCGCATGCGCTTTCCCTTTCGTTGACGAATGTGAGAAAGTGCTTGCGAGAGCAGTCCATCACCGTGTGACAATGATTCATTATACAGGTAATCAAAGTCATTCAATTCATCGACAATAGGTTGTTGTATCAGGGATAAATAGTCCATGCTTGCTATTTTTGTCACAAAAATACAGAATAAATCCCTATTTGTTCCATTTTTTTCGTAATTTTACAGGAATAATATACTAAAAATATGGACAAACTGTTTCTCTTGGACGCCTATGCACTCATTTATAGGTCGTATTACGCATTCATCAACAACCCGCGTATCAACTCCAAAGGCCTCAATACATCGGCCATCATGGGCTTTTGCAACACCCTCAACGAGGTGCTGACAAAAGAGAATCCCACATATATTGGCGTGGCATTCGACCATGGACTGACCTTTAGGAACGACGCTTTCCCTGCTTACAAGGCGCAACGTGAAGCCACACCCGAAGACATTAAGAAAGCGGTACCTATCATCAAACAAATATTGGAGGCCTATCACATTCCAAGTTTGCAAGTAGACGGCTTCGAAGCCGACGATGTTATCGGCACATTAGCGATGAAATCGGGCAAAAAAGGCATTGATACTTATATGCTTACCCCTGATAAAGACTATGGACAATTGGTGAGAGAGAACGTCTTCATGTACCGTCCACGGCACGGAGGGGGCTACGAAACGCTGGGTGAAAAAGAGATATGCGACAAATACAACATCACTACCCCACTACAAGTCATCGACCTTTTGGCACTGATGGGTGACTCAGCAGACAACTTTCCGGGGTGTCCAGGCGTGGGAGAAAAGACCGCTTCAAAACTTATTAACCAGTTCGGATCCATTGAGGAGCTGCTGAAACGAACCTCAGAGATTAAGGGTAAGTTGCGAGAGAAAGTTGAAAATGCCACCGATGATATTAAGATGTCACAATTCTTGGCAACCATTCGCACCGATGTCCCCATCGAGTTAAATCTGGAAGATTTGAAGTTGAAACAACCAGATGAAAATAAATTGGCCGAAATCTTCACCGAATTAGAATTCAAAACGTTCGCCAACAGAATCCTTAATAAATCACAAAATAGCCCAAAAATAACAAACAAACAGCTCAATCTCTTTGCAGAATCCTCGGCAATTGGGCAGGCTGAGCCAAAAAACGCGAGTTTTGAGAGCCTTAAAACGGGTCATTACGAATACAAACTCATTGATAGTCAGGAAGAAGCGCATCGAATTTGTGACTTTTTCTTAACAAATAAAATTCTCAGTCTAGACACTGAGACCACTTCAACCAACCCCATGGAGGCAGAATTGGTTGGTTTGAGCTTTGCTGTTGAGCCGAAAAAGGCATTTTATGTGCCTGTTCCGGCCAAGCATGAAGATGCCGTAAATCTTGTTAAAATATTCAAACCTCTCTATGAAAACGAGGAGATTGTGAAAGTAGGGCAAAATATCAAGTACGACATGGAGGTGCTTCGCAATTACGGTATCGAACTAAAAGGACCGATGTTCGACACCATGATTGCCCATTATGTGCTGCAACCCGAACTTCGTCACAACATGGATTACATGGCGGAGGTGTACCTCAACTATCAAACCATTCATATTGAAAAACTAATTGGCGAGCGAGGAAAGAACCAAAAGAACATGCGTGACCTCTCTCCTACCGACGTTTACTTGTACGCTTGCGAAGATGCAGACATTACATTACAACTTAAAAACGCGCTCGAACCTAAACTCAAGGAAGCCGGAGTCGCTGATCTGTTCTACCAAATGGAAATGCCTTTGGTGAACGTACTGGCCGAAATGGAGATGAACGGCGTGCGCATAGATACAGAAGCGTTGAAGGAAACGTCAGAAAACTTCACCAAACGAATGCTGGATTTGGAGCATCAGATTCACGAACTGGCAGGCGAGTCATTTAATGTGTCATCTCCCAAACAGGTGGGCGACATTCTTTTCGGCAAATTACAAATAGCCGAAAAGCCCAAAAAGACAAAGACTGGGCAGTTTGTTACCAGTGAGGAGGAACTGCAAAAATATGCGGCTGGCAACGAAATCGTAACCCTCATCTTGGATTACCGTGGGCTAAAAAAACTCTTGGGAACGTATGTCGATGCCCTACCCAAGCTCATCAACCCTCGAACAGGACACATCCACACCTCGTTCAACCAAACGGTAACGGCCACAGGACGGCTCTCCTCGAGCGATCCCAACCTGCAAAACATCCCCGTACGGGGCGAGGATGGGAAGGAAATACGCAAGTGTTTCATCCCCGAAGACGGTTGTTTGTTCTTCTCTGCCGATTATAGTCAGATAGAATTGCGTGTCATGGCGCATCTCAGTGGCGACAAACACATGATCGAGGCCTTTCAACACGGCTATGACATCCATGCCGCCACCGCAGCCAAAATCTACGGCAAGGACATGAAAGACGTGACGCGTGATGAACGAACCAAAGCCAAACGTGCCAATTTCGGCATCATCTATGGCATCACGGTGTTTGGCTTGGCTGAGCGATTGGGCATCGATCGGAACGAAGCCAAACAGCTTATCGACGGCTATTTCACCACCTTTCCGCAGGTTTACGACTACATGGAACAGGCCAAAGCAACGGCTCGCGAGCAAGGATATGTGGAAACATTCTTCCATCGCCGCCGCTATCTCCCCGATATCAACAGTCGCAACGCCACCGTTCGTGGCTTTGCAGAGCGCAATGCCATCAACGCACCCATCCAAGGGTCGGCTGCCGACATCATCAAGGTGGCGATGATACGCATTTACAAACGGTTCAAACGAGAAAACATCCAATCAAAGATGATTCTACAGGTACACGACGAACTTAATTTCAGCGTGCTGCCCGAGGAGAAAGAGCAGGTTGAACGCATCGTGATGGAAGAGATGCAAAACGCATATCCGCTGCGGGTTCCACTGATAGCCGATGGCGGTTGGGGTAAAAACTGGCTGGAAGCGCACTAACAACCCATGCCGTCTGCGGGACAAAGCACTGCGAACGTTCAAATCCATACAACTACTTACGGCTGGTTCTATAAATTACCACCGCATATAGTCATCAAATGTTTATGAAATACGTTTTGTTATCTTTTGGCTTCTTTTTAGTTCAAAATGTAAGTTCGTTCAGTCGTGTAGCTCGCTACACTCCTTCACTCTCTTGGATTTTGACCTCAAAAATAAGCTCAAAATCTAACAAAGCTAATTTATAGAACCAGCCTTACATGAAAATAATAGATATCGTAAGATACGCGACCGACCCCATCAGCTATATGGATGAAGTGGTCAACGGCAACGAAACGCTGTTGGTACAACGCCCAGGTGACAAGAGTGTGGTGTTACTTTCCATGGAAGAGTACAACCGTTTGAAAGCCATCGAATGGCGACAACAATCAAACGAGCCCCCTACTCCACCAAACAACAACAAATAAACGAATGATGCCTTGAAGACGTTGGCCACGCCTGAGAACCTCACTCGCCGCAATATCAAAATCAACTGAATATCAACTGGTTACGAAACATCCAGAACACACCTTTCAAAA
>NZ_ADEG01000093.1 GCF_000177075.1 Hoylesella buccalis ATCC 35310
GTCCTCTCAAAGAGAACTTGTCCGATGACGTTAGAGAATATGTAAAGATTTTGCTTAATATGATACATCTTCAAAGCAATAATAAGAAGCAGATAATCGCAGATGGCTATCCATATTTGCGTAAAGACTGCATTCTGGGTTGTTCCATAGAACGACTTGATATGCAAGTGCTGCTTGATCCATTTGAAGAACGTCTCTATAGTCCAACGCTCTCGGTAGAGTTCTGCAATGGTAATTGCTGGAAGGATGAAATCATTAGTCAAGAATCGATACACAACGTTCTGAGCATAGTCTTCATATGTAACCAATCGCAACACGTCTGGATATTTCTTGGCAGTCAAGAGACCAGTGAGACTGATAGTTTCATCAGAGATGACACCAGTCTGCCTATCAACCACTCTTGTCTCGAAAACATTGTACTTCATATTATCCTTTGCTCGGGTAACAAAGTATGCATGTTGTTGTTGAAAGATTCGGAACAGCCGATCAAAATCGACATATCCTTTATCCATAAGGTAATAGGCGCCTGTTTCGATTGGCAGCATATCCATAGCTTGGCTATCATGTACATTGCCGGGAGTAAGGAGAACAAAGTTAGGTATACTGTTCTTAACATCAACCAAGGTATGCATTTTGAACGCCCCTTTATCATGATGGAATTTTGCCCAAGGACAAAGCTGCAGACAAAGATTAATGGTACTACTGTCAAAAGCATAGACCATGTTGTCGATGTTCAGACGGTAATAATTATCCTTATAAAGGGTCTTAGCTCTATCGACAAGTATCATTGCATAGTCTTGATAAATACGCCAGTTTTTCTTTTCGTTCATATCAGCAAGAGTAGATTTTGGCATGATTTTCAACCCCGCATGGTACAATTTGGAGTTGAATGCGGTAAGTTGAGCTTCTATACTTCGAAGACTTGCACTGCTAGTAAATTGAGCATAACTCATGACAAGAAACTGATCACGGCAAGTGAAACGTCTTGCATGAAAATCCCCTCGATATTTGTCAACACATTTCCTGAGCTCGTAATCAGGGATGAGAGACATCAGTTA
>NZ_ADEG01000092.1 GCF_000177075.1 Hoylesella buccalis ATCC 35310
GTTGTCTGTAGGAATAATGAAAATAGTATAAATCTATCAATACCAGCCAACGCTCATTCTCGTAAATAGTTAACACTTCATCGCTTACGTTGAATTTTATCAACTGCTTCTTCATACTTCCGTTAGCGCGAAGATAGTCAAACCTGCTTCCACTAATAATGTGTGTTACCGAATGAGGATTGTAGTGGTAGTAGTACTTTCCATGACAGCAACCCACTTTCTTAGAAAACAGATAATGCAGTCGTGTACTGTTGTCATCACTGTAGGTTTTACACGTGTCATCGTACGGAAACTGTTTGAAGAGGAAGGTTTTCGCTGCATAAACGCCATGTATTTTCCAGGTTAAACTGTCTTTGAAAGCTTCGTATCCAGACCTTTCTTCAAAAAAGTCCATGGCATACTCCTGTGCGGTTGAATTGTCACCTCCAATAGTGATGAGCTTGAAAAGCACACAGTCTACTTGTGGATGCTTGTCAAAAACCTGTAAAGCTCGTTCTAAAGCATCTGGCGCAAAATTATCATCGCAATCTAAAAACGTGGTGTAACGAGCGTTGATATGCCGAATTCCTTCATTGCGTGCATGTGCTGCTCCATAGTTTTGGTCTAGATGATGAATCTCAATCCGTTGGTCTACAGCTGCATACGATTGTAATATTTCCCAAGAATTATCCGTAGAACCGTCGTCTACACAAATCACTTGAATGTCTTTGAGGGTTTGTTGCAGCAACGAATCCAAGCATCTTTTCAGATACTTGCTACCATTATAAACCGCCACCAATATGGCAAATGATGCTGTTTTTTCCACACTCGTGTTTTTAAATATGTCCACAAATCGGTAATTTTCCTCCATCTACGCACTGACAGCCACATACCCAGAGCAGCACAAGCGCTGGGCCATACCCTCGACACCGAGAAAATGAGCCAACAATTTGTTGCGAACAGTGCCTACTAAGATAGCAAGACCTTGTAACACCACCAGCGTATTTTAATACATGGGTATAGGTTTTGTTGCGATTCTCGTTTATCATCTTAGGATGAACGAATAAAAACAAATTTTATTACGTTTCCGATGTTGAACTTTTGTTTCAACACCGAACCAAGCGTATATGTCAATTAAATAGCGTTTTATTTTTCAATTTTTGGCATTTTAACCGTTCAGTTCGTAGAAGGAGAATTCGGAAAATGTGAAATGATCGTCTTTTTATAGTGTGATTATGTGAAAATACATGGCAAAGTTGATGTGATAATGTGAAATAATTACGGTTCATCCTACATGTGGAGTGAAGATCGTTATTATTCTGTCACCTCATTTCCTAGATTAACCTCTTTTGCATTTGTTGTTCACCAACATTACGCTTAAACGAAAGGCTGCGATAGCTTTTGATGATACTGATTGCTTTCCATCTGATAGCAATAAGGATAAATAAGATAAGAATCTAACAATCAATCAATTGCAAACACTTGAAAACAATCGGAGCAAACTCATTGAGTTTGGCCTCCAATCTCAATGACTTTAACCGCCAATGTCATGCACTTTGGACGTCAAACTCAATGCTTTTGATTTTGCATTGATATCAGTTGTAAACAAACACAGTTATCTCTACACCCGATACGAGTATTTTTTTATATTTTTATAGGCACAACCAAACTAAAAACTTTGCACTATGAAAAAGGTATTATTCACACTGCTGCATTTGATGACAAGCACTAATGAAAGGACAAAAAACAACCGGCCTGTAGGCAATGGTACAATGAAACAACCTAACGGTTGTTCAAATTCTTGAAGCAGCCATCGAAAGCAACAGGACAGGGAAAGCCATCAAATTGTAGCTTCAGAAGATGGCCTAAGACTTTTCACGCATACTAATTTATGAGGATTGATATCCAATAAAAGCCCATTTCATCGGGAGTTGTATCATTATTTTTAGGTATTTTATACAATGCATCGTCATTTGCAACTCTGTTGCATATTAAATTTTGTATTTTTGTGCATAAGATAGAGAGACAAAGATGAAGTTATCAGAGTTAAAAACAGGCGAAACAGGGGTTATTGTTAAAGTTACTGGTCATGGTGGCTTTCGCAAACGCATCGTTGAAATGGGCTTTATCAGCGGGAAAAAGGTTGAAGTGCTATTGAATGCACCTCTGAAAGACCCGGTAAAATACAAGGTGATGGGTTACGAAGTGTCACTCAGACACTCCGAAGCCGATATGATTGAGGTAGTATCACTTGAAGAGGCCCGAACGCAAAAACCAGCTGAAAACAATTACCAAGGAGCCATTTCTGATGACGATTGCGACGACATCCAGCGTGAAACAGAACGACAAATCCGTGCTGTTGCCATGCAGAAGAGCCGAACCATCAATGTAGCCTTAGTGGGAAACCCTAACTGCGGGAAAACATCGCTGTTCAATTTCGCATCCGGTGCACACGAAAGAGTGGGCAATTATTCGGGTGTCACCGTCGATGCCAAGGAAGGTCATGCCAGTTTTGAAGGCTATGAGTTCAACATAGTTGACCTTCCCGGCACTTATTCGCTTTCGGCTTACTCGCCAGAAGAGCTATATGTAAGAAAACAAATCATAGAGAAAACCCCAGATGTAGTCATCAATGTCATAGATACTTCAAACCTGGAGCGGAACTTTTATTTAACGACACAACTCATTGACATGCACCTTCGTATCGTCTGCGCATTAAACATGTACGATGAGTCGGAAGATCGAGGAGACCAGATTCATATCGACAAGTTGTCCGAGCTTTTCGGTATCCCGATGGTCCCTACCGTATTTAAAAATGGAAGAGGTGTCAAAGAGCTGTTTCATCAGGTTATCGAGACATACGAAGGCATGGAAGATGCCCAACCACAATTCCGCCATGTACATATCAATCATGGGCATGAAATAGAGCAAGGCATTGCTGACATCCAGGCTTTCTTGAAGCAAGACGAAAACATACGGCAGCGCTACTCTACTCGATATCTGGGCATCAAGCTGATGGAACACGACCATGATGTGGAAAAAATGATTGGCTCCCTACCCCAGGCAGACAAGATATTTGCTGCCAGGGATAAAGCTGACAGACGTGTAAGGGAGGAAACAAATACCGACAGCGAGACAGCGGTGATGGATGCGAAATACGGTTTTATTCACGGAGCGCTGAAAGAGGCTGCCTACCAGACTGGAAACAAGAAAGATACCTACCAGCTTACGCACTGGCTGGACAGCTTTATCACGAATAAAGTTTTGGGTTTCCCTATCTTTATAGCTTTGATGTGGCTGATGTTCGAAGTAACCTTCTCACTCGGTCAATATCCCATGGACTGGATAGAATCTGGCGTTGCCTGGCTGGGACAGACCATTTCAACCTATTTTCCTGACGGCCCCATCAAAGACATGCTTGTCGACGGTGTCATAGGGGGCGTAGGTGCCGTCATTGTCTTCTTGCCACAAATATTAATTCTGTACTTCTTCATCTCTTATATGGAGGACAGCGGATACATGTCTCGTGCGGCTTTCATCATGGACAAGCTGATGCACAAGATGGGATTGCACGGCAAATCGTTCATTCCTCTCATCGTGGGATTCGGCTGTAATGTGCCCGCCGTGATGGCAACACGAACCATTGAAAGCCGTAAGTCAAGGCTCATCACCATGCTTATCTTACCCATGATGAGCTGTTCGGCCCGACTTCCTGTTTATATCATGATCATTGGCACGTTCTTCTCGGCTCAGTATCGGTCAACAATGATGATGTCGCTGTATCTCATCGGCATCCTCATGGCCGTCTTTCTGGGCTGGTTGTTCAGCAAATTCGTTATCAAGGGCGAAGACACCCCCTTTGTGATGGAACTTCCACCCTACCGTCTACCAACCTGGAAAGCCATCACCAGACATACTTGGGAGAAGGGGAAATTGTATCTCAAGAAGATGGGTGGCATCATCTTGGTGGCCAGTATCATTGTCTGGGCATTGGGCTATTTTCCCCATAACGAGCATCTGTCCAGGGCTGAACAGCAAGAACAGAGCTACATAGGGCGCATTGGCAAGGCCATAGAACCAGTATTCAGGGTGCAAGGTTTTAGTTGGAAACTGGATGTGGGCATCGTGGCAGGTGTTGGAGCTAAGGAAATCGTGGCTTCAACGATAGGTGTGCTCTATTCGTCAGAAGGGAGTGTTGATGAAGATGACGCAACATCAGATGAACCCGAGAAGTATTCACGACTGAGAAAACAAATGACAACCGATGGCATCACACCCCTAACCGCTTATGCCTTCTTGCTATTCATCCTGTTATACTTCCCCTGCGTGGCCGTGATTGCTGCCATCAAAGGCGAAACAGGCAGTTGGAAATGGGCATTGTTTTCGGCCGGTTACACCACTCTTCTGGCATGGATTGTGTCAGCAGCCTTCTATCAAATAGGAAGTCTGTTTATCTCATAGTTGCCTATTCTTGGACTGTCCAACATTAATTTCAAAAAAATAAACGAAATGTTTGGCATTTTAAGAAAATCAATGTACCTTTGCACACGCAAAAAAGAAACTTGCACCCTTAGCTCAGTTGGTAGAGCAACTGACTCTTAATCAGTGGGTCTAGGGTTCGAATCCCTAAGGGTGTACTTCTTTCTACGCTTGCACCCTTAGCTCAGTTGGTAGAGCAACTGACTCTTAATCAGTGGGTCTAGGGTTCGAATCCCTAAGGGTGTACAATCAATATAAAGGTAAATCAATAGGTCTGAATGAGGACATTTTGATTTACCTTTTACTTTTTTCTTAACTTCGCACCATCAGCTGAAGTTCAATTTTCAACGACATGATGACAAAATGATAAGGAATGTAAGCTAGCAGCTTTATGCTGAAGTACCAGCAACTTTTGAAAACAAGCGGTGAAGGGGAAAGAAAAACGCCTGCAAACCATAAATAGTTTACAAGCGTTTTGTTACTTTGTAGTCGGTACGAGAATCGAACTCGTATGCCAAGATTGAGAATCTTGTATCCTAACCGTTAGATGAACCGACCGTTTTGCAAATGCATCTTGGGCGGAAGCGGGGGGATTCGAACCCCCGGTACGGTAACCCGCACGTCAGTTTAGCAAACTGGTGGTTTCAGCCACTCACCCACACTTCCCTTCCTTTTCATCGTAAAGGAGAATGCACTTTGTCTCAAATGCGGTTGCAAAGGTAATGGTTTATTTCTGAATACCGCAACCTATGTAATGAAAAAAGATTGATTTTAAAATTTATTAACAAGTAGATTTCAGCGCATATTATCGTCTACAAACGACAACGGAAGCAGATCTTTCACACTTCTGACACAATATATTTTCTGGGTACCGTATAAAAGAATTTTGATAGGTTTTTTGTATCGGTCTTCTATCTCCAGTATAACCTGTCGACAAGCTCCACAAGGTGTGATGGGATTTGGCAAAACGCCTTTCTCGTTCCGGCCTGCAATGGCCAATGTTTCAATGGGACTGTCGGGATAGTTGGCTTGAGCCGCAAAGACAGCAGTACGCTCTGCGCATAAACCTGATGGGAATGCAGCATTTTCCTGGTTGGCTCCTATCACCATTTTTCCATTTTCAAGTCTTAAAGCGGCACCCACATAGAAGCGACTGTAATTTGCGTAGGCATTGTGAGTGGCCTTGATGGCGGCCTGAACCAACTCTTGGTCTTGTGGTGAAAGTTCATCAAGCTGATAACTCTCAATCGAAATATTAATGTCAATCTGTTCCATGCATGTTAGGGTTTAAAGTATTCATAGGCGCCGATATCCGGCAGTTCATCTCTCTTTCTGCCATCCCTGTCCAAGGGTAAGGATGTTGCTTGGTTGGCCTTTCCTATGGCCAAAGATTTTTCTCGCAATCTGAAATCATACCTCAGGCTATCTGTGTCAATCAAAAGGAAATTCTTGTGACCAGCCTGGATCGTATCTTTTACATCTTCGTATAGCACGTTTTTAAAACAAACACTATCTGCTGACTCTTCACGAGGCATGCGTAGCAGACAGTTCTCGAAGGCGAAATGCAACTGAGCAGCATCTTTTCCAGGGTTTCTCATCACCTCATTGGCGGAATAGCCCGTAACAAGTGAGTTGTTACAAACGAATTGTTTTAAGGGTGAAGACGTCGAACTCAGTCTTAGAGCCACACCTCTGTTAGAGTCAAATGGGTAAAATTGCGCCAAGGTACAGCCGTTCATCATCACATCGCCGCCATTAATTGAAACGCAATCGTTGAGGGTATTGCTGAAAACAGAATTGTTGATGTAAACTTTCGAATGACGAATCAGCAAGCCATATCCTTGACAGTTGTGGATGGTAGAATTGGCCATGATCAGTTTTTGCTTGGCTATGTCGGCAGAATCGATAATCAAACCATTGTATGCGCCATGGATATCGGCGTACGAAATGGTGTTTTCGTTGGACGAAGGATAAATATGTATTCCCTGCCACTGACCACTCAGCCCATCATAAGGCAGGTAATCGAACATACGATCCAGTCGGTTGCCACGCAAAACAACTTCATTTTGCGGTTCTCCCTCAATGGACAGTCGGCCATAAACATCAATGCCTGCACGTTGATCGAAATACAATGTCGTACCGGCAGCTATGCGCAAAGTCTTGTTTTCTTCAACAGTCAGCTTTCCAAACACCACAATGGGCTTGGTTCCTGTCAGTACAGTATCGTTCATAACATGATGGTTGCGCAAGAAAACGGCATCCCAAGCATAAGCATTCAGATTAACTTTTTGTTCCTTTCCATTCTCCAATGCAAACACAATATTGTCTTCAATGCGTTGCGCCACATCGGCATGTTTAGCCGGAGCGGTTAGCTCTACATACACGCGAATGCTATCATTCTTCCTAATCTCAATCTCTGACGTTGCATATCCCACATCTTTACCTAGGTAAATACCGTCTACATTGACTCTAAAACCTGTCTGATTGCCCCGTTCTAACCTAACCTTAGAACATCTAATGCCTTCTCCTGAATGGTTATAAACCCAAAATGATTTGGCTGCCGAGGGAATATTGGAAAAGACGGTATCAAGTTTGATACTGTCAGAAGAGAATGTCAGCAAATGATTAGGTGATGAAGAAAAGGTATCTTCATCATGACATGCGGTGAAACCAATCAGTGCCAACAAGCAAACTATAATAGACAATCGAATATTCATTAATGAATAAACGCTAAAAGTGATTATTTATTTTTGAAAGACCTAATAAAGTATTGACAAGAAATGTAAAACAAGCAATGATGAATGCAAGTGATGCAGTATGGAAATGTTTAAATTATCTCACACAACTTTTCGTAGCTCATCCCAACAAAGTCTTTAATAACCATATCAGATAATGGCTTGACAGTTTCAATAGAGTTTGTTGTTGCCAGTCCACAAACCTTCATTTGAGCGGCCTTTCCCGCCTTCAATCCGTTGATACTATCTTCAAATACAACACATTGGTTGTGCGAAACAGCAAAATGAGCAGCTGCTGTAAGGTAACAATCTGGTTCAGGTTTACTTCGTTTAAAGTCCTCACTGGTGAAGATTACGTCAAACAACGTTGCAAATTCTGGATGACATTGATATACATTTGCCATTTTTTGTTGGTTGCTACTTGTTACAATGGCCGTATTAACGTGATGCTGTTTCAGGTCTTTGATAAAGGCAACAACGCCTGGGATGTATGCGTAATCCATATTTTTTTCAAACTCAATGAGTTGATTCTCTATTTCATGTTGAACCTTCTCTTCATCTTTAAAATATCGATCGAATATCTGAGTCAGTGTCTGTCCCTTGATAAGATGGGCAAAATGCGGTATATCAGGTTTGTAAACCTTACCTATCCGATCCCAACAAACGGTATACTGAGACTCGGTATCCAGTACGACTCCATCTAAATCAAAAAGTGCTGTGTTAAACATTATTTACCTTATTTTATAGAATGACATGTCAAAGGTACAAAAAATATTCGTATTTTTGCACAAAAAAGAGAAGATGAGGAATCTGTTGTAGGTCATTGTCCTCGCCCTTTTTGCATCAGGATGTGATGACAATCACAACAATGTGTTAAAGAGATACGGTTTGCAAGCCATATCCTTTGCGATAGATTCTACCACGTATCTGGCAAACAACGCTCACTCCCCCAAGTGTGAAGTATCCATCCAAATGCAATGTATGCGAGGAAATAACGCTCCCAAAATCAACCAAGCGTTGATTCAATCTGGTTTTCTGGTGACAAATAGCTTATCTCAGACAAACGAGTCAACCGACATGGAGAAGACCCTGCGTACATTTGTAAGCCAATATATAGATGAATACATCAATACTTATAGTCCGCTTTACCGTGCAGATTCTGTCAATCCAACCACCTATAACAGACGTTATCAACTGAAATCAGAACTCCAAAATAACCAAAAAGACATCCTTACATACATCATTTACTTGTCAACAGCAGTGGGATCGTCACAAACATCAAATCAAACAATCGCAAAAAACTTCAACTTGAAGACAGGAGAGCTAATCACTTTGTCAGACCTGTTCATTGAGGGTTATGAAGAATCTGTAAAAGACATCATTCTTGAAAAGCTTCAAAAATGTTTGAAAAATCATCGAACTGGATTCCAGAAACAGGAAGAAAGATTGAAAGATGGCGATATTTACATCACTGATAATTATGTCATTGGCAAGAATAAAATAACTTTCATCTACTGTGAAGATGAGATTGTGCCCCATGAATATGGCGAGGTGAGGGTTGATTTAAGCAAATCTGAATTAAAGAAATACTTAAAATGAACATAGAAGCGATACTGAAATATTTCCCTTCGTTAACCGAAGAGCAGAAAAAACAATATGGCATGCTTCAAGAATTGTATAGCGATTGGAACGCAAAAATCAATGTCATTTCACGCAAAGACATTGACCATCTGTATGAACATCATGTTTTGCATTCGCTGTCTATTGCCAAATTGATCGGTTTCATCGATGAAACAAAGGTTTTAGACCTAGGGACAGGAGGTGGATTTCCAGGCATTCCCTTGGCCATTATGTTTCCAAAATGCAGCTTCACGCTCATCGATGGAACGGGGAAAAAAGTTAGAGTGGCCGAAGAAATTGCCCATTCCATCGGTCTAAAGAATGTCACAACCAAGCATATCAGAGGCGAAGAAGAAAAAGGTCTCTATGATTTTGTGGTGAGTAGAGCCGCCATGTCTCTCCCCGACTTGGTCAAAATCGCCAAGAAGAACATTTCCAAGGAGCAACGAAACGCTCTGCCCAACGGAATCATCTGCTTGAAAGGTGGAGATCTTGACGCTGAGACGAAACCGTTCAAACGCATCGTTGAGACCTGTCCGATATCCAATTGGTTTGACGAAGAGTGGTTCAAAGAAAAGAACATTGTCTATCTGCCACTTTAATTTCATAAAAACAACAACACTAAAAGACGATAATTTATGCTCAATATCAAATGCTTCGAGTGCAATATGCTGCAGGAGAACTGCTATGTAGTCAGTGATGAAAGCAAGGAGTGTATCATTATTGATTGTGGGGCCTTTTATGAAAAAGAGCAGAAAGCCATAGCACAATACATCGAAGCTCAAGGTTTAGAACCTGTCGATTCCATCGCTACGCACGGACATGTCGACCACCATTTCGGCGATCAGTTTGTCTATGAAGAATACGGATTAAAGGTGAAAGTTCATCGGGCAGACGCTTTTCTGATGCAACTACTGCAAGAACAAGCTGAAGCATTTGCGGGTGTTAAGCTATCTGACGATTTCCCAAGTGTGGGTCAGTATCTCAACTCAGATGATACCATATCCTTTGGATCACACCAATTCACACTGATAGAAACTCCAGGACACACACCTGGAAGCGTGTTCTTTTATTGTCAAGAAGAGGATGTTGCATTTTCAGGTGACACGTTGTTTCACTTATCCATCGGAAGAACTGATCTTCAAGGAGGCTCCATGTTCCAAATGATTCAGAGTTTAAGGATGCTTTCACAGCTTCCTGACAACACTAAGATATACCCTGGACATGGAGAACCAACAACAATCGGCACTGAACTCGCAGGAAATCCCTACATGGATCGCTAAAACGAATACGCAATGACAACCCTCCAACAACAGCAAATCAAAGAAAAAGTGATACTGGGAATAGATCCTGGTACCAATGTAATGGGTTATGGCGTCATTAAGATTCTTGAAAGAAAGCCTTCCATGGTGGCCATGGGGGTGATTGACATGCGAAAAACTGATGACCCTTACCTTCGATTGGGACATATTTTTGATCGTATCACTGGCATTATTGATGAATATTTACCCGATGAAATGGCCATTGAAGCACCTTTCTTCGGAAAAAACGTGCAGTCGATGTTAAAGTTAGGACGTGCCCAAGGGGTGGCCATCGCTGCAGCTATTCACCACGATGTACCCATTCATGAATATGCTCCGCTCAAGATTAAGATGGCTATAACAGGTCAAGGTCAGGCCAGTAAGGAACAAGTGGCGGGAATGCTTCAAAGGCTTTTGAAAATCAATCAAAGCGAAATGCCACATTTCATGGATGCCACAGATGCCCTCGGGGCAGCCTACTGTCATTTTCTTCAGATGGGAAGACCCAGCGTCGACAACAAGTACCACGGCTGGAAAGACTTTATCAATAAGAATAAAAACAGACTTTCACACCCGTCTACCAAGTAACAGAACAACAAAAGAACATTCAAAAAATTGATAACCACCCAATTATATCAAATTAAGAACAAGAACAAAAAAGATAAGAGAATTATGAAAAAAATCATTATGCTATTCGCTTTCACCTGCACGTTTGCAGTGAATGCCATGTCACAAGAAATCTACAAAGAAGTAAATCGCATCATGCACCAGGCTGAAGCCATTAAGAATGATACGAAAAGAAACTTGGAAGAGCGGAAAATTGCCACTTTCAAGGCCGATGCCATCTTCTACCTTATTTCAAAGGCAGCGCAAAACGACCATTTCACCGAGTTGGAATTGGGGAAACAAACCAATGCCATGATTGACTTTGTCAACAGCTATGTCAAGCGGTTGGCTCGCTCATCCAATAAGCAGGACAAAGAAATCTTGATGGCGCGATTCAAGAATGCCACCGTTCAAAATCCATTATTCAACGATCCTGAGAAAGAAATCACCTACGCATACGTTGACAATGAAAAATTCATCACGCAGTTTTCCATTGACACCGATTGGGTAAAAGCATTAAATGCAGTGAAATAACAAGAGGTTGCAACTAAGGTATATATAAAGCCCATTAGGTACATTGGTACTCACTTTTTCTGGTGATAATGAAAGTAGTACCAATAAGTTTTCCCATAGATATCCCGAATTTTGGTTTGTCTGACCATCTTTTCGGGATATTTTTTTTCCAAATCCTGATAATCTTTGTAATCCGCATCTGCCACCGCATCATGATATACCAGCTTTGGATTTGAACGCGAATGGGTATAAAGCACTAATGCCTCACGATAATGTTTAGGCAACAAGCTGTCAACATGATAGTAATGAGGAAGATGAACCACAAACTTATCCAAATTTTTATCTAACAAATAGCCACATAATAAATAATCTTTGGCTGGGTTCTTCGCCTTTCTGCTCGCCGTGATGAGTTCCAAATAGCGCATGACAGGCATCTGTCGCTTAGGTACGACACCGATGTAACGGTATACATCATTATCCGGTGTCATCAGCATTCTTACCGAACTACCATTGGGCAGCAGCGATTGAGACTCTCCTATCAAAGGATATTCAAACAGGCTCTCCCCCATTTTATGCGTCTTTGACAAGCAATAGGCACGCAGCATCACCAGGTTTGAATCGGTTTTCAAATTGTTTTTCCCAACCTCCAGCGCATCTTTGTATTCCTCGTTGACAATCGCTTGTTCTATTTTGGCTCGCTCATGAAAAACCACATCATGATTGCTGAACAAACCTACCAGCACAAACATCACGCCCAGCGCCATGATATTTTGCCACAAGAGATGCACTAGCCCTTCATGCGCTTTTCCTTCTTCCACTTCGTGCCTGTTTCTCTTGAGAACCCACATCAGGCCTCCATAGGCCAACAGCAGCAAAGGTGCCGCTATCCACCACCATCCCAATGAGAAGTGACGGTCAATATCATTACTGACATCAGTCAGAATCGTCAGCAGTAGTAATGAGGGGAAAAAGGTAAGCGAGAAGCCTATTCCTGAAGGACGACATGCATAAGACACGCCAAGATGCACCAAATAGAGCGTCAAGGTAATCAATACCGCACCGACACCGGCATGGTAAGCGGTTCTTCCTCCCGACAGTACATGTTGCGCCACGGCCAAAACATCAGCTTGGTACACATACAGATACACGAAAGTAAAGCAACAAAAGAGAATGCTGCTCACCCAACGTATCAATAACGTATCATTTAAACGAGTTATAGACTGTGTGACCAAGAGGAGATATTTAGCGTTTCTTCAAAACCATGGCACTGCGTGCCGGGATGTATAATTTAAGCCAACCCTTGTTTGCTTCTTTGTACAGAGGGTCGAAGTTGGTTAAATGCTCCACGCTGTCGTCAGTCAAACCATGACCTCCAAACTTGGGATTATCCGTATTCAACACCACCTGATAGCTTCCTGCCGGAGCGAGAAAGCCGTAATCAACAAACGATTGGGAGGGTGAGAAATTAAACACAAACACCAAATCTCCACGCATGTAGCACAGAATTTGATCGCCATCATGATGCCAAATTTCCTGAATCGCCGTTTTGTTGAATCCTTTCTGTGATTTCAACAGGTTGACCATCGCGCGGTCGAAGTCCCCCAAATAATGATAATCCAGCTCCTGATTGTCCACCAGGTTCCACTGTCTTCGAGCATATTTATGGCTCCATCCATTTCCTTCTCTTGGAAAATCAATCCATTCAGGATGTCCGAACTCGTTACCCATGAAGTTAAGGTAACCTCCATTCATCGTGGATGCAGTGACTAACCTAATCATCTTGTGAAGTGCTATACCCCGATGAACCAGGGCATTTTCATCACCTTTCTTGAAATGCCAATACATGTCAGCGTCAATCAGCCTGAAGATGATGGTTTTATCACCAACTAAGGCCTGATCATGACTTTCGCAATAAGAGATGGTCTGCTCGTCAGAACGCCGGTTTTTGATTTCCCAAAAGATGGAGCTGGGTTTCCAATCTTCATCCTTCAGCTCTTTGATGGTCTTAATCCAGAAATCGGGTATGTTCATGGACATGCGGTAATCAAAGCCCAAGCCGCCATCTTTTACCTTGGCCGCCAAGCCCGGCATGCCGCTAACCTCTTCGGCAATAGTTATCGCATCTGGGTTCACTTCATGAATAACCTGGTTTGCCAATGTCAGATAACAAATGGCATCACCGTCCTGGTGACCATTATAATAATCGGAATAGTTGGTAAACGCCTCTCCCAACCCATGGCTATAATAGAGCATCGAGGTGACTCCATCGAAACGGAACCCATCGAAATGGAATTCTTCCAACCAATATTTGCAGTTGGACAGCAGGAAATGCATCACCTCATCCTTGCCATAATCAAAACACAAACTATCCCATGCAGGATGTTCGCGTCTGTCACTAGAACAGAAATACTGATTAGGATCGCCCGCAAGATTACCCAGTCCTTCCAACTCATTCTTGACGGCATGACTATGAACGATATCCATGATGACGGCCACGCCCTGTTGATGGGCTGCATCTATCAACTCTTTCAGTTCTTCCGGTGTACCAAATCTCGACGATGCTGCAAAGAACGAGCTGACATGATAGCCAAAAGAGCCATAATAAGGATGCTCCTGTATGGCCATAATCTGTATGCAGTTATAACCAGCTTTCACGATACGCGGCAGCACATAATCCTTGAATTCGGTATACGTACCAACCTTCTCGGCATCCTGCGCCATGCCTATGTGGCATTCGTAGATAAACAACGGATCTCTGGAGGCTTTAAAGTTGGTTGTTTTCCATGCATAAGGCTCCTCTGGACACCATACCTGAGCCGAGAAAATCTTAGTGTGATTGTCTTGCACCACGCGGTTCACCCAAGCGGGAATGCGCTCACCCTGACCACCTTCCCAATAAACATGCATCTTGTACAGATCACCATGGTGAATGGAAGTCTTGTCCATCATCAGTTCCCAGTTGCCCGTTCCCTCAATACGTTTGGCGGCATATTCAGGCCGTTCTTCCCAGTTGTTGAAGTCGCCAACCAGATAAATGGCCGTAGCATGGGGTGCCCACTCTCTGAACACCCACCCTTCTGCAGTTGGATGCAAACCAAAATAATGGTGTCCCGATGCAAATTCGCTTAAGGTCAACTTTCCGTTTTGTGTCAAACGTCTCTGCGTCACCATCGCATGCTCATGCCTGCCGCGGATGGCGTTGGCGTAAGGTTCCAGATAGGGATCATTCCTGATGATACCCAACTCACTCGCTACCTCTTCTTTATGTTTTTTTTCTGCACCTTTTGGGTGGTGTGACGTTTTATTTTTCATGATAGACCTGACTTAATATAGGATGATGATATATATGAAATGTCTAATCTACATAACGGCGACCTCGCTCGTAGTGACCTCGTGTGATCACCTTTCCGTTGCGGTCTTTCTCTACAAACTTGCCATCTCTGGCATCGTCTACATACGACCCTTCAAATCTCTTGCCGTCTTTAGTTTCTTCTATGGCAGGGCCGTTGCGCTTACCATTCTTGAACGTACCCTTGTATTTGCTGCCGTCGGCATAATGAATAATCACTTCACCATGCACCTTCCCGGCCTTAAAGTCACCTTCAAAAACATCACCGTTCTTCTTCACCAGCTTCCCCTTGTCGTTCTGCAAGTCGTTTTTCCACAACCCAGTGTAGCGGTCGCCATTGGCCCATGTCATCGTTCCCACACCGTTTTTCTCGCCATCTCTGAACGTTCCGGTATATTTGTCACCGTTGGCCAAACGGAAGATGCCTTCTCCGGTTCGTTCGCCGTCAACGTATTCACCTTCGTACAAGTCGCCGTTTTGGAATTTATAAATACCTTTTCCGTTCTGGATATCGCCCCGCCAGTCGCCTGAATAGACGTCGCCATCAGGGTATTTGTAAAGTCCTTTTCCTTCACGCACATTGTTCAGCCACTGACCGTCATAGCTGGAACCATCGCCCCAGTCAAAGTATCCTTTGCCACTTTTCTCGTCATCTTTCCACTGCCCTTTGTAATAGGCACCGGTAGAAAAGGTGTAAGTTCCTTTGCCTTGGCGTTTGTCTTGATACCAATTGCCCTCATAGCGGTCACCATTATAATAATACATCACACCGTGACCTTGCTGATAGTCGCGAAACCACAGTCCTACATACTTGTTGTTGTTTGCGAAATAATAGGTTCCCCGGCCATGTTGCTGGTTTTGAAACCACTGACCTTCATATTTTTCTCCATCGGCAAACGTATAGATGCCATACCCCTGCCGTTTGCCTTTTACAAACTCGCCCTCGTAAGTGTTGCCATTGCTGTAAAGTACGTTGCCCTTTCCCTGAGGCTTGCCGCCAGACATTTCGCCTTTGTATTGTCCAGTGACGCGAGCTTTGCCCTCGCCTTCGGATATCATACAAGAACCCAAGGTGAGTTTTTGGGCAAAAACATAGAATGGAAATAGTAACAATATGATAGATAATAGTTCTTTCTTCACGTGATAACGGGTTTTATTGTACCGTCCAAAAGTACTTATTTTTAGTGAGACAGCAAAGACTATTAGTATTATTTAGTATCTTTGTGCGTCTTAAATTAGATTTTTTATGAAGTTTACAGGTATCATACCGGCGCGCTATGGGTCGTCCCGTTTCCCCGGAAAACCGTTGGCCATGCTGGGTGGCAAGACCGTTATCCAACGGGTGTACGAGCAAGTTTCACAGGTTTTGGAAGACGCTTTCGTCGCAACTGACGACCAGCGCATCTTTGATGCCGTCACTGCTTTTGGCGGAAAAGCGGTGATGACCAGTGCTAACCATCAAAGTGGAACGGACAGAATTGAGGAAGCTGTAGAGCAATTGGGGCTGACGTGTGACGTTGTGCTCAACATTCAGGGCGACGAGCCGTTCATTCAGCGACAGCAAATAGAAACGTTGTGCCATTGCTTCGACAACTCCAAGACGCAAATAGCAACGCTGGGAAAACGGTTTGAAAGCCAAAAGGCGCTGGAAAATCCCAACTCGCCGAAGATTGTGGTGGATAAAGATGGGTATGCGCTGTATTTCTCAAGGTCGGTCATCCCATTCATCAGAAACAAAAAAGGTGACGAGTGGATGAGCCAATATCCTTTTTTAAAGCATCTGGGTATATACGCTTACCGCAGAGAGGTTCTCAAGGAAATCACCCACTTGCCCCAATCTTCGCTGGAATTGGCCGAAAGTTTGGAACAGTTAAGGTGGTTGCAGAATGGTTACCGCATCAAGGTTGGGCTCACTGACATTGAAACTGTTGGAATAGACACGCCTGAAGATTTGGAGCGGGCCGAACGCTTTTTAGGCCACTTTCAGCAGGTGAGATAACAATGTCATAATGTTGGATTTTCAATAGCATAGACTTTGGCCTCCAAAGTCATGGAGTTTGGGGTTCAATTGCATTGAGTTTGAGCGCAAAACTCAATGCAATTGAACTGCCTGCGTATAATCATGGTTTACAATTAGTTATGAACACCGTTAACATCTGATAAGATGGTGTTCAGTTGCGAAGCATTTCAACTTTTAAAATCGTTTGCGTGTCTTTTGTCATCTTATAGGGATCGGCCAGCCTCTCCTCCACTACCCAAAGTATATGACCTTGATGGTCGATCAGCACCAGTTGCTGCCGTTTCTCAAACAGCGACATCTTGCGGTCGGTCATGTAGTCGCTCAACAATTTGGTTCCTTTCATACCGAAAGGCTGGAAGCGGTCGGCCGGCTGGACGGGTCTAAGTACTAATGGAAAACTTACTTGGTTAAAATCCATGTAGGCACAGCGTTTGTCCTTCACGGTTTGAGCCGATATGGGTGCGGTGGTGACGGAAAGCCTCACTTTCAACTTAGCATCGTAGCGGAAAACACCTGGTTCGAGAATGGTGAGTGGCTTCTGTGGTTCATTGTTGCGCTGTGCCAACACCAGTTGGTCGCGGTCAATCAGCAACTCGTGTGTCTTGGATGTCCACACTCTTCCGCTGCCATTGTTTCTATTTTCATAAATGTTGTCAACCTGCTTGGAGGTGAATTGATAGTTTTTCAGTAGATACCACAATATGTATTCGTGCGTAACCTCCTTCAGGGGGAAACACCAATAAGGTCCACGGGGTTTCCACTGGGCCACCCGTTCCATCCACCCGTCAAGGATGCTCACGACATCAGCCAGGCGCTGGGCCGTTTGCAAGATATTTTGCTGTGCCGCCGGATTGATGCTTTCCAAATGCGGAATCACTTCCAACCGCATTTTATTGCGCTGAACATCTGGCACTAAATTGGTGCTGTCTGTGATATAATTTTGTTGAATAGTTTTCAGGTAATCCGTTATCTCTTTGCGACTTACACAAAGTAGTGGTCTGTATATGTAATCGTTTTTAGGCGCAATGCCCGTCAACCCATGAATGCCCGTTGAGCGAACCAGGTTGATTAGAATGGTTTCTACGCTGTCGTCCTGATGATGACCCACACACACGCCACCAGCACCCATGGCCTTACAAAGGTTTTTGAAATGGGCGTATCTCAACTCGCGCGCCGCCATTTCAATGCTCACATGATGCAACTGGGCATAAGAGCGTGTGTCAAAATGCGCCAAATGCAGGGGAATTTCAAGTTTTTGGCACAACTCTTGGCAAAAAAGCTCGTCCCTATCCGACTCTTCACCGCGTAAACGAAAATTGCAGTGGATGGCTTCTAAGTGGTAACCCAGTGCCTTCAGGCAGCGAAGCAGGCACACGCTGTCGGCTCCACCAGAAAGGGCTACCAGATACAACTCATCTTTGTGAAGCAACGATAAAGATGAGATATATTGCTGAATATGATGCTCAAACTTATTCAACGTACAAGACGAGGCCCTTCAGATATTCTCCTTCGGGATGGTAAATATTGATAGGATGGTCGGCTGGCTGGTGCAATTGGTGCAGAATACGAACCTTGCGCTTGGCCTGGGCAGCCGCGGTGAACACAGCATTCCTGAAGTTTTCTTTCGTTACCACCTGCGAACAACTAAAGGTAAACAGTATTCCACCGGGCTTAATGCGCTCGAACCCCTTAACGTTCAGTCGGGTGTAGCCTTTCAAAGCATTGCGTAGCGCCGCCCGATGCTTGGCAAAGGCGGGAGGATCCAACACTACCAAGTCGTATTGTGCATCGTGAGCATCGAGATATTTGAACGCATCGTCACAGAAAGCCGCATGCCTGGCATCCGACGGGAAGTTCAACTTGATGTTCGCATTGGTCAACTCTACAGCTTTAGCACTGCTATCAACCGAATGAACGAGCTTGGCCCCACCGCGCATGGCATACACGGAGAAGCCTCCAGTGTAGCAAAACATGTTGAGTACCGAGCGGTTTTTGGCATATTTTTCCAGCAAAGTACGGTTTTCACGCTGGTCTACGAAAAACCCTGTCTTTTGCCCTTTCAACCAATCCACATGGAATTTCAATCCGTTCTCGATAGCCACGTTGTCATCACTGCCACCGTAGAGGAATCCATCTTGTTGGCCCAATTCGGCTTTGAACGGCAAAGTGGTCTCGCTTTTATAGAAAACATGCTCGATACGACTGCCCATCACGCTCCTGAGAGCCTCACATATAGGCAGTCGTTCAACATGCATGCCAACACTATGCGCTTGCATGACGGCCGTTTTTCCATAACAATCAATGATTAAGCCAGGCAATAAGTCGCCTTCACCATGCACCAATCGGTAGGTGTTGTTTGTTGGATTGTCAGCAATACCAATGGCAATGCGCATGTTCAAGGCAGCTTTTAGTCTTGATTCCCAAAACTCTTGATCAATGGTGATGTCCCTAAACGACAATACTCGCACAGCGATGGAGCCAATTTGGTAATGTCCTATCGCAATGAACTCTCGGTTAAAGGTCACTACTTTGACAAGTTCGCCTTCTTCAATTCCATCGTCCATCCGAAGGATTGCACCAGAAAATATCCAGGGATGGAAGCGTTTGAGCGACTCTTCTTTACCCTTTTTAAGCTGTATGGTTTTGGTTGTCATCTTTTACTTGTTTAGTGTTATTTTCTTCTTCGTCAGGTATGAGCGTATAATCGCCAGTTTCTTTCAGCCTAAGAATTTCTTCATGCAACATGATACAGGCCCATGCATCAGTGGCTGCGTATAACTTTTGTTTATCTGTGAGGCTCTCCTGGTCCCAATTGGTGAGGCGCTGACGCTTGCTAATCTTTTGATGAAAGATGTTTGCATACAACTTCTGAAGACTTAAATCTTTGATTCCGAGTTCACCGACAATATCTTGTAAATCAATGAAATATCCTTTCTTAAATTCTGATCTTCTATGCAACATCAACAAGTCGTCATGCCACGACAATCCAATCATCTTGGTTTGCGTGTTCTCCAACAAAAGTTTGATGGCTGGAGTGATGCCTAACATATTAAGACGGAACAAAAAACAAACCTCCTTGGTAGCAACCTGAAGCAAAGAAACTTGGTAAGATTGTCCTTTTCTGAATACGGGGCGCGTTTCGGTATCTACACCTAAAATGTCTTGAGTCAACAAGAATTTCACCGCTTTTTCTGCCATTTTTTCAGTGGTCACGACAATGATTCGACCTGAAAATAAAACTTGTGGGAGTGTGTGGATGGCTTCCTTGTTGAATTTGCTATAGATAATTCTCTTCATAACCCGTATTCTTATCAATTGCAAAAATAGAAAAAAGTTATCAAAACGTGAAGGATTCTGACATATTTACGCTATTTTTGCATTCAAATCACATAGACTTGATATGGGAATAAAAAGGAAAAAGCCTGAGCGAAAACCTAAGAATGTGGGTGAAGCTGTAGGCTTTCAAAATATCTTCAGCAACGAAAAAACAGATTTTCTCTTAGGTGCTATCCTATCGGTCATTGCGCTGTACGTCATCGTTGCAATGGTTAATTATTTTTATACGGGACAGGCAGACCAAAGTATCCTGGAGGATTTGCGGCCAAGAGAATGGATGAATGCTGATCGTACCTTCTCAAATTATTGCGGAAGTATCGGTGCTATCATCGCTTATACGCTGATTACAGTCAACTTTGGTATTCCCGCATTTCTGATACCTCTGTTCATTATTTTGTTGGGACTTAGCTTGATGAAAGTATACAAGATTAACCTATGGAAATGGTTTCTTGGCATGACGCTCGTCATGATATGGAGTTCTGTCACGCTTGCCAAGTTTGCTACGCCGCTGATGGGTGAGCTTGTGTTCAATCCCGGTGGCCGGCATGGCATGTTCTGCGTACAACAATTAGAGAATTTGGTAGGTCCTCCTGGATTAACCGCCATCTTGTTGTTGGTGGCACTGGCGTTTTTAACTTATTTAAGTGCCGAAACAATAGAAGTGATTCGAAAGGCATTGAACCCCGTGAAGTACTTAACTCGTAAGATTCCATTCACGGTAACGAATCTTACCCGTCATGATAACACTGCTTCTGCGGTTAAGTCAGAGGAGGAAGATGAGGCTCAGACCATTGACAACACGTCATCTGCTGATGCTGATGACTCAAAGCCAACGGTGGTAGATTTAACGGATGTGTCCAAATTTACAAACACCTCTACGAAAAAATCCAACGGAAAGACTGCTTCCACACAGCCTTCAAGTGAAGACGGGGCATCACATCTGACGGTCGAAGTGGCTGCTGAAGATGAGAAAGCGTCTGGCAAGACATTGACAGCTGAAGAGGTCTTGAAGACGCCTATCAACCCTAAAGAGCCTTTCTTGAAGTATAAATATCCCGGACTTGACTTGTTAAAGAAATACGAGAGCGACAACAAGCCATTGGTAGACATGGACGAAATCAAGGCTAACAATGCTCGTATCGTAGAAGTACTCAACAGTTTTGGTGTTTCAATCCGTGAGATTAAGGCCACTGTAGGCCCAACTATCACCCTCTATGAGATTACACCAGCCGAGGGAGTGCGTATCTCTAAAATCAGAAACCTGGAGGATGACATCGCTTTAAGCCTTGCCGCATTGGGAATACGTATCATCGCTCCCATCCCAGGAAAGGGCACTATTGGTATCGAAGTGCCCAACAAGAAGCCGACCATCGTATCCATGGAAAGCATTTTGAACTCTAAAAAGTTCCAAGAGTCAACCATGGAGTTGCCTTTAGCCATAGGAAAAACCATCACCAACGAGGTTTTTATGGTGGATTTAGCAAAGATTCCCCATCTTTTAGTTGCTGGTGCAACGGGACAAGGAAAGTCTGTTGGACTGAATGCCATCATCACTTCGCTGCTCTACAAGAAGCACCCCAATGAGTTGAAGATTGTCTTAATCGACCCCAAAAAGGTGGAATTCAGTGTTTACTCACCTATTACAGACCACTTTATGGCATCAGCTCCTGACAATGATGATGAGCCTATCATCACAGACGTGACGAAAGTTGTCAGGACGCTTAATTCACTTTGCACCTTGATGGATCATCGCTACGACATGCTGAAGATAGCCGGAGCGAGAAATATCAAGGAGTATAACAAGAAATTCATCAATCACCAGCTAAACTTAACCAAAGGACATGAATACATGCCCTACATCGTTGTTGTGATTGATGAGTATGGTGATCTGATCATGACTGCTGGAAGAGAGGTTGAAGCCCCCATCACTCGTATCGCACAGTTGGCCCGTGCCGTGGGCATACACATGGTCATCGCCACTCAACGACCCACTGCCAACATCATTACCGGTAACATCAAAGCCAACTTCCCAGGCAGAATGGCCTTTAAAGTAAGTGCCATGATTGACTCGAGAACCATCCTTGACCGTCCTGGTGCCAACCAGTTGGTTGGACGAGGCGACCTGCTTTTCCTCAACGGGAACGAGCCTGTTCGTGTTCAGTGTGCATTTGTTGACACGCCAGAGATTGAAAGAATCAATCAATTTATAGCCAGTCAGCCCGGTCCAGTGTCACCTTTGGAGTTGCCTGAACCTGCTGTTGACGGAAAAACAGGTAACGGTGGTGCCGGAGGTGGCGACATACAAAGTCTTGATCCCTTCTTCGAAGAAGCGGCTCATGCCATCGTCACAAGTCAGATAGGCTCAACCAGTATGATACAAAGGCGGTTCTCCATCGGGTACAACCGTGCGGGAAGGCTCATGGATCAGCTTGAAGCAGCGGGCGTTGTTGGTCCCGCTCAAGGAAGCAAACCAAGAGATGTGCTGGTGCAAGACGAAGCTTCACTCAATTCAATTATTGCTGTCATCCATTCAACATAAAAGAAAATATAAAATGAAAAGATATCTATTTTTAAACATACAGAGAGTAATCGTATTCCTATTTGCAGTCACTATTTATACGAATGCAAACAGTCAAAGTAATTCGCAGACCCGAAAAATACTGGATAGGACAGCCCAAGTGGTTGGAAGAGCAGGTGGTGCGAGTGCCAACTTCACGATTTCAAGTGCGAAGATGGGAAAGACTTCCGGTACAATTGCCATCAAGGGCAACAAGTTTCATGCACGAACACCCCAAGCCATGGTGTGGTTTGACGGCAAAACGCAGTGGAGCTACATGAAGAGCACCAACGAGGTGAACATCTCTACCCCATCGCGTTCGCAGCAAATCTCCATGAATCCCTACACCTTCATCAATATGTATAAGGCGGGATATCAACTGAGTCACCGAGTAAAGGGAAACAATTACGAAGTACACATGGTTGCCCAAAACAAGAACAATGGCATACCAGATATGTACATCTACATCAACAAGCGAACCTACAGTCCGTCGCAAGTTAAGATTAAACAAGGGGGTAGCTGGACCGTCATCAACATCATCAACTTTAAAGCCAAGAACCTTCCCAACAGTACTTTCGTATTCCGATCGAAAGACTTGCCGTCTGCCGAGGTCATTGATTTGAGATAGCCTGCATTAAGCTAGCGAACAAGAAATCACCTATCAATATTTTACCACATGAAGTCAATGGAACAATCACTGTTGTTAGCAGGTTTCAAACAACGATTTGACTTGTTCAAGATGATTTGGCGTCATCGGAAACTTGCCGAGAAACGCAATTTAAGTTTTGAACAAAACAAGGCTGCCAAGTACGTCATGTGGGGAATGACCATTTTTGGGTTCGTTTATTTTTGCTTCATCGCCATTCTTTTTTCATTGGCAGCCAATGACAGCCGCTCCTACACCCCAGTTGAATTCGTTTGCGGAACAGTTCCTTTCATCCTTGTGCTTGATTTTTTATTTAGATTTGCCTTCCAAGAAATCCCCGCACAGCTCATCAAGCCCTACGTTCTGTTGCCCATTTCGAAGTATGCTTGCATTGACAATTTCATCGGAACATCACTTCTTTCTGGATACAACTTCACCTGGTTCTCCTTTTATGTTCCCTATATACTGATGTCGGTTGTCTTCAGTTCTGGTGTATGGGTATCACTCGGCGTGTTATTCTTCTTTTGGCTACTCATGCTGATCAATACACAATGGTATTATATAGCACGAACCTTGATCAATGACAGTGCACTTTGGTGGATATTGGTGGGCGTGGTTTATGCCATCATGGCCATGCCCTGGTACCTAGGTCAGCATGCCAGCCTGGAGCATCTGTTTGACTTTTATACTGGCATAGGACATTTCTTCACAGACGGGAGCCTTCTCCCCTACCTCATCCTTGTAGCCTTATTGGTTCTTCTTTTCTTCCTCAACCGACGCATCCAGTATGCACACATCCTGTCAGAATTGATGCATTTAGAAAAAACGAACCTGCACCGTGTCAATAAGCTTTCGTTCTTTGAGCGATTTGGACAAACAGGTCTTTACCTACAACTTGAAGTAAAAACCCTATTGCGCAACAAGAATCCCCAAAAAAGCTTCATTACCTCCGTCAGTGTGGTGTTGCTATTCTCTGCATTGCTCTCTTTTACAGACATCTATGACAGCGGTGCCATGGTCTCATTCTTGGGTTGTTACAACTTTGTTGTCTTTGGTGCGGTGATGCTGACACGCATCATGTGCAATGAAGGCAACTACATTGATTGTCTCATGGTACACCAGGAAAACATTCTATCGCTCCTCAAAGCGAAATATATATTCTACTGCGTTATGTTGTTAGTACCATTCCTGTTGATGATTCCAACAGTCGTTGTCGGCAAATGGTCTTTACTCATGCTTCTGGCTTATGCTGTATTTACGGCAGGTTTTCAATATTTCATCCTTTTCCAAATGGCCGTCTACAACAAGCAAACCTTACCGCTCAACACCAAATACATAAGTAAGGCCGGAATGGAAAACAACTACAGACAGCTGGTTGTCACCATGGGATGTCTCTTTGTACCCAGCATCCTCATTACCACGTTGAGCGGTTTCATGAGCGAACAACAGGTCTATGCCTTCATGTTGGTCGTAGGCGTAGCTTTCATCGCCACCAGTAAGTTTTGGCTACGCAACATTTACAACAGGATGATGCGCAAGAAATACCAACTGCTGGAAGGCTTTCAAAGCTCACGATAACGCTGACACACAAATTGGAGCACTAGCCTAAAACTTCTCTGCGGCCAATCCTCCTTCGCTGGTTTCTTTATAAAGCGAAGGTAAGTCGTGTCCTGTTCTCTTCATCACTCTCACCACCTTATCAAACGACACACGATGTTTGCCGTCTGAAAACGAGGAGTATAAGTTCGCATCCAATGCTCGGGTTGCGGCAAAAGCGTTGCGCTCGATACACGGAATCTGAACCAAACCACATACCGGATCGCAAGTCATACCCAAATGGTGTTCAAGTCCCATCTCGGCCGCATACTCTATTTGCATGGTACTGCCACCAAACAACTGGCACGCTGCCGCTGCAACCATAGCGCAAGCTACGCCCACCTCGCCCTGACATCCTACGTCAGCGCCAGAGATAGACGCATTGTGCTTCACGATGTTGCCAAACAGTCCGGCCGTGGCCATAGCGTGTAGGATGCGCGTATCACTGAATTCGTGTCCCTTGGCCAAATGATACAACACCGCTGGCATCACACCAGATGCACCACAGGTGGGGGCTGTGACAATAGTTCCACCGGAAGCATTCTCCTCACTCACCCCCAGTGCGTATGCATATACAAGTCCACGTGTTTGCAAAGACCTCTTGTACCCCGTCGCCTTCACATAGTAGCTGGGCGCTTTTCGACGAAGATTCAGGGGACCGGGCAGCACTCCTTCATGATTGATGCCTCGTTCCACAGCCGCTTTCATCACGTTCCAACATTCCATGAGATAGTCCCAAATATCATCACCTTCACACATGGCGACATATTCCCAGTAACTTCGACCATTGGTTTCACACCATTTCATAATGTCCTTCATGGTGTTCAGATCGTACACATCCTGGGTATTGAACAGATCATCATCCCCTTTTCCTTCCGACAAGGCACCGCCACCGACACTATATACCACCCAGCTGCCCAACAGTTCCTGATGGTCACCAAAAGCTTTGAACTCCATTCCGTTGGGATGGAATGGAAGAAATATCTTGGGCTTCCACACTATTTCCAACTTATGGTTCACTCCCAATACGTCAATGATAGCCACGTCGGTCATGTGCCCTTTGCCCGTTGCGGCCAAACTGCCATAGAGCGTCACTTCGTAACTATGGGCATGAGGATATTTCTCCAAGAATATCTTTGAAGCCAATTGAGGTCCCATGGTATGACTGCTGGAGGGTCCCCTACCTATTTTATACAATTCTTTCAACGATTTCATAACTTCACGTTTGTTTTTGATCGACTCAAATCGATGTCTTGATAACTTCGAAATACAATCTGGTACAAAGGTAGCTATTTTTTCTAATGCTAGTTTGCTATTCCATGAATTTTTATTTATCTTCGCACGAATAAAGGTATAATATGGACATCAATTTGATTCTTCGCATAATGATAGCTGCCCTTTTAGGCGGTCTCATCGGTTTAGAACGCGAATACAGAGCCAAAGAAGCAGGTTTTCGCACGCACTTCCTCGTAGGCCTGGGCAGTGCGCTCTTTATGGTGGTATCTCAGTACGGTTTTGAGCACATACTTGCCACACAGCCAAATGTGTCTTTGGATCCTTCGCGTATTGCGTCACAAGTTGTATCGGGCATTGGTTTCATCGGTGCCGGCACCATTATTTTCCAAAAACAGGTCATCCGCGGACTTACAACAGCCGCAGGTTTATGGGCAACGGCCGCCATCGGTTTGGCCTGTGGTGCTAGTATGTACGTCATTGCTGTGGCTTCAACAGTCATGGTGCTTGCCTGCCTGGAAACGTTGAATTATACGATGAAGCGTTTTGGCAACCGAAACATTAATCTCATATTTACCGCTTCTGACAAGAAACGCATTCAAGACATCCTGAATCATCTTGACCAAGAAAAGATAACCATCAACTCATACGAGATTCACCCTGAAAAATCTGGCGCAGGAACTGGCTACAACGTCGAAATGGAAATAACCATTAAGCGAGCCAAAGCCAATAACCACATTTTGTCTTTAATATCTCATTTTGAGGGAGTTACGGTAAAAAGTATTGAGTAAAGCTTTTGCTTTGTTCGGCAACAAACTATCAATCCATTTTCAAAGTCAATGAGTTTGACATCCAAAGTCAATGCTTTTGATTGGCAAAGTCATAGAGATTGGATGCTAAACTCAATGGGATTGAATCCACTACACGTCAAGCAGTCGGTGGCTGACCAGACGACGTGCTTGGCGGAACGCCACCATTTACAACTCATCTCCATGGCTGCCAGCGTCTAGCACGCTATCGCAGCCTGTACTTTATTTCGTATTTTGTGCTCTGCCATACATAGGAGAAACACATATAGCGGTATATTTTTTGGAGTGACGAAGCAAAAAAAGGTGCATCAACAGCTTGACACACCCTTTACTTTTTATCTTAGTGGATATAATTATAATCTTAGCGCCTCTTATTTAGCGTAGGCCACACTGCGTGTTTCGCGAATGACGGTGATTTTTACCTGTCCAGGATAAGTCATCTCGTTTTGAATCTTGGTGGCAATATCATCTGACAACTTCAGTGTCTCGGCGTCATCCATCTGGTCGGCACCTACGATAACGCGAAGTTCGCGGCCAGCCTGTATGGCATAGGTCTTGGTGACACCAGGATAACTCATGGCAATAGCTTCGAGGTCATTCAGTCGTTTGATGTATGCTTCCACAATTTCGCGACGTGCACCAGGGCGCGCACCCGAGATGGCATCACACACCTGGACAATGGGAGCCAGCAGTGTTTGCATCTCTACCTCATCATGGTGGGCTGCGATGGCGTTGCAGATATCTGGCTTCTCCTTGTATTTTTCGGCCAGCTTGCCACCATACAGTGCGTGGGGCAGTTCACTTTCCTCATCAGGTACCTTACCAATATCGTGCAAAAGTCCTGCACGCTTTGCCTTCTTGGGATTGAGTCCCAGCTCTGACGCCATCACCGCACAGAGATTAGCGGTTTCGCGTGCATGCTGAAGGAGGTTCTGTCCATAGCTTGAGCGATATTTCATTTTGCCTACGATGCGCACCAGTTCTGGGTGCAGGCCATGAATGCCTAGGTCGATCACGGTTCGTTTTCCCGTTTCGATGATTTCGTTATCAAGTTGCTTCTTCACCTTTGCCACCACCTCTTCTATACGTGCGGGGTGGATACGTCCATCGGCAACAAGCTGGTGAAGAGCCAAACGGCAAACCTCTCGACGCACTGGATCGAACGCAGAAATAACGATGGCTTCGGGTGTGTCGTCGACAACGATTTCTACTCCCGTTGCAGCTTCCAAAGCACGGATGTTGCGTCCTTCGCGTCCAATAATGCGGCCTTTCACCTCATCGTTATCAATGTGGAAGACGCTGACAGAGTTTTCAATAGCCGTCTCAGTGGCGACGCGCTGGATAGTCTGTATGACAATCTTCTTAGCCTCTTGGTTGGCATTGAGTTTGGCCTCGTCTATGATTTCATTGATGTAGCCGGCTGCATCCGTACGAGCCTCGTCTTTCAGACTTTCTATCAATCTGCTTTTTGCTTCTTCGGCGCTCAGTCCGGAGAGTTCTTCCAGCATTTCGCGCTCTTGCAGTTGCATTTTTTCGAGTTCGGCCTGCTTAATTTGCAACAATTTCTTTTCATTGTCGATGCGCTGTTGCTGATGGTCTACCTCCTGTTTTCTGCGTCCGAGTTCTTCCTGACGCTGACTCAATCCTATTTCTCTTTGCTTGAGCTTGTTCTCGGTCTGTTGGATTTTTTGGTTGCGAAGTTGAACTTCCTTTTCCAACTCAGATTTCTTGTTCAGGAATTTCTCCTTGACCTCCAACAATTTCTTTTCCTTAATAACCTCAGCCTCTTTATTAGCGGCTGCTACCATTTCATTATATTTTCCTTTAACAATGTAACGGAAAATCGCATAGCCACCCAGTCCGCCAAGAATCAGCGCTACGATGGCAACAATTACTATACTCATTATTTTTAAATTTAAATTTCATTTATAATAACTACATAAATGAAAGAGGTCGGAAGAATCATGCATAAGCGCGGCAATCCGCACGTTGCACCATACATTTCCGCTTAAATCAGAATGGCTTAGAAAGATAAATAACTTCCTGGTACAAGAATGCACGTTGTGGAAGGTTGGTTTAATCCTTCAGTGCCTCTTCAATTTCAGAAGTTAATTGAGATATGATTTTACTATACGGGGTGACATCATTGCGTGCAAACTCCTTTTTGTAACGCAATGCTATGTCTATCAAAGCCATATAGAGTATATCCTTCTCGCTTCTCTTTGCCTTGAAAACAGAAGCGTAAGTGTTTACAGTATCAGTAATAAGTTTGGCTGCCTTACGATAATACTCCTCATCCTGCCGCATGACCGTGACGCTCATGTCGGTATCGTAAACATGCAATCTTATCTGTAGTTTATCTCTATTGTCTCCTGCCATCGCTCCGATTACTTTTCATTCAGTAGCGTGATACATTTGTTGACGTCTCTTACCAGCTTTGACAATCGTTTCTTGGCCGCTTCAAGGTCAGTTGTAGAAATTTCTATCATCTTGGCTAGTTTGAGACTGTTGTAGTCATTTTGTGCTTGATTCAACTTCGCCTCGAGCTGTTTTATCTTGGCATCACGCTCGTCAACCATTGCATACAAGCTGTTGTTCTCCTGTTTTGTTTCCTTGTACTGGAGAATCATCTGCCTCATGCGAGTGGTAAAGAGCGTTAGAGTTTTCTCATTAGCATCCATCGACATACAATTTGGTCACAAATTTAGCGTAATAAATTGACAATCACAAATTATCGGTTGTTTTTTTGTCCATCACTTTAATCTTAGCCGATTGCGCGAGCAACGCCAAGTTGTCGTAATGTTTTGTGTGATTGATGGTTATTTTTGGTTCTCATTTCCTGGCTTCGGTTCTTTTTTAGCCAGCATTACTACCTGATGAATGAAATCGGTGGTCCACTTTTGAGAGAATCCCAGTCGTTTGTTATACTGCCGAACAGCGACCGCTGCTTTGATGACACCAGCATCCTTATAGTCATTTTTAGTAAAGATGTCGTTCACGGTTTTTTCTGTCATGGTGTACAACGCACTCTTGAAGATGGACGGCATGCGCAACTTAAACTTCATCAAGTTTCCGACAAGCATCATCAGTTCTTGAGTAAAGCCCTGAAACTGTAGCAAATAAGGTTGCACATCTTCCAACCTTCGACAATTCTTTCGTATACTCTGATCAATTTCTTTGAAAAAAAGATCATCTGTATGATACATTTCTTTCAACATGTTTTTGCACCGTGCTTTCTCGCCCACTCCCAGCTTGTTGTTAACAGTAGGAACGTGCAAAGTAATCTTGAACGTCCTGAGGTCGGGCAGCATCTTTAAGTTGTTGATACCCAACTGAGCTGCTATAGCCGATTGAAAGTAAACCCTGATGAGTGTCATGTAGTCTTCCATTCCACCAGTAGTGTCATTTCGATCTTTCTTTCCAAACAGTTTTGATAATAAATTTGCCATTATATTGTAAAATTAAATTCATTTCGTAACCACGAGATTTTTCCTAAATCTCTACAAAGGTATGATAAAACCATAAATATACAAAACAAAAGAAACAATTTTAGCTGTAGCACTTTCCGCTTTCAATAATTATTTATACCTTTGTACACAACTTTTGAAAAAGTACAACAAGTATGATGTTTGAGCCTTGTTGGTAACAAAAGGCTCCATCTAATCATGCAAGTTGATTGTTCGAGTGATAGCCATAGCAAATATAATTCTGTTGCGATTATCAGATTAATAACCAATTAGATTCGAAGAATGAAAGGAATCGTTTTAGCCGGTGGCTCCGGAACACGCCTTTATCCCATCACCAAAGGAATAAGCAAACAGCTCATTCCCATTTTTGACAAGCCCATGATTTATTATCCAGTATCAGTCTTGATGCTGGCAGGAATTAAAGAAATTCTCATCATTTCGACACCTCATGATTTACCAGGGTTCAAGAGACTTCTTGGTGATGGTCATGACCTTGGCGTGAAGTTTTCATACGTAGAGCAGCCAAGCCCTGATGGTTTGGCACAAGCGTTTATCCTGGGTGAAGACTTTATTGGTGACGACTCCGCATGCCTGGTGCTGGGTGATAATATCTTTTATGGTTCGGGATTCACCGCTCTGCTGAAACAAAGCTTAATAGACGCCGAACAAAAAGATAAGGCAACCGTTTTCGGCTACTATGTGAACGACCCAGAACGGTATGGCGTGGTGGAATTTGATGGTCAAGGGAAATGCCTGAGCATTGAAGAAAAACCCGCACACCCTAAAAGCAATTATGCTGTAGTGGGACTGTACTTCTATCCAAACTCTGTAATTGACATTGCAAAGAAAATCAAACCAAGCGAACGAGGAGAACTGGAAATCACGACTGTTAACCAAACATTTCTTGAACGACAGCAACTTCAGGTAAAAACTCTGCAACGTGGATTCGCATGGTTGGACACTGGAACTCACGACAGTCTGTCTGAAGCAAGCACATTTATCGAGGTGATTGAAAAAAGACAGGGATTGAAAGTCGCCTGCTTGGAAGAAATTGCTTTCAAGCAAGGATGGATTGACGCCGAACAACTTAAGAAACTAGCAGAACCCATGTTGAAAAACAATTATGGAAAATACCTTTTAGACATCGCTAGCAGGACCATTTAACGGGATGGCTGGGAAGGAATGAACAGGAAATAAGAATTTATATTTTAGCTAAAAAATGGAAGAAGAGATAAAGAATCAGGAATTGGAGAACGTTGAAGGACAAGAGGAGAATTCATTCTTCAATTTACAAACGATCATACAGACACTCATCCTCAACTGGAAATGGTTTGTACTGTCTGTAATTATTTGTCTGGGAGCGGCAGCCATCTATCTGCGATACACGCCACGCATCTATCAGTCGTTCGCCAAGCTGCTAATTAAAGAGGAAGAAACTAGAAGAGGAAGAAGCTCATTGCTCTATTCATCAAACCTTGGCATGATGTCAAACTCAACGGGTATAGATAATGAAATGGAGATCTTATCCTCCCTGAACCTGGCAGAACAGACGGTGAAAGACCTGAAGCTCTACGTTAAATATACCTCTGAAGGAAGAGTGAGAGACATGGTTATCTATAAGAGTCAGCCCATCAGCGTGGACCTCGATCCTGCCCATCTCGATAAGCTGCGCTCACCCATCTCTATGGTTATCCAGAGAGTAGGCAACACATATCATGTCACAGGAAGTTACAATAGCCCCGTCGAAGGAAGAGGATGGCAAACCACGAACATTGACAAGAAGATTAGTCAACTGCCATCCACAATAGTTACCAAAGTTGGTATTCTATCGTTCATGAACGAAAATGCAGGCTCCATGAAAGACGGACAATCGTTCAAGGTTTCCATTCTTCCACCCAAAAGCGTAGCAGCAGGATACAGAGGCGCTTTCTCTGTAGCACAGAACAATAAAACAACATCCATTGCTCTTCTGGGAGTCAAGGACGAAGTACCTACTCGCGCCAGCGATTACTTAAAGCAATTGGTCATCTGTTATAACCGACAGGCCAACATGGACAAGAATGAGGTAGCACGCAATACAGAAGCCTTCATCAATAGCCGTCTGGAAAAGATCAGTGAAGAATTGGGAGCTACTGAAGGACAGCTGGAAAGCTACAAGAAACGCAACAGAATGGTAGATCAAGCGATGAATGCTGGTCAAGCCATGCAAAATGCAAACGAGTACGACCAGAAGCTGGCAGAAGCCAATACACAGGTAGCCCTGCTCAACAGCGTACAAGAAAGCATGTCGCAACCCAGCAACCAATATCAGACTCTACCAGCCAACGTGGGCATCTCAGACCCTACGGTGAACGGCTTGATCAGTAAGTACAATGAAATTGCATTGGAAAGAAAAAGACTTCTTCGCAGTGCTTCCGAAACCTCACCAACGGTAACCCCCCTCACCTCTCAATTGGATGATTTGAACAACAGCATCCACCGTGCCATGGCCCAGGCCAAGAAAGGACTTCAAATTCAGCGCAACAATGTTGCTTCGCAATACGGAAAGTATCAAGGACAACTCACAGCAAGTCCAGAGCAAGAAAGAATGCTTACTCAGATTGGCCGACAGCAAGATGTTAAGTCAGGACTCTATTTGATGTTATTACAGAAGCGAGAAGAGAACTCTATCTCGCTTGCTGCAACTGCCGACAAAGGCATATTGATAGACGAACCCGCCAACGGTGGACAAGTAAGTCCTAAAAGACAAATCATCTTCCTCATCGCCTTGCTTTTGGGACTGGGTATTCCTGCACTCATCTTATTCTTAATCAACTTCTTCCGCTATAGGATTGAAGGACACGACGATGTTGCCAAGCTTACCAAGCTTCCCATCTTGGCCGACGTCGCTGTTGCAAGTGACACAGCCAAGACAAAAGCCGACATCGTGGTTCACGAGAACCAGAACAACCAGATGGAAGAAATCTTCCGAAGCATGCGAACCAATCTCCAGTTCATGTTGAAAGAAAACCAGAAGGTCATCCTCTTCACGTCGAGTACCTCTGGCGAAGGCAAAACATTCAATGCGTCCAACCTGGCAGTCAGCTTCGCACTGCTTGGCAAAAAAGTGATTATCGTTGGATTGGATATCCGCAAGCCACGCTTGGCCGAGCTCTTTGAAATAAACGACCATCATCATGGCATTACCATGTTGTTGACCAAGGAGCAGCCTAACTGGGAAGAAATCCAAAGCCAAATTTTGCCATCGGGCGTGAACAACAACCTGGATCTTCTCATGTCAGGACCCATTCCTCCCAACCCTGCCGAATTAATAGCTCGCCCATCGCTCGACATCATCATCAACCACTTAAAGGAAAAGTACGATTACATTCTCATCGACACTGCTCCGGTTGGTCTCGTCACCGACACGTTGCAAATAGGACGTGTAGCAGACGCCACAGTTTACATGTGCCGTGCTGATTATACGCCAAAAGAAAGCTTCGGACTGATCAACAGCTTGGCAAAAGAGAAGAAACTTCCTAACATATCCATCGTCATCAATGGTATCGACATGTCCAAGAAGAAGCATGGATATTATTATGGATATGGCAGATACGGAAAGTATGGGAGGTATGGACGATACGGTGGAAAATATGGGAAATACGGATCGTACGGTCACTATGGCAATTACGGTACTTACGGCAACTATGCAAACAGCCACTATGGAGACAAGAACGACACGTCCATCAAGCGTTAATGCACTTGATGGCGTGCTAATATCATTTTTATATTTGCCACCATTTAAACTGATTTCAAATAGATGACAATAGCAGTTGATTTTGACGGAACCATCGTAGAACATAAGTACCCCGCGATAGGACAAGAGATACCTTTCGCTACCGAAACACTCAAAATGCTCATCAAGGAGCATCATCGACTCATCTTATGGAGCGTACGAGAAGGAACTCTCCTGCAAGAAGCTGTAGATTGGTGCAAAGAACGCGGGGTAGAGTTTTGGACGGTCAACAAGGACTATCCAGAAGAGGAAGGTACCTCCAACAACAACCACTTCTCTAGAAAGATTAAGGCCGACCTTTTCATCGATGATCGCAACATTGGCGGATTGCCCGACTGGGGACAAATATATCACATGATACACGACCATAAAACAACTAAAGACTTGATTCGTGAAGCATACTTACGAGGACAAACTGCCGAAGAGGCCAAACCCAAAAAGCGTTGGTGGAAATGGTGAGTTGTGCTGCCAAACAACCTGTATACGAATTGACCAAATAACCTTATCATTCGCTTCGGTTAATCATTTTTTCTGCTAACTTTGCACAAATGAGTGATAAACATGAAAAGATATATTACGGGGTGCCTCATTGCACTTTGTTGCAGTACAAGCATCATGGCCAAGAACAAAACAATTGATCTACGCATCATCCAAACCAGTGATGTCCACGGTAGTTTCTTCCCTTACGACTTCATCAATCGCAGACCAAAGGCAGGTAGTCTTGCCCGAGTGACGACGTATGTTGACTCTCTGCGGGAAAAATATGGGAAGAATCTCATTCTACTGGACAACGGTGACATATTACAAGGACAGCCAATCTGTTATTACAGCAACTATGTCAACACGCAAGGTCCCAACATCGCAGCCTCTGTTATCAACTACATGCGGTATGACGCACAGACCATAGGCAACCATGACATCGAAACTGGGCATGCCGTATACGACAAGTGGATTCGAGAAGTGTCGTGTCCTACCCTCGGAGCCAACATTGTCAATACCCAAACTCAACAACCATACGTTCATCCATACACCATTCTTGAGCGGGATGGTATCAAGATTGCCGTCCTTGGCATGCTCACTCCGGCCATACCCAACTGGCTTCAAGAAAAGTTATGGAGTGGACTTCGGTTTGAAAACATGGTGCAATCGGCACGCCACTGGATGAATGTATTGCAAACAACCGAACACCCCGACATCGTCATTGGTTTGTTTCATTCGGGCAAACAGGGTGGCATTACCACCCCAACCTACGAAGAAGATGCCTCCTTGCGCGTGGCAAAAGAGGTTCCGGGCTTCGATTTGATACTCTTTGGACACGATCATACCCCTCACAGCAGCACCATTCTCAACAGCAAAGGCCAACCTGTTGTTTGTCTTAATCCTGGTTGTAACGCCATCAACGTAACCGACAGCGAAATTAGAATAACGCTGAATGAGCAGATACGAAAAGGAAAGAAAACCCATGTCGTATTACGCAAGCAGGTCAACGGACGCGTGGTAGACATTCGAAATGAGCAGATTGACCAAAAATTCTTGGCACATTTTCAAGACGAAATTAATGCCGTCAACGCATTTGTCAATAGGAAGATTGGCTCATTTCAACACACTATTTACAGCCGTGATTGCTATTTTGGCAGTTCAGCCTTTACTGATTTGATTCACAACCTACAGCTGACGGTTACAGGGGCCGACATCTCGTTCAACGCACCCCTTGCTTTTGATGCCCAAATCAAGGCAGGCGACGTGTTTGTAAGTGACCTTTTCAACCTCTACAAATACGAAAACAACATCTATGTGCTCAAGATGACTGGCGAAGAGATTCGCAATTACTTAGAAATGAGCTACGATTTGTGGGTCAACACCATGATCTCTCCTGACGACCACATTCTCCTCATCGACAACAAGACCAAGGATGACCAACAACGTTATGGCTTTAAAAACTTCACATTCAATTTTGATAGTGCTGCCGGCATCGATTATGAAGTTGATGTCACCAAGCCAAAAGGAAACAAAGTTAACATCTTGAAAATGAGTGATGGTACGCCATTCAGCCTCAAGAAGACGTATAAGGTTGCTATGAACAGTTACAGAGGCAACGGCGGTGGTGAACTCTTGACACGTGGCGCGGGCATCTTCATGACCGAATTGAAACAACGTATTGTGTTCGAGAGTAAGCATGATCAGCGTTATTATCTCATGCAATGGATTGAAAAATGTGGAGAAATAAATCCCAAACCCAATAACAATTGGAAGTTTGTACCCGCAGCGTGGACCATACCTGCATTGAAACGAGATAAAATGCTTATCTTTGGACAACCACAAAGAGAGGAAGATGAGAAATGAAAACCCTGTTTTTTATATTTTGTAAAACAGACCTCGTGCTCGAAAAACAAGCAAACGGTCTATATACCATACCGCTTGCCGATGAACCTCCCATACCCACTAAGCCTTGGACACACATCATGGATGTGGAAAACCAGGCAGACGGCACTCCTGTTCGGGCATTTCGAATAGATGAGCCCATCACCAACAACCCACAATATGAGATGTGTGGACTGCGCGCTTCATTCTACAAGCTGCCCCACGACTTATATTTAATGGCCGGAAAGTGCCACGAGCTGCTCTATTGGGACTTCAACACCAAGTTTTGCGGCGTATGTGGTGGCCCCATGCAGATGCACACCGCCATTTCAAAACGCTGCACCCAATGCGGAAAAGAAGTGTGGCCACAGCTGGCTACAGCCGTCATCGTGCTGATACACCGCGGAGATGAGGTGCTTTTGGTTCATGCAAAAAACTTCAAAACCGACTTCTATGGACTGGTGGCGGGATTCGTTGAAACTGGCGAAACGCTGGAGGAAGCCGTTCATCGCGAAGTCATGGAGGAAACGGGCATCAAGATCAAGAACGTAACCTACTTCAGTTCGCAACCATGGCCCTACCCCTCCGGCTTGATGGTGGGCTTCAATGCCGACTATGTGAGCGGTGAGGTACGGTTGCAGCGTTCAGAATTAAGCAAGGGGGATTGGTTCTCCAAAAACAATCTCCCCACCATCCCAGAGAAGCTTTCCATTGCCAGAATGCTCATAGATGCCTGGCTGGAGAAAGGCGAAGAATAACCAAACTGTAAGAATCTTCAAATTATATCTCATGAAACCATTCACAAAACTTCTTGGCTTCGATACCAAGAACATGAAAATGAAAACAGAATTGATTGCCGGAGCAACCACATTCTTAACAATGAGTTATATCCTCGCCGTCAATCCTGCCATTCTCTCGAGCACGGGAATGGATAAGGGCGCGCTCTTCACGGCTACGGCTTTGTCAGCTGCTATAGCCACCTTGCTGCTGGCCTTCATGGCCAAACTGCCCTTTGCACAGGCTCCCAGCATGGGACTGAATGCCTTTTTTGCCTACACGCTCTGTCAGGCTATGGGCTATTCATGGGAACAAGCCCTGGCCATCATGCTCATTGAGGGGCTCGTGTTTCTACTCATTACCTTTTTCAATGTACGCGAATTAATTCTCGACAGCATACCCAAAAACCTGCGGTACGCCATCTCTGCGGGCATTGGCATGTTCATTGCGTTTATCGGCCTCAAGAATGCGGGCATCATCGTGGCCAAAGAAGGCACGTTTGTGGGCTTGGGTGCCTTCACCCCCGAGTCGACATTGGGCATCATCGCCATTCTGCTGAGTGGTATCCTGATGGCCCGCAATGTCAAAGGGTCGCTGTTCTATGGCATCGTTGCCGCAACGCTCATTGGCATACCTATGGGCGTCACCATGATACCTGATGGCTGGCTGCCGGTTTCCGCGCCACAAGACATCTCTCCCATCTTCTGTCATTTCGATTTTAATGGGTTCTTCAACATCAAGACCCTGTTGGTGTTTTTCTCGTTGCTCATTGTCAACATCTTCGATACCATCGGCACCTTGGTCGGTTTGGCAGAGAAAACGGGCATCGTACAACCCGACGGTTCCATTCCAAGAGTGAAAGAAGCGATGATGAGCGATGCCATTGGTACCACCTGTGGCGCCATGCTCGGATCCTCCACCATCACCACCTATATTGAAAGTGCATCGGGTATTGCGGAAGGTGGCCGAAGCGGAGTGACGTCAGCATTTGTGGGTATTCTCTTCCTCCTTTCCCTTTTGGTATCGCCCATCTTTCTCCTCATCCCTGGTGCTGCTACCAGTGGCGCATTGGTGTTGGTAGGTGTGCTGATGCTCGACTCGGTGAAAAAGCTCGATTTGAGTGATGTAAGCGAGTCATTCCCTGCCTTCATTACCATGATTACCATGGTACTTTGCTATTCCATTGCCGACGGTATCTGCCTTGGCATCTTGAGCTACGTGATTTTGAAGTTGTGTGTTGGCCGTTGGAAACAACTCAACATCACACTCGTAACGTTAGCCATTCTGTTCATCATTAACTTCGTTTTCAATTAATATGAAACATATCAGTTGGGGATTCATCGGATGCGGCGAAGTCACCGAATTGAAATCGGGGCCCGCCTTCAATGAGGTTGAAGGGTCGCATGTAGAAGCTGTGTACAGTAGGAGCAAGGAAAAAGTGCTATCGTATGCCGAGCGTCACCACATCAAGAAATGGTATACCGATGCGCAGCAGCTCATCGATGACCCCGAGGTGAACGCCATTTACATCGCTACCCCACCCTCTAGCCATGCCACCTACGCCATCATGGCCATGAAGGCGGGCAAGCCGGTCTACATTGAGAAGCCTTTGGCTGCCAGTTATGAAGACTGTGCGCGCATCAACAGAGTAAGCCAGCAAACGGGAGTTCCCTGCTTTGTAGCCTATTACAGAAGATACCTACCCTATTTTCAGAAGGTGAAAAGCATCCTGGACAGTGGAACCATAGGTACGGTGACCAACGTGCAGGTGCGTTTTTCTGTTCCTCCTCGGGATCTGGACTACAGCGGCAGCCGTCATCTTCCATGGCGACTGCAACCCGACATCGCTGGCGGTGGCTACTTTTATGACCTGGCACCCCATCAACTTGACTTGCTGCAAGAATTCTTTGGTGTGATTACCCAAGCGCATGGCTATTGTGCCAACCGCGCACACCTATACTCTGCCGAGGACACCATCAGTGCCTGTTTTCTTTTTGAGAATGGTCTTCCGGGAAGCGGGTCATGGTGCTTCGTGGGTCATCAGAGTGCAAAGGAAGACAGCATCGACGTGGTTGGCGAGCAAGGCTCACTGTCGTTCTCGGTTTACAACTATCATCCCATTCAGTTAATCACCTCTGACGGCATCCGAAACATCACGGTTCCTAACCCATCATACGTTCAGCTACCCATCATCAAAGCGGTTACCGAAGACCTGCAAGGTATCGGTGTCTGCACCTGCACGAGCGTCAGTGCCACGCCAGTAAATTGGGTGATGGACAGAATATTGGGTAAATTTTAACTGCATACCTATTTTGATGCTACACTACAAACGATACACACTACTGTTGTTGGTCGTATTTTCGACCCACATGCTGGCTGATACCATCCCTGAGAGAAAAGGTTTCTTCAAGAAACTAACCCAGGGGGCGGTCAGGTTCGTAGAGAGTTTCTCGGAAGTAGACACCAATTATGTCGAACCACAGCATTACTACTACACCGTGATGCTGCAAAACACCAACACCTATGAGGGCTATCGCTTGCGCAACCACAAAGGACAATCTGTCACTTTGGCACCTCAACCGAGCATCAAGATAGGCCCTTTTGTTGGCTATAGGTGGTTTTTTCTGGGCTATACCTTCGACCTCAAACACTACGACAAGAATAAGGATCGCCAAGAAATAGACCTGAGCCTCTATTCTTCGCGCCTCACCGTAGATTTGTTTTATCGTAAAACGGGTAACTTATATAATATCAGAAGCCTGTATATTGATGATAAAATCGACACCAAACCTCTTGAGAAACAACCGTTCAATGGCTTCAAGTCGAGCATCAAGGGCTTCAATCTCTACTACATTTTCAATCACCGCAAATTCTCTTACCCAGCCGCTTTCAGCCAATCTACGGTGCAACGAAGAAGTTATGGGTCGCCTATGGTGGGCATTGGCTATACCAAGCACAAGATGAGCATCGACCTGTCTGAACTCAATCATCTGGTCAGATCGGTGTTAAAACCAGGGGAAGAGGGAAAAACGAAAGAAGACACACGTCTGACATTTGGTAATTATCACTACTCCGACATTTCAATTTCTGGCGGATATGCTTACAACTGGGTGTTTGCCCACAACTGGCTGTTCGCCTCGTCCCTATGCTTAGGGCTGGCGTACAAGCACAGCGTGGGTGACGTTTTGAAAGAACAAACGACCACCCATGATTACAATCTGAAAAAATTCAACGTCGATGCAGTAGGCCGGCTTGGCGTTGTGTGGAACAATACGCGCTATTATGTAGGCACAAGTACCATATTCCACGTATACAACTATCAGAAAGGTCAGTTTTCTACAAGTACCATTTTCGGTAACTTCAACATCTATGTAGGATTTAATTTTGGAAAAATAAAACAAAAATAATTTGATATATGCGACTGCTATTTTTACTATTATCCACCTTCAGCCTACAGGTCTTCGGGCAAACCCTGCAATATGAAAAAGCTGACAGTGTCAAGGTTGAACAACTTCTCGCTTCTGCCCGTCAGCAAGACAAAGGCACAAACATGGTGATATTTTTTGCTCGTCAGTTGATTGGAACGCCCTATATCGCCAAGACCTTGGAAAACAACGACCGGGAGAACCTGGTTATCAACTTGCGCGAACTTGACTGTACAACGTATGTGGAAAATGTTTTGGCACTTTTCTTATGCCACAAGAACCATCAAAAGCGTTTTCAAGACTTTTGTCAATTTCTGCGACTCGTCAGATATCGCAATGGAAAAGTAGCTTATCCCAACCGTCTTCACTACTTCTCATCCTGGATAGAAGACAACGTGCGCATGGGCTACATCCAGCATGTTGAAGAGCTTGACCCGCCTTTCTCGGCTACACAGGTGCTTGACCTGCATTACATGACAACCCATCCGCAATATTATCCGATGATGAAGGGCAAGCCGGAGGTCATCGCAGCCATTCGAGAAATGGAGATTGAGCTAAGTGGCAACGAATATCTGTACATTCCCAAGGACAGCATTCGCAATACGCCCCTCCTCAGGCGGTGCATCAAAGACGGTGACATCCTGGCCATGCTCACCAGCCGAAAAGGGCTGGATACCAGTCACGTCGGCATCGCCATCTGGCACGACGATGGCCTGCATCTGCTCAATGCCTCCTCCATTCACGGGAAAGTGGTGGAAGAACCGATGACGCTCAAGACGTACATGAGTGGGCAACGCTCACAAATTGGCATCAGGGCGGTCAGGTGTGCCGGGCTGTAAGCACAAGGGTTGCCGGCCAATTGAACAGCTCTTTTATTCAACCTCAAAACGCTGTTATTTACAGGTTTTTCCCATTGCCGTGTAATCTCATTGAGTTTGACTATCAAAGTCATAGAGTTTGGCAGTTAAGGTCAATGACATTGGCAGTCAAAGTCATGGAGATTGGTTTTCTAAAGAAAAACAATGGAATCAATCAAGCTACAGAGTGATGACAAAAT
>NZ_ADEG01000091.1 GCF_000177075.1 Hoylesella buccalis ATCC 35310
GCTCGGCTTGTTCAAGAACTTTTTGTTGCTCAGGTACTTAAAAAGTTTAATTTATAATAGTATATTGAAACCTGTATAGTTATGAACATTATAGAATTAAAGGCAAAATTAAACGAATTAGGGGTTGAGCCTAATGAATATTCACTTGAAGGCTCTGTTGCCAATTGGAATACTATTGTCCTATATAAAAATTATAACATATGGGAAGTTTTTTATATAGATGAACGAGGGAACAGAGATGACAAGCACACTTTTCAGAGTGAAAATGAAGCTTGTGAATACATTTATGAGGAATTTAAAAGGCTTGTAAGCAGCTAATAGTATATCAAGAATCTGAAATAATGAAGTTATGGGTAATGCTCCCAATCGGGATTTGTCAAAATAATCATCTGATTATCAAGAACAAATTTAAAGATTAGGTGTAAAGACAGGAATAAAATCCTTGTCTTTTCTCTGTTTCAAAATAAAATGTAACTTTGCCGAGCGTTCTTCGTGATTTTGTTTTAGCTCTTATAGCCAAACAGCAAGACGGTAAGCGTTATACCATCGTGCAGGATTATCTGGGTACACCTATTCAGGCTCTCGACAGCAAGGGTGAGGTGGTTTGGGACTGCATCCTTGACATCTATGGAGATGTACTGGAACTCAGAGGAAAACGAGACTTCATACCTTTCCGTTTCCAAGGACAATACGAAGACCAAAAAACAGGTCTTTATTATAATAGGTTCCGCTATTACTCCCCGCAAATGGGTATGTATATCTCCTCCGACCCTATCGGGCTTGCTGGAAACAATCCTACACTCTATGGATATGTTGAAGATGTCAATAGCTACTTGGACCTGTTCGGATTAGAAAAATGCGCTTTAAGTGCGAGTGATATGAAAAAAATGGGACCTGCTCCTAAAAATATGTATAATCCGCATAGACATCATATTGTAAGAGAACATGCTCCCTCTAATTGGTCTGCTGACGCAAGGAAATGGATAACTGACTCTCAAGATATAATAGCAGAAGTCGGAATAGATTTAAATTC